>JBAQZJ010000349.1:0-18903 GCA_049790855.1 Planctomycetaceae bacterium | reverse complement strand
ATGAGCTGCACGGCTTCCTGTTTGAACTCGACCGTGAACTGACGACGTGCTTCCGACATGCAGGGCGCTCCTTCCGTTCAAGGATACGCTCTTCATCGAGCGCCCACCAAACGTGGGAAAGTCCACCTTTGAGAGTTCCGGGCCTATTCGACTGGCTTGGAAGCCCGTCTTACGAATATTTGACGACTGTCTCTACAAGCAGCCGGGGTGCTTCATCGGAGGCGTTCGCACGTTCGCGGCGTCTATCGAACGGCATCGACGTCAGTCAGTCAGAATAGCGGCCCACTGCTCTTCCGTAGGATGCCACGCGAACCGGTCGACCTGGATCAGCGGCCAGAAGACGTATCCCGGGAAGTTGCGACGGCCGTAATCGCTGCCCAAGACGATTCCCATTCGACGCCCCGCGGCCGCCAGACGCTGGAGAATCTCAACTGATACCGGATGCCGTCCAAGGATCGCCCGCCGATCGGAACGGACCGGTAAGACCCTCCTGCCGACAACAGCAGGTACGAATTGACGTACGTCGCCAGCAGCAGCACGCCGATCGTCAGCCGCCGGCGCTGCGACCACAACCGATCGGGCCATCCGATGCGGGGTTGCATGGCACTTCTCGCAAGGTGCCGACGGCGGGCGGGCGGAAGGGACGTCCGACGCACCGGCAGGCTGACACCTGCCGCTCGCCTTGAGAGATTTGCGGACGGGTAGCCCCTTACAACCGCTCCTCGATCGTCGCCTTCAATCGCTTCGGGTAATCGCGTGCCCGTTGGTTGACCTCTTTGCCTTCCGGCACCGGCAGGGCTTCGAGTTCGGCGGCGTGGGCTTCGATGAGGGGGCGGCGGGCGGTCAACAGCTCGTCGAGAACCAGCAGCGCGTAGGCGGCGCTGTATTCGTCGGTGTTGCGGTAGTCGGCGGTTTCGATCAGGTGCGCGATCGCCTTCTCGGCGTCGGAGTCGTCGCCGTAGCGGCCGATGAGCTCGGACGCGGTGACGCTGACGCTCGGTGACGGATCGTCGAGAAGTTCATTCACGTTCTTCGCGGCTCGATAGCCGTCTTCCTTTCGCACCAGCAGCCCGACCGTCGCCCAATAACGCACGGCGGCATGCTCGTCGTCGAGGCGTTCGACGAGTTGCGGCGTCAGCGAGGCATCCCGCTGTGAGGCCAACTCGGCGGTTTCCAGCACCCGTTCGAGCGGATAGAGGTCGTCTTCGTGGCCGAGTTCGTACGGGGTGACGCCGTGCTCGTCGCACAGGTCGTGCATCAGCGATTCGGGCAGCAGGCCGACGTCGCGGATCGTCAAGGCTTGTGTCCGCTGGGCGTCGCGAAGCTTGGTCAGCACGTCGCGATGATCGGGCGAGTCGACGAGGTTGTGGATTTCGTCCGGGTCCTCGACGAGATCGAACAACAGTTCGGTCGGCTTCTCTTCCCAGATCGCGCTTTGCACCTCGTTCAGCTTGCCCTCGTCGTAAAGCCGCTTCCAGACCTGCGTCGTCGGCGTCTGGAACATGTAACCGAGATGCTGGCCGTAGGGGCGATGCGGCAGATAGTGCCGCACGTAGACATACCGGCCGTCGGTCACGCTGCGGATGCAGTCGATCCGCTCGTCCATTCGGCCGCGAACGCCGTGCAGAAACCGGCAAGGGGTGCCGCAGTGCTCGCCGAGAAATGCGACGCCCTGGTAATACTCGGGAGCCTTCATGCCGGCGAGGCTGAGTGCGGTGGGAGCGAAGTCGATGAACGAAACGATCTGCTCGGTCGATGCGCCCGGCTTGTAACCGACCGGGTGATGGTCGTGGAACTTCTCGGGAATGCGGATCACGAGCGGCACGTGCAGACCGCTGTCGAAGGGCCAGCGTTTGTGACGCGGCATGCCGCTGCCGTGATCACCGAAGTAGAACACGATCGTCTCGTCGGTCAGGCTGTCTTCTTCGAGCCGGGCGAGTATCTCGCCGACCTCGCGGTCCATTTCGGTGACTTTGTCGTAGTACTGCGCCCAGTCGTGTCGGACTTCGGGCGTGTCGGGGTGATAGGCGGGAATGCGGGCTTTCGCCGGGTCATGCACGAGCGTGTGCGGCCGTATGCGAAGCTGGCTCTCGTGGCTCGTGGGAATGTTGATGATCGAGAAGAACGGCCGATCGTCGTTCCGCTTTCGCCAGGGGCGGACGGCGTCGTTCTTGACGTCCCACAGCTGCCCGGGCTTTTCGAGGTTGAAGTCCTCTTTGCGGGCGTTCGTCGTGAAGTAGCCGGCTTCGCGTAGAAGCTGGGGAAACATCTGCATGCCGTCGGGAAGACGGACGAGGCTTCGCATGTGTTCGGCACCGGTGCTCGACGGATACATGCCGCTGATCATCGTCGTGCGGGCCGGGGCGCAAACCGGGCAGTTCGACCAGCAGAAGGTGAACCGCAGACCTTCGGAGGCGAGCCGATCGATGTTCGGCGTGACGGCGTACTCGTCGCCGTAACAGCCGATTTCGGGTCCGGTGTCTTCACTGATGATCCAGAGGATGTTCGGCCGATCGCCGGCAGAGAGCGAAGTCGTCGAAGATGCAGACAGTGCAAACAGCACGAACGCGATGCGGCGCATGACAGGCCCTTTTTCGATCGAAGCGACGTTGCGACTCTGTTGTCGCATGCGCGATCGGGCGCAGCAAGCGGCGCGGGCAAAGAAGCCCGGCTTCTTGAAGAAGCCGGGCTTCTGAAACGCACGCGTAGCATTTCACTTCTTTGCGTCGTCGGCCGGCTTGAAGCCTGCGTCGAGCAATTCCTGAAAGCCCGGCTCGAGCGGGCGGAAGTCGTACTCGTCGCCGAACGCCTTCCGCAGCGCCTTCGTCGCGATCAGGCAGCGGCCGCCCGACTTGCAGTGCAGGTAGATCGGTTTGTCGTCGGGCAGTGTCTTTTTGAGCTTCGCCCGAAAGTCCTCGTCGTCGATTTTCTTGCCGATCTCGGTGAGCGGCACCAGCGTCGCCTGCCGCAGGTGGCCCGCTTCCCACTCGTTCTTCTCGCGAACGTCGATCAGCACAGCGTTCTTTGCGTCGAGCCGCTTCTGCACGGTCGCCAGCGAGTCTTTCGTATAGGGCGACTCTTCGATCGCCGGGGCGGCAAACGCCGAAACGGCCACGAGACCCGGAACGAACAGGCGACAGAAAGAGAGAAAAGCGGTCATCGCGGAAATCAATGAGTAGAAAGGAACCGACACCGAACGGCGAACACGAACCGCGCAGTCCGATCATTCTATCTCGTGCCGACGGACCGGAAACCCCTTGCGGTGCGGGCGGCGGCGGCGGTGTCCGGGTCGGTAGGCTCCGGGCGTGACGGTCTTTCGACGTCCACGCCTGCGGCATCCGGTGCCAGCACCTCATGCCCGGCCACCCGCATCTGTCGTCCGACCGATCACTCGGCGATGGATTGAATCATCACGCGCAGTTCGCCGCGGTTGTCGTCGAGCCGGTTCCAATGATCATTGATGCGGAGGTACAGCGTTCCGTCGGTCGGAGCATCGATCGTCGATTCCCGACCGATCTCGATCGGGTTCAGCAGGCCGCCCGCCGGATCGGGTGCGCTCGATCGATCGTCGCTGACCACGGCTGCCAGCAGACGGCCGAGGGGGCGGCCGTCGAAGTAGTCGAACCCGATTCCTCCCGCGTCGCTGATCCAAGGCACAGGCTCGTCGGCGAGCGTGAAACGTCCTTCGGCGGCGATCCGGTACCGTTTCCCGGCCTGGACATGGATTCCCGACGATTGCCAACCGCGTGCGGCCTCGATGCCGACGGTCGCACCCTCGACGGGAAGCGGCTCGCCCGTCCCGAACACGATCGCCGCCGCTTCCAGGTCGTACCCGTACCGCAACGTGTGCGCAAACATGGCCCAGTCGATCGCGATTTCGGCGGCAGCGCCGTCGAATCGTTCGACGTATTCGGCCGTCAATCGTCGCCTCAGCGACGGCTCGCCCAACCCCCGGAAACGGTCGCGATAACGCGGATGCGTGTCGAGGAAATAACAGGCGGCCCACGACCAGGCATAGGCGTTGTTCTCCAGAAACTCGCCGGGCTTCAAGGCGAACACGTCGTCGAGCGTCTTGAAGCCGTCGGCGGCGACGTCCTGCCGGACGAGCGTAATGCGGCCCGATCCCGCCGTCGCTTCGGGAGAGATCGGCATCACGCGGAACCGGACGCCGTCGTCGGCGACCTGATGGGTGCCGAACAGTTCCGCCATGCCCTCCATGTACCAGTCCGGCCCGACGCTGCCCGGCAGAAGCGTCATGAAGCAGTGCGTCGCCTCGTGCAACAACAGGTGGCGGCGGTAATAGTCGTACTCTTGGTCGCGCATCCAGAACCGTCGCCCGCGGTGTCGGCCGTGTTGGAAGGGCGGCAGATCGTCGGGCAGCAAGCCGGCCGACCGGAATCGATCGCCGTCGACCATCAGATACCCGGTGATCTGGAATTCGGACCCGTCGCGGGCCGGGGGCAGCTCGCCGAAATAATCGACCAACTCGTCGTACAGTGCATCGACGAACGACGGCAATTCCGTCGCCTCGTCGGCGGCGAGATCGGTGTAGAGAATCAACCGCTTCGATTCGAATCGACGGATCCCGACCCGTTCCAATGCGGCGGCGTCGTGCGCGAGTCGTTCATCATCCGGCCGATAGACCGGCTGGAGTTCCAACGGCGACGGCGTTGCCGAGGCGGCAAGATCCGGATCGACGACGGGAAGGAACGCTCCGGAGTTCGACGCCGAAGGTGACGACGTCGCTGGTTCTGTGACGAACGGCTTGTCGGTCTCGGCCGTTTCGGCGGCGGTCGGCGACGGCGTTTCCGACCCGCAGCCGGCTGGAACGGTCGCGCAGAAAATCACGATCAGGCGAACGACGTTGTCGGCGGAAAACTTCATCCGTCGCCCGGCGTCCAAGCCGGCTCAGAAATCCACGAATGGGTTCACCGTAACAGAAGAGCGACGTTTCCGTCTGTAGCGGCTCGTCGTGCCGGAACGTTTTCCGGCAAGTCGCCGCCGACGAAACGCCGATCGACTTGACGCCCGACTCCGCCCGGCTAGAATCCGGAGTCGTGTTCGGCAGGGCGATCGATTTGTGCCCTGAACCGCCTTCCCAGAGGTGGTGTCCGATCATCAGGCAAGGGGCCGTAGCTCAATTGGTTAGAGCGCCGGACTGTCGATCCGGAGGTTGCGGGTTCAAGTCCCGTCGGCCTCGCTGAAACGAACGCCGCAAGTTCCTCGAATGCAGGAGCTTGCGGCGTTCACATTTAAGGGGGCGCAATAAGTGATCCATTGGGGAATCCTGAAAGGTCACACGCCTGATCCTGCTCGGTCTGCTTGTCGGGCCGGCATGTTTGAACGCCGTGGCGAGTTGCTTCGCTGCCGCCTCAACTGCTTCTGATCGCCCGGATCAAGTCCGTCGGCCGGCTATGATCCCTGCGCATCCTGCTCGTCGAACGCGACCTCCACGAGCGTCGTCACGCCCCAGCCGTTGCCGGCGATGCCTTTGCGAAGTTGGACGCGCCAGGTCAGGGGGCCTTCGGGTGCCGAGACGCCGGTCTCGGTCGGAACATACGTGACGAGCGTTTCGCCGGGGGCGAGGACGGCGCCGAGATCCTGGCCGGCGAGGTTCCAGTCGCTCGCGGGAGGGTGATCGTAGACGGCGATGAGTGATCCGGGCGAACGGTCGCCCGCGGGGGCCAGAAAGTTGTTGGCCCGCAGAGTGTAGGCTCCCGAGGTCGACGGACCGCGATAGAACAGCAGGTCGGCGTCGAGCGGAGCGAAGCTCGTGCCGTCGTCGCTGACGTTTTCGAGTCGCAGCCACAGCTTGAGCACCTCGCCGGCCGGTTCGCGAGTTTCTTCGCCGCGGTAATGCGTGAAGCCGAGCGGTTCACGCGTCACCTTGAGCGGTGTGACGAGCAGATCGCCGAACCGCTGCGACTCGCCGAGCGCCAGCACATGGCCTGCCGGCAGCGGTGCATCGACCGGCGCGAGCACATGCGAAATCTTGCCGTCTTCGTCGTGCGGCGGGACGACGTCGGGCAGGCTTTCGAGCTGATGGCTTCGACGACCGAGCTGCAGGAACAGCAATCCGAGACAAAGCGCCGTGACGATGCTCGCATAGATCAGCAAGGCGAGAAACGTCTTGCGCGAGACGGCCTCAGTCGCAGCCTGACCGGTCGTTCGAGGGGATGCAGGTGTCGCAGAAGCCGCGGCGGGGGCCGGTGCAGCGACCGGATCCGTTGCCGGCGGTTGGTTCACAGTCTTCGTCGGCGTCGCGTCGGCCACAAAGGCGGGGATTGACGAAGCGGGCGGCTCCGAAGGCGAATGCACGACCGGATGGAACGCCGAGGCGGCGGCGTTCGTCGACGAACTCGGAGCGCCCCAGCGACTGAAATCGGGACTCGAACCGGGCGCGTCGGCGGCCCGGATCACGCTGGAATCGAAGAGCGACGGCGGCTTTTCCGCACCGGGATGTTCGGGTGAACCAGTGTCGGCGTCGTCGGGGGACGGCTCCAAGGTCGGGTTTTCGGCGAGGCGGGCCACATCGCTCGGCACGGCGAGCACGGCGTTGCAATGCGGGCAGGCGACATGGTCGGTGGTCGGTTCGACCCGCAGCCGGTCGTGGCAATGGCCGCACGTCACTTCATACGTCATCGGAAGCTTCAGACTGGAGGACATGGGGCGCCGGTCGCGTACGACGTGTGGAGTCAAGGACGAAAAAGTTCAACGACGTGCCAGGGCGGCCCACTCGATTCTTCGCTGTGGCGGGGGCGTGAGCAAGCGAGCGGGGGGGCCGTGCGGAAGGATGCCCAAGACCGCGACGCCGGTCCGCCGGGCGATCTCCTCGGCATTGGTCGCGATGCTGGCATCGTCGCCGACGTCAACGACGGTATTGAGCAGGACGCCGGCGACGGTGAGCGCACGAGACCGTGCGGCTTCGATGGTGAGTAGTGTGTGATTGATCGTGCCGAGCGTCGCCCGCGCGACGACGATCAGCGGAAATCGCAGTTCGACCGCCAGGTCGGCGACCGTCGTCGTCTCGGTCAGTGGACAAAGAAATCCGCCGACACCTTCGACGAGTAGCAGGTCACATCGATCGACCCACCACGTCGCACCTTCACGCAGCCGGTCACGATCGACAGAGCGGCCTTCCTGTTTCGCCGCGACAGGCGGGGCGAGCGGCGCATGAAACCGCTGTGGACAAATTCGGTCGCGGTCACAGCGGCCGCCCGTCGCTCGATGCAGGATCTCGACGTCGTCCCAGACCGACCCCGCCGGCGTTTCGACCGACCCGCTGCACGCGGGCTTGTAAGCGCCGACCGTCAAGCCGTCGCCGCGGAGCTGCCCGGCGATCATCGCCGTGACGAACGTCTTGCCGACGCCGGTATCGGTGCCGGTGACAAACAGACCGGGAACGTCGAGTGACATGGTGCGTTCGGCAACGTGCTGAAAGTGGGTGCTGACCCGGCGATTCAAACGGGTTCGTCAACGACGACTGCGGTTTCCTCGCGAACGTCGAAGCGTACCGCAGCGTTGCCGCGATTGATGGCGATTTCGAGGAACCCGGAACTGCCGAGCAGCACGATCGCGTGTCCCTCGGCCGCATCGACGTAACACCGATTGACGCCGACAAGCTCGACGTGCCCGAACGCCACTCGCAGCCGATCGAGCGGCAAGCCGTCGAGGAGATCGACGCGAATGTTCGTGACCAGGTTCCCGTACCGGTCGATGCGGACGACCGTGCCTTCGATGCGTTCGGCGGAGACGATCGGCTCCAGCCCCGTCAGTCGGACCGGCGACCGGTCGAGCGGTGCGCCGAGATCGGCGAGCGGCCTTCCGCAGACGAGATGGGCCGCCGCCGGGGCCATGACGTCGCGGCCGTGGAACGTCGCTGAAACGACCGACCGTCGATTGTGAGGGTTCGTGATCGCGACAACCGAGGTCGACGGCCGGTCGAAGATGAGCGACAATAATCCGTTGTCCGGGGCGATGTAGAATTGCCCGAGCGACTCCACCGCCAGAATCGCCCGTTCCGAACCGACGCCCGGATCGACGACGGACACATGTACGGTTCCCGCCGGAAACGCCTCGGCAAGATCGGCGACGATCCAGGCGGCCCCGCGAACGTTCTGCGGCGCGACGTCGTGCGTCACGTCGACGATCGGCGTTCCCGGCGCCAAGCCGAGAATGACGCCTTTCATTTGGGCCGCGTAGTGATCCGATGTTCCGAAATCGGTCGTCAGCGTAACGGGGGGAAGAGGCGCAGACATGTCGGATCGTGCCGGTCGCCGACGCCGGGCGGCCCGGATCGGGCCGCGATCGACGAGGACGTGATTGACCACGCATTTTACGGCCTCTAGACTCGGAATCGAGGGACATTGAGACAGTGCGCGGCCGGCCGACACGCATCAGACCGCCTGTGGCGGTGTAGCGGCGCGTCCGACGGCGCAAAACGACTCGCGAGGGCGGGTCATCACGAACCGGTCTTCCAGCGAGGTGCGATGATGAACTCGAAACTGACGGCGACACTCTGTTCCGCCCTGGTCCTGGCCGCGACCGGCGTCTCGTTCGCCCAGCAAGGGGGCGCCAGCCCGGCGTCGAAAGGCGTGGAGGACCAGAAACTCCGCACGCCCGACGGCTGGACGATTCCCATCACCTATTACCGGTCGGCGAACGGCAAGGAGACGCCCGTCGTCATCATGCTGCACGGCAAGGGCGGCAACCGGCAGGTCTGGAAGGGCACCGCCGAGAAGCTGCACGGCGCCGGCTACGCCGTCGTGACGGTCGACCTTCGCAAGCACGGCGAAAGCGAGCCGCCGCCGAACGCCGGCGCGCGGGCCGAGCGGCTCACGGCGAACGACTATCAGAAGATGGTCGCCTTCGACCTCGAAACGGTGAAGGACTTCCTGTTCAAGGAGCACGAAGCGGAGCGGCTCAACATCCGCAAGACGGGCATCGTCGCCGCCGACGACATGGCGCCGGTCGCGGCCCAATGGACGCTCGCCGACTGGCTCAAGAAGCCGTATCCCGACGCCCCCACGATGAACGCCCGCACGCCGAAGGGGCAGGACGTCCGGGCACTCGCCCTGCTCTCGCCCAGCGAAAACGCCGGCAGCCTCGTGCTGGGCCGCGCCTTGCCGCAACTGCGCAACGACCTGTTCGGCGTCGCCGTCTGGATGGCCGTCGGAGCCGAAGATCGCCAGGATCGCGGCACCGCCGAGAAAGCCTACGAGCGGCTGACCTCGGGAGCCGGCACCGCGAAAGACCGCGTCTTCCTCGACGAGTTCGAGCAGGTCAAGGCCCGCGGCACCGAACTGCTGACCGTCGGCAACGCCAACATCGACGGACGCATCCTCGTCTTCTTCGACAAGTTCCTCAAAACCCTCGACGGCCCCGCCGACAAATGGCGCACCCGGAAAAGCCGGTTGCAGTGAGTTGAAGTATCCGCTGTGATGTTGAACGAATGTACCACAGCAACACTCGAGGGATCATGGTGTCCCCTCGTTCTGTCGCTATTGTTCGAGTTCGAACCCTCCGCTGGCATTCTCGAGGCTTGGGAACACCTGGCGGAGTTCGTCGGTCAGTAGCGGCGTGTATCGGTTGAGAGGAAGCGATATTACGTTTTCCTCGAGTAGTGAGCCCAGCGCAAACTGATGAAGTGAGACGAGTCGTGGGAACGTCGCGACAGTGTAGCCAGCGGCCTTTTTGCGACATGCCGCTAGAATTTCAGCCGGCCCAGACTTCGATTTGCTCGGTGAGCGATTCCGGCGGTGGTCATCTATAAGGCTGTGAACGTTTTCCGCAAACCTACTCCATTTACTAGGCGCAAGTTCTTCGGGAATAGTACCGTCCTCAATGAGTCCTCGAAATCCCTCTAGAATGGCATTCTGCTCGGCGAGTTCAGGACAAGGACTAGCATCGAGGTGGCTGGTGGCGTCGCCAGCACCGAGGACGATCATATCAAGTTGTTCAACGACTGCGCGTAGCTGCGATGCGATTCGCCGCGTCCTCCAGTCGAGGTCACCCGACTTGTAAGCGAGCGAGTGCGTCGTTGTGGACCACGCATGCTCAAACGCCGTGACGACCTGCACCTCAAACGGTATATCATAGATTGCATCAACGGCCGGACTGCCAAGGTTCCTAAGTCGGCCGACGAATCGTGTCGAATCGAACCGAAAGACATCTGGCCGCTTCTTGGTCGAGCCACGTTTGCTAATACGAACGGGATCGAATACCTTCACCAGAAAACTGAGCGTTTCCGGCTCTTCGAGGAGTGTGGGAATGATGATCTTGCAGGCGTACAAGTCATCGAGTTCCGACCATTTGCGATATCGACCGGTCTCGAGTTTCTCGGCAAGCGACTGGAAATCTTTTTGGCGGCCTGCGACGGCGAAGCCCCTTCCGAGACTATAGTTCAAGACTGTTTCCAAGACCTTACGCGCGACTATTTCAAGGGCAGCTTCATCGCGCTCATATCGCCGCCGAATCGTGGCCGGAACGATCATGCTTCATGCTCGTCCAGATTTTGGCCCAGTAGTACTTTTTTCATGATCCTGATGCGGGTCGTTCGCGGGCCCACATCGTTCGAGGCGGATCGCGCGGCATCGTAGTATCGCAAGACATAGGGGGGGGGGGCGGCGTCACCCGCTCTTTCGACCTTATCAAGGAACCCGGCCAGCCGCCGCAATAATTCATCGTCTTGCGGCTTCTGTTTCTCGCGAAGAAGGTCGGCAACGACTGCGAAAAATGAGTAAAAATCAGCCTGATTGCGTATCCGTGACTGCAACATGAATCGACCGTCAGGATGATGTGCGAGGTCACTCAGGCTGCCAATCACCTGTCGGTACTCCTCAACGATCTCCTCTTCCCGCTCCCACTCTTCGCGGTCGCTAAAGGCCTTGTCCACGTCCTTGGACGAATACCCCCTTACTCCTTCCTCGAGGTAGAGAAGAAGGGTGCTAACGATTTCCACGTCCTTCATCTGCCGGCGCGACTGCGTCCCCATTCGGGGCATGTCGGCGGGCAAACGCGGTACCTTCGGCGTGCTCGAACCGTCGTCGGTGTTGTCCTCAGCCGGTGTGCCAAATCCCCACGTCCAATTCGCGAGCCGCTCGGCGGCGGTGATAAAATCACCATTATATTTAGCATGTCGCAGTTCTTGAGCCGTAAGTTTAGCTGTGTTTCGGTTTAGACGGTCAAAGATATCATTGATTACTGTCTCATTGTTAGTCGGCAGGTATTCCACCGAGAGGTCGTAATCGAAAAATGAGATTTTCTCGGCTTTGTCGAGCCCTTGAAAGTACTTGCCTCGCTGGCTCACCAGCGGCGAGTCTTCTTTAACTGCGAACTCGTTATCGAGGAACTCAAAAATTGCGAGAAGCCGCTGCTTCCCGTCCACCACTTCATAAAGCGTCTTGCCTGTCTCATCCACCCGCCGAAACAGAAAGATGGCGGGCGACGGGTACGCGAGAAGCAACGTCTCGACAAACCGCTGCTTGTAGTCGAGGTTCCAGACACTCCACCGCTGGTATGGAGGATCCATTTCCAGCAGTCCGCGGTTCTTCAAGTCAAGGAACCACGCGATGTTTTGGTAAGTTTGTTTACGACGCAGTACAGTTTCCGGCATGTTGCAAGTGTCTCTCTTCTCGAGCCGTTAGCCTTGCGACGAATTCTGTTGTCTGTTGGTTGAACCGGCCTACAGGATTCTATGGCGCGGCGACCTTGTAAGGTCGCCTGAAACATCATGTTCGAGCCAGAACGATTCACGGCTCTCATGACCGGTCACGTCGCCGGCGGCCTCAACGCCGTCCGTCCGCGCTGAGTTAGTTCCCCGGCAGCGTCAGTACGCCTTGGGCGTTCTGGTTGATGGCGCGGGCTTCCATGACTTCTTCGACGCGGCTTTGCGGAACGTAGTTGTCGCGCGTCTGGTTCGGGTCTTTCGTGCCGCGGACGACCGTCGCGGTCCAACGGACGAGGCCGAACGGCATGTCGGGCGAAACGAAGTGCGTCGCCGTGTTCTCGACTTTGCCGGCCGGGCTTTCCACCGTCGCCGCCGCCGTGTGCTTCGCCGCGGTGAACTGGCCGGCGGGAACGTCGACCGCTTCGCTTTCGGCTTCCGCCTTGATCTCGTTCGGCTTGTAGTTCATCAGCAGCGTGAGGACGGGGTACGTTTCGAGTGCGTTCGATTCGAGCTTCTGGACCGGCCGGTCGGCGACCTGAACGTAGCCTTCGACGATCGGCAGGAAGGCGTTGGGAATGCCGCGCTGGTCGGCCGTCGTGCCCGTCACCGCCGGCTCGGCGACCAGCACGCGGTAAATGCGGGTGCCGACCGGGCCGGGGTCGATGCCCTGTTCGGTCGCGCGGCCGGTCTTCAGTTCGAGTTCGATCCAGCGGCCGGGGGTCGTTTCGCCGTTGTAAGTCACATCCTGCGTGCCGATCGAACGAATGACGAGCTGGCGATCCCAGGTCATCGTCGTTTCTTCGCCGCCCGGTCGCGTGTCGGTCTGCGTCAGCGTGCCGCCGTAAATGACTTCGGTTCCGTCTTCGGGCAGGTTCCAGACGAGTCCCTGGGCGGCGACCGGACCGGCGGCCAGCAGGCTCAGGATCATCACGATCGACGCACCACTCGTCTGAACCGTCATTGCCGTCTCCCAAGGATCGTCGCCGCGACCGGCGCGCAGCGTGAACCGCGCAATCTTCCCGTCACGGCAGTCTGACCGACGTTCCGACGCCGGGCAAGACCGGGTGGACGCCGACCGGCCGCGGGACGGGCGTCGGAACCGGTCGATGCCGTGATGTTCCGCAAAACCGTTGCCTTCGGCAGCGGCTCGAACACCCGTCCCGGCGAGCGGCTGGCGTCAGCCTGCCGGTGGGTGGAGCGTCCCTGCCGCCGTCGCTCGTCAAATCGGCTCGTAGCGACCCGCTTGAGCGGGTTCGTTCGCCGGACCGGCGTTCCCGGACATCCGGCATCGATGCTGCGTTCGACAGGAATCGCGGATGCACGCGGATCGTACGCAGATTGACGCAGAGGCTTCAGGCAGCGTTCGATCGCTGAAGGAACACGGAACCCACCGGCAGGCCGACGCCTGCCGCTCGCCGATCGCGGCGGGGGCCGATCCTGCGTGGAATCGGCCGCCAGCGGCCACTAGACTGAACGGTGCCGCCCGCACGATCCACAGAATCGGGTGAACCGGCGGTTTTTCCCACTCGTTGTTTCTTCACACATCCGGGTCGACGGCTCGTCGGCCTTCACCGCCGCGGGAGTGTCGCGTCATGGTCCGTCCGTCGAACGTCCGGTTTCCGGAATTGCCGTCCCGCGTCCGTCTGCTCGCCCAATCGGCAACGCTCGCCGCGTTGACGGCGGTCCTCGTGTTTCGCATCGCGGTCTTCTCCCCGGCATCGCTGCTTGCCCAGGAGAAATCCGCCGTTGCGGAAGAGGCCGACGAGACGACCGCCGACGAATCGAAGGAGGACGCGAAGGACGAGTCGAACGCAAAGAGCGACGCCAAGTCGGCGATCTTTGCCGAGATCGTGCTGACCGGCACTTATCCCGAAGGCGCGCAGCTGCCGGGCCTGTTCGGCACGCTCACCGAGAACCTTCGCGACGGTCTGAATCGGCTCGACAAGGCCGCCGGCGACGACCGCATCGCCGGCGTGATCCTGAAGCTCGACGACCCGACCGAACTGCAGCTCGACTGGTCGAAGGCGAACGAACTGCGACAGGCGATCACCAAAGTTCGCGAGGCCGGCAAGCCGGTCTACGCCTGGATGACCATGCCCGACGCCGAGAGCTACCTCGTCGCCGCGGCCTGCGATAAGGTCTACATGCCCGAAAGCGGCACGTTGCTGGTGCTCGGCCTGCGGGCCGAGGTCACGTTCTACAAGAACCTGTTCGACAAGCTGGCGATCGAACCCGAGATGCTGCGCGTCGGCGAGTTCAAAAGCGCCGCCGAGCCGTACACCCGCACCGAGATGAGCCCCGAGTTCCGCAAAGAGATGGAGGAACTGCTCGACGATCTCTACAATCAGATGATCGCGGGCATCGCCAAAGGGCGGAACCTCGACGAAGCGAAGGTTCGCGAGGCGGTCGACAACGGCCCGCTGACCGCCGCGGCGGCGAAAGACGCCGGCCTGATCGACGGCTTCGCTTATGAAGACGAAATCGACGAGGTGATCGAAAAGGACCGCAAGCTCGAAGAAGCGAAGGTCGCGCGCAAGTACGGCAAGAAGAAGGTGCAGACCGACTTCTCGGGCCTGCAAGGCTTCATCGAGCTGATGAATCTCATCGCGGGCGTCGAACCCGATCAGGCCGACACAGGCGGCGCGCAAATCGCCGTCGTTTACTGCACCGGCGCGATTATGCCCGGCGAAAGTCAGAGCGGGTTTCTTTACGGCGAAGTCATGGGTTCCGAAACGATCGTCAAGGCGATCGACAAGGCCCGCGACGACGAGAACGTCAAGGCGATCGTCCTCCGTGTCGACAGTCCCGGCGGAAGCGCCCTCGCCAGCGACATCATCTGGCGCAGCGTCCTGCTCGCCAAAGAGAAGAAGCCGGTCGTCGTCAGCATGGGCCACGTCGCCGCCAGCGGCGGCTACTACATCAGCATGGGGGCCGACGCGATCGTTGCCGAGCCGAGCACGATCACCGGCTCGATCGGCGTTGTGGGCGGCAAGGTCGCCTTCGACGGGCTGCTCAACAAAATCGGCGTGACGACGAGCGTCGTCTCGCGCGGCAAGAACAGCGGCACGCTTTCCGTTCTGGAAGGCTTCAGCGATTCCGAACGCGAAGCGATGCAGAAGATGCTCAACGACATTTACCGGCAGTTCACGGCGAAGGCCGCGAAGGGTCGCGGCATGGAAGTCGACAAGCTCGAAGCTCTCGCCCGCGGACGGATTTACAGCGGCACCCGCGCGAAGAGCCTCGGATTAATCGACGAGACGGGCACGCTCGCCGACACGATCGAAATCGCCAAAACGAAAGCCCAGGAACGCGGACTGCTCGATGAGGACGAAGAAACCGGCATCCAGACGCTGCCGAAGGCGAAAAGCCCGCTCGAAGAACTCTTCGGCCCGCTGAACGACGACGCCGGTGCCGAAGCCGCCGTGCTGTTGAAAGCCCTCGCCGCCACCAGTCCGGAACTCGCCGAGAAACTCAGCGGCCTCGGCGTGATCAACCTGCTCGCCCGCGAACGCGTCCTGACGCTGATGCCGTTCCAGGTGCGTGTGAAGTGACGCGAAAGCCGATGTCAATGCCCTTGTATGAGCGCGGAGTCCGAGGACTCCGTCGGAGGGCGTTCTGTTGCGCGGCGACGTTACTACCCAGAGGGATTATGCTGTGCCAGCCACTCCGCCGGTGTTTGAACGTGTCCGGCAAGCTTTCCGACGAAATGCTTCGCATTCCAGGACAGCAGGCACACCTCTGCCGAAGCGAATCGTTCAATCTGAACAGCTTGAACGGCGTCGCCGAGCGACATTTTGCGGCTGATCTGCGAGACGACCTCTCGGAATGAACAGCCTGCGAAATCTGGACGATGTTCCGGGTCCGGAATTGGCGCGAGTCCGTATTGCACGCACAGCAGGTCCGGAAGGGAATCGATTTTCGACGATGTGACGTTGAAGCTGAGAACGCCGACGATTTCAAGAAGGGCTTGCGTCGTGATACCGACCAGACGACCTTCGCTGCGAAGTCGGTCGAGCAATTCGCGATTCACCGGAAAACGGACGTCGTCCGGATAGCGGATGTCGATCAGCAACACATCCGCATCGAGCAGGATCACGACCGCCTCCGGCTTGGTCGGAGGGCGTCTTCCACTGTCGGGAACGGCGGTTCTGAATTTGCAAGATCGTTGAGGATTTCACGCCACTGCTGATCCTCTTCGGGAGTGGGACGACGCACGGCGGCCGGAACGAGAACCTCGACCGACGTTCCGGTCGGGAGATCGACCGGCTCCGCTGGGACGAACACTCGGCCGTCGAACAGGGCTTTGACGGAAGTCATGGTCGGACCTGGAACTGGAGAGAGCGTTCTGTCGCTGCATAATACGTCGCTGCAATGCGATCTCGCAATCGGCCGTCGCTGCTCGGGCAATTCGGAAGCGCGGACCGGAGACTGGGTCGATCTGCCGCCGCGAGACCGAAGGCGATTTTCCAATATAAACTCGATCTTAGGTTCGCTTCACGAAGGGCTTATCGACCCTGGATATCCTTCCCGCATGCCGTGGACGAGACGCCCGATCGGTTTCGGGCGGAATGCCGCTGCGGCAACACAAGGGGAGGAACTCCGATGTCGACGAACGTCTCTTTCTGCGGCAAAGCGACCCTGTGCCTGGTCCTGTTGACGGCCGGCTTTCTGCGGTCGGCGGTCGCCGGTCAACTCGACGAGACGCAACTCCGCCATGCCGGCCTCGCGACGGCCGACGGTGTCGTCACCGTCGGCCAGTCTCGATAATGACCTTCGACGTGCAAATCGGGGGTCGATGCCGATGCGGATTCTCTTGATCGAGGATGAAGACGCGATCGCGAGCTTCGTCGTTCGCGGACTTCGCGAAGAGGGCTTGGTCGTCGAACGGGCAAGCGACGGCGACGCGGGCCGGCAGGCGCTGAGAGATCAGGCGTGGGATCTGGTGCTGCTCGACTGGCGCTTGCCGGGTCGGGACGGACCGTCGTTGCTCAAAGAGTTTCGCCGGTCCGACCTCGACACGCCGGTTCTGTTTCTCACCGCCCGCGACGAGGTCGCCGACCGCGTCACCGGACTGGACGCCGGGGCCGACGACTACCTCTGCAAGCCGTTCGACTTCTCGGAACTGCTCGCGAGGGTCCGTGCGCTGACCCGCCGCCGCGAACGGCGGGAATCGACGACGCTTACCTACGCCGACGTCTGCCTCGATCTCGCCACGCACAAATGCGAACGCGCAGGGACGGCCGTCGAACTGACCGCGAAGGAGCACGCGCTGCTGGCGTTCTTTCTGCGACATCCCGAGCAGGTGCTGACCCGCACGCGGATCTATGAAACCGTCTGGGATGAACGCTACGACGGGCTGTCGAACACGCTGGAAGTGCATGTGTCGGAACTGCGGCGAAAGCTGGAAGCGGCCGGACCGCGGCTGATTCATACGCTCCGCGGCCGCGGTTATCGACTTTTCCACTCGTCGGCGGAGGAGTCGCTGTGAGTCTGGCGACGCGCCTCTCGATCTTTTTTCTGGCGATTCTCGCCGTCGTGCTCATCGGATTTTCGTCGGCCCTCTATTTGTTTCAACGCTGGGCGTTGCTGCGGCAGGCCGACGAGCGGATGACGACGGCGCTCAAGGCGCTGGTCGCCTCGATCGAAGTCGAGCCCGACGGCGTCGAATGGAACCCGCTCGAACATCGGCTCGGAGGCTTCACAGGCGACTTTCGCTGGCGGGTTCTTGAGGACGCGGGCGGCGTGATCGACGAGGGTCCGGGGTTTCCGCAAGTGCCGGCCGCCGGACCGATGGACTTCACGGCGGTCGAGCCGACCGGTTCCGGCGCATCGGAAACCTGGTGGATTTCGAGCGAACGCGTCGAAGTTCCCGCCGACGCCCCGCCGGTCGATGAAGCGCCTGCCGCGGACGGCCCGGACGGCGACGACATTCCCGAGTACCCGGCGTTGACCGTCATGGTCGCCATGCCGACCGTCGAAGTCGAAGCGGAACTGAACCGGCTTGCGGTGACGCTGGCCGTTCTGTCGGTGATCGTCTGGGGAGGGGCGTCGATCTTCGGGCGAACGCTCGTCCGGCGGGCGTTGCGGCCGATGGCGACGATGGCCGCCGCCGCACGGACGATGACCGCAGGCTCCGAAGCGCGTCTTCCCGTTTCCGCCGGCGGCGACGAGGTCGCGGAGTTGGGCGACGCGTTCAACAAACTGCTCGATCGACTCGGGGCGGCATTCGAGCGGGAACGGCGATTCACCGCCGAGGCGTCGCATCAACTGCGGACGCCCGTGACGGCGCTGCTCGGTCAGATCGACGTCACGTTGCGACGCGATCGAACGGCGGCCGACTATCGGGAATCTCTGCAGTCGGCGCGAGATCAGGCGGATCGCCTGCGACGCATCGTCGAATCGCTGCTCGCACTCGCACGGGCCGACGCCGGGGCGTCCCTTCGTCCGCCGGCACCGCTCGAACTGGGAGCCTGGTTGTCGGAGTACGCGCAAACCTGGACGGGTCGGACCGGCGCGGCGGAACTGCGGCTCGACGTCCGGCGGAACGCGGTCGTCGCCGTCGAGCCGGAGCATCTCGGTCAAGTGCTCGACGTGCTCATCGAGAACGCCTTGAAATACGCGCCGCCTGCAACGCCCGTCGTTCTGCGATCGTCTGAGGACGGCGGCCGTGTCGCGATCGACGTCATCGACGCCGGCGCCGGGGTGTCCGACGGCGAAGCGGCCGACATCTTTCGCCCGTTTCATCGCGGGGCCGACGCGATTCGCCGCGGCGTGCCCGGTCTCGGTCTGGGCCTGGCACTCGCCGCCCGCATTGCCGACCGCATCGGCGCCGAGCTCTCGTTCGACCGCCCCGCCGAGACCGGCTGCCGCTTCCGCGTCATCTTCCGACGGTCCGGCGTTTCTTCCACGTGAACCCGCGAACGTCGCCTTGCACGCCGGAAAACGTGATTCACGTCCAGAGGTGGTCACACAGCACGCACGATCGCCGAACTTCTGTTCGGGCTGAGGCTTACATTCTTAAACATTCGCCGGACGGCCGATTTTCCCGCCGATCGCCCGGCCATGAAATAACGACTTACGACCGAAAACGTCGGTGAGGTCACGTTAAGTTGAAGGGGGCGAATCATCGCTCAGCCTGCGGCACCGACGGCGACATTCTAGATCCTGTCGCCGCACGGTTCGCGGGCGTCCTTCGCAAATCGACCGTGAGCCGCGAGAGGCGGCGCGAACACAGT
>JBAQZJ010000348.1:0-8440 GCA_049790855.1 Planctomycetaceae bacterium | reverse complement strand
CATCGAACACGTCCGCGACGGTTGGCGCGGAGTGATCGTCGCCGTGGACGGACATTGCAAGATGGACCCGGCGTGGTACATGGCGACGGCTCCGCATGCCGACCGCGACCAGCCGTGGTACTTCGTGCTCATCGACGGCTCGGCGGAATGCACCTATCCCCCCGAAGAAGATCTGCGGCCCGATCCTTCGGTCCGGCCCATCCGTCACCCCCTGCTGCGCACCTACTTCGAACGCTTCGTCGCCGGCCGGTATCTCCGCAACGAGACCGAATGGCCGGGGTTGTGACGCACTGCGACCGGCACGGGCTTCGTACGACGTTCGCCGGTGGTCGATTGCCGGACGTTTGCGATTTCGCCGAGCTTGCCGCGAAACCGCAAGCGGCAGAGAGCGCCCGAAGCGACCGGCAGGCTGACGCCTGCCGGTCGCCGTTTCAGTACGGCACGTCCATGTCGAGCACCTCGACGAGAAACGCCCACTGGTCGGCGACCTCTTCGATGATTTTCTCGGTGGGCTTGCCCGCTCCGTGGCCGGCGCGGGTCTCGATACGGATCAGCACCGGGTCGTCGCCGGCGTGCGTCTCCTGAAGCCGCGCCGCGAACTTGAAGCTGTGGCCGGGGACGACGCGGTCGTCGGTGTCGGCCGTCGTGATGAGCGTCGCCGGGTAATCGACCCCCGCCTTCAAGTTGTGCAACGGCGAGTAGGCGTAGAGCGCCTCGAACTCGGCGGGCGTGTCGGCCGAGCCGTAGTCGTCGACCCAGAACCTGCCGGCGGTGAACTTGTGGAACCGCAGCATGTCCATCACGCCGACGGCCGGGAGCGCCGCTGCGAACAGGTCGGGCCGCTGCGTCATCGCCGCGCCGACCAGCAGTCCCCCGTTGCTGCCCCCCTGGATCGCCAGCTTGTCCGGGTTCGTGTATCTGTTGTCGATCAACCACTCGGCCGCGGCGATGAAGTCGTCGAAGACGTTCTGCTTGTCGAGCTTCGTGCCCGCCAGGTGCCACTCTTCGCCGTATTCGCCGCCGCCGCGCAGGTTCGCCATCACGAACACGCCGCCCATTTTCATCCATTGCAGGCGGCTGATCGAGAAGCCCGGCGTGAGCGGAATCGAAAAGCCGCCGTAACCGTACAGCAGCGTCGGGTTGCTCCCGTCGAGCTTCACGCCCTTCTTATGTGTGATGAACATCGGCACCTTCGTGCCGTCTTTGCTTTCGAAAAAGACCTGCTTCACTTCGTAATCGTCAGGGTTCACGTCGACGTCGGCCCGGCGAATCAATTCGTTCTCGCCGGTCAGCAAATCGTAGCGGTAGATGCTCGGCGGCGTCGCAAAGCTCGAGAAGGAGTAGAACGTCTCGACGTCGGTTCGCTTGCCGTCGAAGCCCGACGCCGTCCCGATTCCCTCGAACGTCACTTCTCGCACGAACTTGCCGTCGGGCGTGAAGAGCTTCACCTGCGACTTTGCGTCATGAAGATACGAGCAGACGAACATGTTCCCGACGAAGCTCACGCTGTCGAGCACGTCCGGCGTCTCGGGTAAGACTTCGACGACGTGCTCCTTGAAGTTCTCGCTCGTCGCCAGACGGGTATCGATCAAGACGATGCGTTTCTTTGGTGCATCGAGATCGGTCCGGAAGTAGAACACCGTACCGTCGTTTCCGAGAAAGCTGTATTCGTTCTCGAATTCATCGACGAGCGCGACGGGCAAGCCGAAGGGTTCGTGCAAATCTTTGTAGAAGACTCGATATTTCTCCGCCGTCCCTTTCCAGGCGGTGATGACGAGATACCGGCCGTCTTCCGAGACATCGACGCCGAACCCCCATTCCGGCTGATCGGGACGCTCGTAGACGAGCACGTCTTCGTCTTGCGACGTCCCGGCGCGGTGGTAATAGACCTTCTGATTCAGATTCAGGCTCTGGAAGGCGTCGCCCTCCTGAGGCTTCGGATAGCGGCAGTAGAAGAAGCCCTTGCCGTCAATCGTCCACGCCGCCCCGCTGAACTTCGACCACTTCATCTCCTCGGGCAGAATCGACTGTGACGCGATGTCCATGACCCGCCAGGTATTCCAGTCGGACCCGGCTTCGGAGACGGAATAGCACAGGTATTTGCCGTCGTCGGCGAATGCCATCCCTCCCAAGGCGATCGTGCCGTCCTTCGACCAGGTGTTCGGGTCGATGAGCACCTTCGGCTCGTCGTCGAGCGATTCCTGAACGTGCAGAACGCTCTGGTTCTGCAAGCCGTCGTTCTTGAAGAAGTAGTACCGCCCGCCCGACTTGAACGGACTGCTGTACTTTTCGTAGTCCCACAGTTCCGTCAACCGCTTCTTGATGACGTCGCGTTCGGGAATCGACTCGAGGAATCCGAACGTCACTTTGTTCTGAGCCGCGACCCACTCGGCAACGTCTTCGTTCGTCCGAACGTCGTCTTCCAACCAACGATAAGGATCGGCAACCTTCGTGCCGTGATAGTCGTCGACCTGCTCGATCGTCTTCGTCGGCGGATAGTTCAAGTCACCTGCGATGGCGGCGAGCGGGAGCGTCATGAGGGCGAGCGGGAGGATGCGGGACATGGATCGGCCGGATCGGAGAAGACGAACAACGGCAAGATAGCCGCCCGGCGGGCCGATCGGAAGAACACGGCGGAATCCGAGGAGCGCCGGCGTCGGGGTGGCTGGGGACGACGCGCTTTTGCGTGAGCTGCGGGAACGGCGCGATCGCGTCGCCCCCAGCCGAATGACGAACCGACTGGGGGCGGGCCGATGGTTGATCACATGGCCCCCGGCGCCGAATTCGGCCCGACCCCAGCCACCCTGCCATGGCCTCGATCGATGTCTCGATCAATCGACCTGCGGCGATTGCAGCGTTCCCAGGAACGTCATGAGCTCGCTTCGGCTCTGGTCCGTCAAAGCGACGTACTCGACAGCCGATTCCGTGCCCTGTCCTCCATGTTCACGAATCGCCTCGTCGAGCGTCGGCGCCCGGCCGTCGTGAAGATAAGGGGCCGAATCGGCGACACCCCACAACGGCGGCGTCTTCCACTCGCGCGCGGTCGTCTCGACGTCGTTCAGACTCGGCGGATCGACGAACGTTTTCGTCAACGTCCGCGGCGGACCGTAGTAACTGACGCTCCCGATCACACGATCAGAGAACTGCGTAATTTCCGTTCCTGCTTCTGGCGCCTTGACCCGGTCGGCCAGCACTGGCCCCATGTCGTGCAGCAGCAGGTCGCTGTAGATGTGGCGGGCCGGTCCGACGTGCTCGACGTGGCAGACCGCACAACCGATCTCGCCGAACAGTTGCCGCCCCGCATCTGCTTTCGCCGCGGTCGACAGATCTTCGGGCGGCACCGGCCTTGGCGCCGGCAGCGACGCCGAGAACGCCACCAGCGCGTCGACCTGAGAATCGGACAAGTCGACCGGCGCACGAACCGGGCGGGACTTCCGACCTTCGAGGGGCGACATGGATTGATCGATGATCATGCGACCTGTCGACCTCACGCGCAGCCCGCACTCCTCGGCACACGCCGTGCGGACAAACGACTCCAGCGAATCGACCTGTGCTCGCCAGCCGAACCGCCCGGCACCGCCGAGCGACGGTCGCCCCGCCTGTTTCGGCGATTCCGCCCGCTGCCGTGCAGCCAGTGCCTGCAGCGTCTCCACCGACACCTGGTCGATCACGCCGTCACCGAACATCGCCGGGGTGTTTCGCTGGGCAAGTTGCAGCGGCACGCCGTTCGGCGTTTCGATTTGCGTCGCCGTCGCCGGCGAAGGGAGTTCGGGGAATCGGGCGAGGATCTCCGATCGAAACGACTCGTAGTCAACGAATTCGCCTTCCTCATCGAAGCCGAACCGGTGCAGGACGACGTCCGATCGCTGCCGGAACGCCGGATGAAATGCCGCTGCACGTTGCAGCAGCTTCGATCGTGTCTTCTCGTCGGCGCCGAGGGGTACGACCACGCTGACGACGTCGACGTTGTGTTCGTTCGGCCCTGCACCGCCCGACCCTCCAAGTCGATGGCACTCGACGCATGAAGCGCCGTTGAACAGCGGCCCCAGTCCGTCCCCGCCCTCAGCGATCGCCAGGGGAGAGTCGTCCGCCGGCAGGCGCAGCCAACTCTTTTCGAAGAGCTGCCGCCCCAGTTCGACGTCGGTCGGGCGATCGCCGGCCGCCGCCGAGGTCGCAATCAATCCGAGCGTCGACGCAAAAACGAACAAATTTCGATCGAACGCCATTGGACTCTCCCGAGACGCGGGAACGGCGGCTTGCAGAACGCCCTGTCAGAATAACGCAGAACGTCTTCGAGGCGCAACAGTTTTTTTCGCCGGATGCGGCCACCGCTGGAAGCCCCCGTTCCGAAGCCGCCATTTCGCGGCGATCATTGCACCGGTGCGAATCGTTCGACAATCGCACGGGCACTTCGCAATCCGTCGATCGCCGCGGTGACGATTCCGCCCGCGTAACCGGCGCCTTCGCCGACGGGATACAGCCCCGCGATGTTCGGGCAGGCCCGCGTCTGCGGATCGCGGTCGATACGGACAGGGCTGGAGCCGCGCATCTCGGGACCGACGAGTATCGCGTTCTTCAGAAAGTCGCCGCGGAACTTTTCGTCCAGCACCGGCAGTCCCGCCCGAATCGCCTTCGCGATCACGGGCGGCAACACCTGCGCAAGATCGAGCGAAAAAGTGCCCCGCTTATAAGAACTTACGAGTTCCCGCGACGGATCGGTCTCCCGCCCGGCGACGAAGTCTTTTGCCCGCTGGATGGGCGCCAGATAGTTTCGCCCCGCTAGTTCGAACGCTTGCCGTTCGTAATGCTGCTGGACATGAACGCCCGCGAGAGGATGGTCCGACCCGAACTCCGTCGGTTCGAGCGTCACGACGAGACCGCTGTTCGCGAAGGGGGTTTCGTGACGGCTGTTGCTCATGCCGTTCGTGCAGAACATTCCCGGTTCGCTCACGCTGGGAATAACCCACCCGCCGGCACACATGCAGAACGTGAAGACGTCTTTGCCGCAGTTCGACTCGCTCGCATTGGCGACGAGCGAGTAATCGGCGGCACCGAGGAGGTCGATGTAACTCTCGCGCCCGTACTTGTGCCGGTTGATCTGCTCCTGCGGCTGCTCGACTCTCAATCCCAATTGAAACGCTTTCTGCTGGATCGGCACGCCCTGCTCCAGCAGGGTCGCGTAGGTGTCGCGGGCGCTGTGACCGATCGCCAGAACGACGTGACGAGTCGCAATGTACCCCCTCGTCGTCAACAGGCCGACGACCTGCCCGTCGCGGAGGTCCAGCCGGTCGAATCGCGTGTCAAACTGGTATTCACCACCGAGTGCGTCGACCCGCCGACGAAAGTTTCGACAGATCATCGGCAGCTTGTTGCTACCCAGGTGCGGGCGGTTCTCATAGACGAGGCTCGGTCGACCACCGCATTCGACGAAGCGGTCAAGGACGTAGTCGACGTCCGGTCCTGAGACGCGGCAGGTCAGTTTTCCGTCGCTAAACGCCCCCGCTCCGCCCTCGCCGAACAGGTAATTGTTCTCCGGCTCGAACTCACCGCCGGCGTCGAACGCCCGCAGAGCGGGAACGCGTTCTTTGACGGGCTTGCCACGCTCGATGACGAGCGGGTTGTAGCCTTTCTTCGCGAGGTAATAGGCCGCGAGCAATCCCGCCGGACCAGACCCGATGACGACCGGCCGCTCCGGCATCGGCTCGGTGCCTGCCGACGGATCGCGAAACGAGCCGGGAACAAACGGCGCCAGCCCGCCCTTTCGCTTCGGGCGGACGCCCTCAGCGAGTTCGACGGCGGTCGTGTAAACGAACTTCAGGTCGGTCCGCCGGCGAGCATCGAGACTCTTGCGGAGAATCCGATACCGAACGAGGTCGCCCCGCGGCACGCCGAGGCGCTTCGCGATCGCGCCGGACAGCGCTTCCTCCGGCTCTTCGACCGGCAGCGTGAGATTCGACAGCTTGAGTGACATGAGGATGAGTGGTTCTTCAGAAATGCACCACGAAAGACAACGGCGCGGAGGTCAATACGGCTTTACTTGTTCGTCGTGAAGTTCACGATCTGCGTGGTTCCCGTGGCGGGTAGAGCGTGATTCGCAGTGACGCTCCGTACCCGCTCATTCGTCGCAGGAGATCGCACGAAAACCCAAAGTTAAACGCCCACGGCTCGGCCCCGCAGTCATACCCGATGTTAAACTCTCGCTGCACGCAGGATTGCCAAGCCTGACGTCGCCGCTCATCCAGTGAATCGACCGCATCGAGGATTGCGGTGATGTTCGATTCCGGCTCGTCATACGACTCGTCCGTCTCGAAGGCGGCGTACCAGTGATTGTCCTCTGCGTGCGTCACGTGCAACGGCGAAACGCCGGAAGCCTCAAGAGCCTTCGCGAGTTCCGTCAGATCGATTGGTGACGTGAGATCGAGATCCGTATTCAGATAATGAAATGCCGTACTCTCGTCGCTCATCCGTGTGTTCCTGGCCGCGTCATTTCGATGCGGCGGCCGCATCCTTCCAGTCGCGCCACAACCAACGCATTGTATCGGGAAAGATCGCGCCGCCGTGTTTCATGTTGTGGCCGCCGTCCCCGTAGACGAACTGGTAATCGTACTTCGCGAACTCGAGCGTTTTCGCCATCTGTTGATTCGCGAGCGGCCAGTTGCCGTGAGCGTTGTCGAGATCGCCGGAACCGTCCTGCAGAAAGACTCGCAGCGGCTTTTTCTCGGCTTTGCGGATGATTCCCGGATAGACGTCGCCCCCGCGAATGTTCGTGAAGCTGCCGACGTGGCTGACGACCTTGCGGAACGCATCGGGCCGCTCCCAGGCGACCGTGAACGCGCAGATGCCGCCGCTGCTGATGCCGCAGATCGCCCTTTCGTCGGGATCGTCCGACAGTTTCAGATCGTACTCTTTCTCGACGTAGGGCAGCACTTCTTCGATCAACAGGCGGGCATATTGATCGCTCAAGGTGTCGTACTCGACGCTTCGGTTTCGACGTTCCTTCTCTCCGCCCTTCTCCGGCGGATAAACGCCGGGATTGAGAAAGATCCCGACCGTGACGGGCATGTCGCCTTTGTGGATCAGGTTGTCGAAGACGATCGGCACGCGGCACTGGCCGTCTTTGTTCTGGTACCACTCGCCGTCCTGAAAGACCATGACCTGGGCCGGCCTCGAACCGTCGTACTGCTGCGGCACGTAGACCCAATACTTCCGCGTCGTACCGGGGAATACGGATTCGCTTTCAAACGTTCCCTGCTCGATCCGGCCCTGCGGAACATCCTCCTGTACCTGGGAATCAGGCCCGAAGTCGTAATCATCGGCAGCAACGACTGGTAAGGCCATCGGCACGGTCAACAACAGGAACGCGGACAGTCGCAACGTCATGGGTGTCAATCCTCGACCGGTGGAACCGCGGGTCGGCAGTGAAACAGTCTCTTCAAGCGAACGAACGCGGTGGATGATGGCGATCGGGCGGCTCCGCTTCAATCGCCGTGCTTCTGCCGCAGCCGGCCGCTCGTGCGCAGCATGAGTTGAATGCGCTCGAACTCGTCGATCCAGTCTTGCACGACCGCTGCGGTCAGGTCGTCGTCGCGACCAAGGCCGGTCGGACAGGCAGCACCGGTCAATTCGCTCGCCATCTTCCGGTACTTCGACAACGTGCGATCGCCGTATCGGCCACAGGGAAAATCGTCTTCACTAAGAAACATCACCGCAGGCACACGCGCGGCGCCGCAAATCTGAAGGGCTTTCGCGAGCACGGGCTGGTCGTCGCGATCGAAGAACCGCAAGACGACCTTGTCGGTCTCCTCGGCGATTCGCGCGAAGATCGGGCATTGCTCGACGCAATCGCCACACCACGCTCCGGCGAGCACGACGACCTTCATGTCTCGTGTAAACGACTGGAGCAGGCTTTTCTGAGGAACGGTGAGTGCGATGCGTTCGTAAGCGGCGTCCCAGCGGCTTCGTTGCTCGGACGTCGCATAGCGATCGAGAAAGTCGTCGTAGTGAAGGCCTTTTTCAAACTCGTGGCCGAACTCGAGCATCAGGGCACCTTGCAACGGAAAACATTCTCTTCGGGACTTCGGGCATCCTACGCGACCGGTCGCTCCGCGTCGCGAATCGCCGGGGCGAATTGCTGAATCTTACGGATCGCCGCCGCGACACGGTCGATGTCGTCGCCCGTTCCCAGAAGCACCGGATGATGCAGCACCACCAGCTTTTCGTCCGCCGCATCGGCGACTGCGAATTCGCCGACCCATCGAAAGCGCTTGCGGGAATGAATTCGATGCAGCCCCCGGAATCCCGGCGACAGGGCGACGCCTTCCGCGCGGATCGCCGCGGTGAACCGTTCGCGTGACAGCCCGGCGAAGGCCGCCGAATCGTACCAGAACCCGACCTTAAGGTACGCGGGCACCGTCGGCGAGCGGGGGGCGTCAGCCCTCCG
>JBAQZJ010000347.1:0-23276 GCA_049790855.1 Planctomycetaceae bacterium | reverse complement strand
GGCCGGTGGGCTTCCGCTCACGTCGTCGATTGCGTCTGCCGCATCGGCTGTTGCGTCGTTCCTTTCGACGCCGGGTAACACACCCACGTATCCTTACTGCCGCCGCCCTGGCTGCTGTTCACGACGATCGAGCCTTTGCGAAGCGCGACTCGCGTCAGCCCGCCGGGGACGACGTAGGTTTCGTCGATCGTCTCGCCGCAAAGAATGAACGGTCGCAAGTCGACGTGGCGAGCCTCGATGCCGGTCTCGACGAGCGTCGGCACGGTCGACAGCGTCAGCATCGGCTGAGCGACGTAGTTGCGAGGATTCGCCCGAATTCGGTCGCAGCATGCGTCACACTCGGCCTTGCTGCTGTGCGGTCCGACGAGCAGGCCGTAACCGCCCGATTCGTTGGTCGGCTTGACGACCATGCTCGCGATGTTCGCCAGCACATGTGCGCACTGCTGCGGATCGGAACAGATGTAGGTCGGCACGTTCGGCAGGATCGGTTCTTCGTCGAGATAGTAGCGAATGATCTCGGGCACGAAGGCGTAAACCGCCTTGTCGTCGGCGACACCGCAGCCGGGGGCGTTGGCGAGCGTCACGTGACCGGCACGATAGGCCCGCATCAGTCCGGGCACGCCGAGCTTCGAGTCGGATCGGAACGTCTCCGGGTCGAGGAAGTCGTCGTCGATCCGACGGTAAATCACGTGGACCGGCTGAAGTCCGCGGGTCGTCCGCATGAAGACGCGGTCGTCGGAAACGACGAGGTCGTTGCCTTGAACGAGTTCCGCGCCCATCTGCTGGGCGAGAAAGCTGTGCTCGAAATAGGCCGAGTTGTAGATGCCGGGCGTCAGCACCACGACCGTCGGGTTCGCGACTCCCGTCGGCGCGCAGGCCTGAAGTGCGGCGAGCAGACGCTCGGGGTAGTCCTCGACCGGTGCGATCAACTGACCGCGGAACACCTCGGGAAAAGTGCGTTTCATTACCTCGCGATTCTCGAGCACGTACGACACGCCGCTCGGCACACGCAGATTGTCTTCCAGAACGTAGACGGTGCCGTTCTTGTCGCGGACGAGATCGCTGCCGATGACATGGCACCAGACGCCCTTGGGCGGCGTGAACCCGCGGCAGGGTTCGCGTAACGTCGCCGCCGATTCGATCAATTCGCGGGGCACGACGCCGTCTCGCAGAATCCGCTGGTCGTTGTAGAGGTCGTCGATAAAGCGGTTCAGAGCGAATGAACGCTGCTTGAGACCGCGTTCGATCTGGTCCCACTCGGTCGCGATGAAGACGCGGGGAATGATGTCAAACGGAAAGATCCGCTCGCTGCCGCCGTCGGCTCCATAGACATTGAAGGTGATGCCCAGATTGAGCATCGCCGATTCGGCCGCCCGTTGATATCGCGACAGCTCGTCTTCGGGCAGGGCGGTCAAGCTCTCGGCGAGCAACTCAGTGCCCAGTCGCGGCAGACCCTGCGCATCGAACGACTCGTCGTAGACGCCGTCAGATCGATAAGGGGCAAATCTCACCGGTCACAGCCCCCGCCGCAGGGTCAAAAATCCACCGCACGCAGCCGCGCTTCCTGCCAGCCACTGAAGCGTGCGTTCTCCGCGAATATGGGAATAGCCGGTCAATGAGCCCCAATCAACAGGAAGTCGCCGGACATCGTGGCAGAAGCCATCGCGAAAATTCGATCCAGTTCGCACATGTGCCGCAGATGCGGGAACATGAGCATAACGCGCGAGCCTTGTCATTTTGCGACGAACTTTTGGCTCTTTGACGGGGTTCAATAAGGTTCAATGACCGGTGCCGGTCCCGGTTCCGGCAAGCGGATAATCTCCGCGTCGAGGGTCAGCGAGTCAAAGACCGCGATCGACGGTTGACGAAAGACCCAGCCGGCGGTCTCGCCGGGATTGAGCAACAGGCGGCCTTCGGCGTCGCGGGCGATGCTCGGCTTGTGTGTATGTGCCCAGATGACGACTTGGGCACCGCCAATGCAGCCACGAACGGACGAAAGGTCGTGCGTTAGCAGGACTTTGGTTCCATCCGACAATCGAATTCCGAACGGGGGGTGGCCGAGTGTTCCGACGATTCGCATGCCGCCGGCGATTCCGGTCCGATTCCCGTCATTGTCGCCATAACAGGCGACCATTGGGCATGTCAGCTTCCGAAGTGGTGGGATGACCCAGGGGGAAACGAAGTCACCTGCAAACAGGACAATCTTGCAATTCAATTGGTTGAATGCCGCGACCGACCGTCGCAGATTGTCAATATGATCATGAACATCCGCAAAAACGCCGACTTTCATGGCTAAGCTTTATCCTGGTACAGGATTAAAGGCACTCCCCAGGGGAGAAAAGTTCAGTGGCGCAGAAGGTATACTGACGAAAACTTTGCGAATCTGGTGAAAACCGTGACACCGATTTGGCGAGTTTCACGCTTTTATAGGTAGAAGCCCCGAGGAGGGTCGACTGAGTCAGAGGTCGACCGGGTTTGCTCTCTTCGGCAACTTGGAATTGCGCCATGACATCCGTTTTCACCAGCCTCCCGTCCCCGATCCGGTCGACGGAGTCGACCCCCAGTCGCTTTTCTGAAATCGGCTCCCGAGAGCGAGTGATGAGCGATCCAGCCGGATACACGCAAATTTCTTCCGGGCCTCCGCGACGAACCGCGACTGTTTTCATTGTTGACGATGATCCGGGGATGCGCAAGTCGTTGACGTGGTTGGTGGAATCAGTCGATTTGCAGGTCGAAACGTTCGGTTCGGCATCGGAGTTCCTTGAGGCCTACGATCCGGAGCGTCCCGGATGCTTGCTGTGCGATGTCCGGATGCCGGGCATGAGCGGGTTGGAAATGCAGGAACGGCTGCGAACGATCGGTTCGACGCTGCCGGTCATTATGATGACAGGCTACGGCGACATCACCTCAGCAGTGCGGGCGATGAAGGCGGGAGCGATCGATTTTCTCGAGAAGCCGATCAGCGACCAGGTGCTGCTCGACCATATCCAAAGGGCGATCGCTCGCGATTCTTCGACGCGTACCGGCCGCGGTGAATTGCTGAAGATCGGCCAGCGACTGAGCTTGCTCACCCGTCGCGAGCAGGAAGTCATGTCGCTGGTGGTCGAAGGCTATTCGAGCAAGGAAATCGCCAGCCTGCTCAACGTCAGCTTCAAGACGGTCGAGGCCCACCGCGCGAAGATCATGCGGAAAATGGAAGCCCGCAGCGTTCCGCACCTGATCCGCATGAGCCTGATGCGGGTGGGCGATCGGCCGGCATGGCCCCCGATTGCCGATCGTGCCTGAACGGCGGAGGACAGAGGTACGAAGAGGGCGGTCGCCTCGCTTCTCCCGCTTCCTGCTTTGACAGCCACATGCGGCCCGGTCGTCGTTGACGGCTTTGTGCGTCCGACCGATGCTGGGGCGGACCCCGCCCCTCCGTTCGCCCGCCATGTCGCCGCAGAGCGCCTCGACGTCATCCGAGCCGTCGCATCTCGCATTTCAGCGTTTCGCGTTCGTCCTGATCGCCGTCACGGCCGCCGTCCATGCCGCGGCCTTGCTGAACGCCACGCCGTTGCAAAGTGCCAACGATCGGTCGCGCTGGTCGACCGTCTGGTCGCTCGTCGAACGCGGAACGTTCGTCATCGACGCGATCGACGCCGATCCCGAATGGTCGACGATCGACAAGGTGCAGCATGACGGTCATCTCTATTCGACAAAGCCTGCCCTGCTGACGGTGCTCGCGAGCGGAGTCTACGCGGTCATCCGTTCGACCCTCGGCTGGTCGATTTACGGCGACACGCCAGCGGTCACGCGGCTCGTGCTGGCCGTCATCAACCTGCTGCCCTGGCTGGGGGCGACCGCCGCGCTGGCGTCGATTGCAATGAGGTACGGTCGAACGACGTTCAGCCGCTGCTACCTGATTTCCGCGACAGCATTCGGAACGTACCTGTCGACCTATTCGACGACCTTCAACAATCACACTGTCGCCGCCGTCTCGCTCGTTTTTGCCCTCTACTTCGCATTGCGGATCTTCGACGGATCTCGTCGTTGGTGGGACTTCGCATTTTGCGGACTGACGTCGGCGTTCGTGACCACGAACGAGCTGCCTGCCGCGGCCTTCGGGTTGGCGATGTTCGCCGTCCTGCTGCGGACCGACTGGCGACGCACGCTGTTCGTGTTCGTTCCCGCGGCGCTCGTTCCGATTGCGGCGTTCCTGGTGACGACGTGGATGCAGACCGGCAGTTGGAAGCCGTTCTACATGGCCTACGGCACGTCGAAGTACGTCTACATTCGCGAAGGCCTGCCGAGCTATTGGGCAACTCCGAAGGGAATCGACCGCAACCTCGATTCGCCGATCGTCTACCTGCTGCACTGCACGATCGGGCATCACGGAATCCTGTCGCTCTCGCCGATCTTTCTGTTGACGATCGCGACCTGGCTGCGAATGCGACGGCGGCCGGCCGAGCCGTATCGACCCCTGCTCTGGATGGGACTGGCCCTGACGGCGCTGATCCTCGCGTTCTATCTGTCGCGCACCGAGAACTACAACTACGGCGGAAACACCGTCGCGTTGCGATGGGCGCTCTGGCTCATTCCGTTCTGGCTGATCGCCCTATTGCCGACGCTCGACGACTTCGCCGATCGCCGATGGTTCCGGTGCGTCGCCGTCGGATTGCTCGCTGTGTCGACGTTTTCGGCGTGGGAAGCGATCGCCAATCCGTGGCGACCGTCGTGGCTGTATGCGCTGATGGATTCGGCCCGTTGGATCGACTACAGCGATCACGAACCGCCGCTCCAGCGGCGTCTGACGACTTGGTTCCCGAAGATCCCTGCATCAGGCATCGATCCTGCCGATCAGTGGATCGAAATGACCGCGACGACCGAACAGGGAACCGAGTTGATCCGGCTGGAACTCGTCGAAGGCGACGCCAATCGGCCGCAACTCCGTGTGCGACAATTCGAGACCGTTGCCGGTCGTCGCAGGGAAATTGGCGACGTGACCGCGACGATCGATCGCGAACAGTTCGACGCCGGTGCCAGACCGATCGAGTTCGTCGTCTCCGGGAAGCCTTCTGTTGCAGAGGCAATCGGCGCGTTGCAGAGGCTGCCGAAATCCGTCGAGTATCGGCCGGGGCCGGTGCGCTATCAGAAGCTGCCGGCACGGGAACTGGCGTTCCGCACGCAACTGGTCACGGCGACGATCGACGTGCGACGTCGTTCGGGCAACGTCCTTCGTCACCGGATCGACGCCTGGCTTTGCGACGACGTCCCGTTCGGTGTCGTACGGATTCGCGAGACATTGACCGACGCAAGAACCGGCGACTGGATCAGCCGGCGGGACTACCAACTGACGGACGCCGGTTTCAGGAAAGTGCCGGACTGGGCGACGGCCATTCGCGAACTCAAGTAGGGCCGGCTGTGCCGGCCGCAGCTTGCGTGCATCACAACGGTCATCACTTCTTCGATCGCCACAGACCGTCGGCGAAGTCCATGTACCAGCCCCAGTCCTGCGGCGTGAGGTTGTGGCCTCCGCTGCGGATGTGATAGCCGCGCGGTCCGGCGACGAGCGGCCGATCGAGCGGGGGCATATCGGCGGAATCGATCGGGTCGTGTTCCCAGAGTCCGTAGACGGACGAAGCGTTCGCGAGCGAGAGAAACTCACCTCGTGGATCGGCCCACAGGTCTTCGTCGGCGCTGGCGACGTAGACGGCTCGCGGGGCGATCAGCGAGATCAGCAGGTGCTGGTCGATCGGCAGTTCATTCTCGCGATCGTTGTACGTCTTGAACTTGCCACAAAACCAGTGCGGAAAGTTCGTGTTGATCCGCTCGACCGTCTCGCCGTACCGGCGGCGGCTGAGAGCCGCCCCGCCACAACCGGAATTGTTCGAGATCACAAGGGCGAACCGCTCGTCTTCCGCCCCCGCCCACAACGCCGCCTTGCCGCCGCGCGAGTGACCGAGAACTGCGACCTTCTTCGCGTCGACCTGCGGATCGGTCTCGAAGTAGTCCATCACCCGGCTTGCGCCCCAGCCCCAGGCGGCCAATGCCGCGCAGGCATCGTCAGGGCGATCGCCTCCCGTTTCGCCTTCAAACAGCTTGATGACACCGTCTCGAAAACGGTCTTTGTCGTCAGGCGCGAGTTCGTCGTACTGGATCGCCGCGATGCCGTAACCGCGGGCGATGATCTGCTCTGCCGGCCAGAATTCCGACTTTTCGGCTCGTGTCGGATCGGTGTGCTTCCGTCCGCGATTGTTGATCAGCACAAAGACGGGCGCCGGACCTTCCGACTTGTTCGGAACGAACAGGATCAGTTCGAAGTGATGCTCGCGGCCGGCGTGCCGACTGTGGATGTTGACGCGCTTCAGCGTCGCGGCTCCGTCCATCGCGGTCGGATCGTTCTCGACGATCTCGAACGAGAGTTCTTCGGGCTTGCCGGGCCGGCGACCGTACATGTGGCCTCGGAAGAGTTCCAGAATCTCCGATCGGCGCTTCGCCCAATCTTCGTGCGTGTCAACGGTCGAACCGTCTGCGGCTTGAAGCGGATCGGGCAGTTCGTACTCGGGAACCTTCGATTCGTCGTAGAGAATGCCGGGCCGCTGCTCCGACAGACGCTTCACGAGCGCCGGATCGGCCTGCCAGCCGGTGTCCTGGGCCGTTGCGGCCTGCGAAAACGATGAAACGGCCATTGCCAGAACGATTCCCCGAAGCGCCGACATGCTCGTTCTCCAGGACAGGAAGGACGATCGCAGATTACTCGCCGGCACCGCTGCCGCCAACCGGCGTCGAATCGGGGCGGGACACAAGGTCGTTCAGCGGGAGCGCACGCAGAGCATCGATCGCACACTCCCAGCGACCTTCGGCGCACAATCCGCGTAGGCCGGCGTCTTCGTAAGCGTCGAGTGCCGCAGCGAGGCATGCCGTCCGCACTTGTTCCGCGAGTCGCAAATCGGCGTCGGTCATTCGATGTTTCCCTGTTCGTCACAATAGCACGCATCGCTGCCGTACTTGTGCCAGAGGTCGCGGAGTGCGACAAGCTGCTCGACGTGGGGCAGAATCTCGGCGGCACCGCGAAAAACCTCGCCGTCATCGACGAGAATCGCGTCCGCCGTCTCCGCAGCCAGCATCGCAGGTGCTGCGCCTCGATCGACGATCCTGTGCGCCAGGCATGAATCCTCAAGCGCCGATTGAACCTCACGCGATTCCGGAACGTCATTCGTGCGGTAGAGCGTGATCATGTTGGCGATGCCTCCGTCCGATTGTCTATTCCCTTTCGGCAACCCGCTGCGTGTGCAACCGCCGTCGCACGCCGTCGTTCGCTTCGCTCAGTTCCGGCGGCAATCGCTCCTTGAACCGGGCAAGAAACATCTCGCGACGGTCGGTTTCGTCGAGCCATTCGACCGGGTCGATCGCAAACAACTGGCGCACGGCCGCGTCGGATACGTTGACCGCGTCGAAGTCGATCGCGCCGGACGTCGGCAACAGTCCGATCGGCGATTCGACGGCATCGGCCTCGCCACGGCAGCGGGCGGCGATCCATTTCAGCACCCGCAGATTCTGTCCGAAGCCTGGCCAAAGGTACTTACCGTCCGAGCCTTTGCGGAACCAGTTTACCTGGTAGACGCGCGGCGGCGTCATGCCGGCAAGATGTCCGACATTGAGCCAGTGACGCCAGTAATCGGCCATGTGATAGCCGCAGAAGGGCAGCATCGCCATCGGGTCGAATCGCACCTCGCCGACCGTCCCGGTCGCCGCAGCGGTTTTTTCGCTCGTCATCGTCGCACCGGCATAGACGCCGTAGTTCCAGTCGAAAGCCTCGAAGACGAGCGGCATGACGCTCATCCGCCGTCCGCCGAAAATGATCGCGTCAATCGGAACGCCGCGCGGGTTTTCGTATTCGGAACTGAGACTGGGGCATTGCGCGACCGGGGCGGTGAACCGGCTGTTCGGATGGGCCGCCGGTCGGCCGCTGTCGGGGGTCCAGTCGTTGCCGATCCAGTCGATGCACTGCGCCGGAGAATCGGACAAGCCTTCCCACCAGACCGTGCCGTCGGGCCGCAGCGCGACGTTCGTAAAGATCGTATTGGCGCGACACGATGCGAGTGCGTTCGGGTTTGTTCGTTCGCTCGTGCCGGGTGCGACGCCGAAAAATCCGTGCTCGGGATTGACGGCGTACAGGCGTCCGTCTTCGCCGTATTTCAGCCAGGCGATGTCGTCACCGACGGTTTCGACCTTCCAGCCCTCGGCCGTCATTTCAGGAGGCGGAATCAGCATCGCGAGGTTTGTCTTGCCGCAGGCGCTGGGAAAGGCGGCACACACCCAGGTCTTGCGTCCCTGCGGGTCGGTGATGCCGAGAATCAGCATGTGCTCGGCAAGCCAGCCTTCGTTGCGGGCCTGAACGCTCGCCAGCCGCAAGGCATGGCACTTCTTCCCGAGCAGCGCGTTCCCGCCGTAGTTCGACGAGAAACTGCGAATCAGGTTTTCGTCGGGGAAATGAGCGATGATCCGTTCGGCAGGGTCGAGTCGCCCTTTGCTGTGGACGCCGCGCGTGAAGTCGTCGCGACCGCCGAGTGCGTCGAGAGCGATACGGCCCATCCGCGTCATGATCCGCATGTTGGCGGCGACGTAGGGGCTGTCGGTGAGTTCGACGCCGACCTTGGCCAGCGGGCTTCCCGGCGACCCCATCAGGTACGGCAGCACGTACATCGTCCGGCCGCGCATGCAACCGGCGAACAGAACGTCAAGGCGGGCGTGCATCGCCGCCGGGTCGAGCCAGTTGTTTGTGGGGCCGGCGTCCGACCCATACCGCGAGCAGATGAACGTGCGATCTTCGACGCGCGCGACGTCGTGCGGGTCGCTGCGGTGAAGAAAGCTGTTCGGATGAGCCTGCTCGTTCAGCCGGACGAGCGTACCGTCGGCGACCATCGCCTCGGTCATCCGGCGAAACTCGTCGTCGGACCCGTCGCACCAGACGACTCGGTCGGGCCGTGTCTGACGGGCGACCGAATCGATCCACGTTTCAAGAGCAGAAGCCATGCCGTCCGAGTCCTTTCCGGCCAGTGCGACGCCGACCCTGCCAAGGTCGTCCCGAGCCACTCTAAGGCGGTCTCGTAACGACGGCAAGACGGGTGCGGGACGGACGGGGGGAGGCGAGAGATCGGGGGAGGCGAGGGATCACTTCCGCCGCCGGTTGAGCACGTCGCGGCAGTAGTCAAGCAGGCGAAGATCGATCAACTCTTCTTCGATCGTATCGGGCGAAGGATCGTCGAGCGATTCGGCGACGGCATTGAGTAGCAACTCGGCAAAGCGATCGCGTGCCCGGTGGACGACGACGCGGGCGTTCTCGGCCGTCATCGGTTTGTTGAGTCGTTCCGACAGCTTCGCCGCCAGTTCGGGCGATCGCATCTCGGGGCCGTCGACTCGCAGTCGCAACGCCGTGTGGTACGGCGAACCGCTGCTGCGTTCGTGTTCGTCAAGCGCTCGCCAAGTTCGCGCCAGCAGCTCGTCGCGCCAGCTCGACAGAAAGACCTCGTCGGAGTCGGCGAGCGGATCGTCGACGTCGTTGCGGGCTTCCGGATCGATGCCGAGCGCCTGGTGACGCCCTTCGCGGCCTTTCCGGCGACGATGGTCGATCATCAAACGATAAATGATCGTCTTGACGAACGCCCGGAAACGGCCCCGGCTCGGATCGGCGGCTTGAAAGTCGCCGCGTACGAATCGAAGCGCGAATTCCTGAAAGACCTCGTCGGCGGCGTCTCGATCGCGCAGGCAGGCGCAGAGATACCGTCGGATCGCACCGCCGTATCGGTCGAGAAGCAGCTCCTGCGCCTCGGCGGCCCGCGCGTCGCCGGGAGAATGGGCTCTCTGAACGACCGACCAGAGCGTGTCGATACGGCTGAGATGTTCTTCAGCAGACATGAACGGCTTATACTCCGGGTCGGCGGCCGGTTCGCCGCGTCGTACGGACCAGCCTCCCGACCCCACGAGCATACCGCTGCGCACTGCCGACGGCAGCGCCGTAATTCCGATCACCGTCGATCGTCATTGCTCATGACTTCGTTGTCCGACCCCCGGGATGACGATCTCGGGAAACAGGATCCCGCGCCGAACGAACGCGCGGCGGACGAATCGGCGGAGGAATCGCCCGCGCAGGACGATCCCGTCAGCCGCACCATCATCGGTCCGGGTGACGATACGCCCTCAGAGGCGATCCCGTCTGCCGGCGAATCGCTGGGCGGCTGGCTTCCCAGCCGGCCTGGAAGTCTGCACGCTCATCCGACGGCGTCGGTCGATCCGCTGTCGATCGAGCCGGGCGGGCGGATCGGCGAATTCGTCATCGAACGGACGCTCGGTCGAGGCGGGTTCGGCGTCGTCTATCTCGCCCGGCAACTCTCGCTCGACCGGCAAGTGGCACTGAAGGTCTCGCCGCAAGCCGATAGAGCCGCCGTCGACGGCGAAGGTCGCTCGCTCGCCCGGCTCGAGCATGATCACATCGTGCAGGTCTATGCCGAAATGACTGAGCCGGTCACCGGCGCTCACCTGCTCTGCATGCAGTACGTCGCCGGCACGACGCTCGCGGCGGTCATTCGCGAACTGAGACGCAAGACGTTCGGTCCGGGCGGATGGAGCGGAGCCGACCTGCTCGCCGTGCTCGACTCGATCGATCTTCCGCCGATCCTGTTCGACCCTGCGGCGATGCGCGATCGCGACTATCTCGCGCAAGCCGATCACGTCGAAGCCGTCTGCCGCATCGGCGAACAACTGGCACGAGCACTCGCACACGCTCATGCCCGCGGCGTCCTGCATCGCGACGTGAAACCGGCGAACGTGCTCGTCGGCCGTTACGGACGCCCGCTGCTCGCCGACTTTAATCTCTCGATTCGCGAAGCCGATCAGGAGCACGCAACGATCGTCGGCGGGACGCTCGCCTACATGGCCCCGGAGCACCTCGACGCCTTCAATGCCGACTCGCTGACGTCGGCCGAAGCGATCAATGCACGTTCCGACATCTACTCGCTCGCAGTCGTGTTGTGGGAGCTGACTTCGGGGGTGTTGCCGTTTCCCGCGGGAGATTCGATCCAGCGGGAAGAGCTTTCGGCCGTTCTGCAGAAGCTGGCCGCCGAGCGACGGTCGATCTCGCTCGATCGCAAGGCCGGCGACCGCCGGCTCCGGAACGTGCTGTCGCGCGGCCTGGCTTCCGAGCCGGGCGATCGCTATACGGTTGCCGACGAGTTCGCGGACACGCTTGCCGGACTTCGCGAACAGCGGACGGCGCTGCGTAATTTGCCGCCAGCCGACCGGTTCACCCATTGGGCCTGGCAACATCCGGTGCCGGCCTTGATCCTCGGCGGAGTGTTGCCACAGTTCGTCGGAAGTGCGCTGCAAATCTCGTACAACACGCTCCGCATCACGCTGACCGACGAACAGAAGGACTTCTTCGTTCCGGTCGCAGTCGCCTACAACCTGATCGCGTATCCGTCCTGCCTCGCGTGGCTGGCGAGCCGGTTGATCGCCGTCGTTCGCATCTGGAATGCCCAGCGCCGCGGCGAGAACGTCACCGACGAACGGATCGACGAGGCCCGTCGGCGTGCCTTACTTCTGCCTCGAGACATCGCGATTGCCGCGACGGTCGGCTGGCTGCCGGGGGCCGTCGTGTTCCCACTTGCCCTGCATCTGGGCTCCGACCCCGTTTCCGCCGAGACTTGGGGACACTTTTTCATCTCGTTCGGCCTGGCGTGGCTGATTGCGGTGACCTATTCATACTTCTTCGTGCTGGGAATCGTGCTTCGGACCATGTTCATCCGGTTCTGGTCGAATCCGCGAGCATTCCGCGAGCGTTCCGCGAGCGAGCTGGCATCGGTTCCCGATCGCCTGCGAGCGGTGAATGTGCTCGCCGGAATCATCCCGCTCGCCGCCGCGGTGATCTTGGTGCTGATCGCTTCGCCCGGCTCTGTGGGCGAGGGCGAGTTCGACGCATTCCGCTTCCTGACGGCGTCGCTGATTCTCGCCGGCATGGCCGGTTACGTCTTTGTCGGCCGCCGTTCCCGTCGCTACCTCGAAGTCGTCGACTCCTGCACCACGGGAGAGTCGCGACGCGTTCGACGCTAGACGAGGCGGAACTCGGCGAGCAGCCGTTTGGCGCCTTCCGTCGCGACGTCTTCCGGCCCGACCTTTTCGACGTGGGCGATGGTCTGCTCGGTCAATTCCTTCGCGTCGACCGTCACCTGGCGTTGGCGGTTGCAGCGGAACGTGACCTGAACCGGCGAGCCGGCGGGAAGGTTGGGGGGAAGGCCGGTAATCCGCCAATCGCCGATCACCGTGCATGAGGCGACCTCCGGAGCTTCACCTTCGACGAGCCGTAAGGCAATCCCTTCCGGGTTGGCCAGACTCGTGACGAACCGACGCTTGACCGTCGCGGGCAAAGCGGTGTTGCGCGGCAACAGGATGTGGTTCCTGCTGAACGCCGTTCCGCGCGGGTCGTCAAGCGCGATGCCGAGCGAGTGGGCATTCACGTCGCGCAGCGAGATCGCTTCCAGACGCCGCATCAGCTCGGGGGACGGCGGAATTTCGCCGTGCCGGACGGCGATGGCCGCGGCGTAAATCGCGGCGCCCTCGGCGACGGCCCGCTGCGGATCGGGCGGCGTCGAGACAGGTCGACCGCACAGTTCCGTCATCATCCGGGCGACGCACGGCAGTTTCGTGCCGCCGCCGACGAGAAGCACCTCATCCAGTTCGTCAGGTTCGATGCCGCTCGACTCGAACAGAAACTCGGCCGCGTCGCGCGCTCGGCGCAACAGGTCGGCCGTGATCTGCTCGAACTCTTCGCAGTTGACTCCCAGCGGCATTGTGATACCGGCATGACAAACCTCGATCACGATCCGCGACTCGGTCACCAGTTCGCATTTCGCTCGTTCGCACGCCGACCGCAATCGCAGCAGACTTCCGGCGTCGGAGCGGGGATCGCTTCCGTGCCGCCGACGGAATTTCTCGGCGGCGAACTCGACCAGCCGCTCGGTCCAGTCGATTCCCCCTAAAGCATTGTCGCCTTCCGTCGCCGCGACGAGCAGTCGCCCGCCGGTCGCCCGAACAATGGTGACGTCGAGCGTTCCACCGCCCAGATCGAAGATCAGCAGGCTCCGATCTTCATCGATCAATCCGCCGGTTTGCCAGAGATGGGCAAGTGCAGCGGCAATCGGCTCGGCCAACAGTTCGACGACCGGCAGTCCGGCAATCCGACCGGCCGACAATGTCGCCTGCCGACCCGGCGCAAAGAAATAAGAGGGAACCGTCAGGATCACGCCCGCCAGGTCGCCAAAACGGCCGGCATCGCAGGCGAGCTTCCGCAAAATGAGTGCCGACAAGAGTTCCGGCGTGAGCGTCTGCCCCGCATGGCGAAGGCAGAAGCCGCGACCACCAAGGTATCGCTTCACGGCCGTCACCACGGACGTGTGCGGTTCGATCGCTTCCTCGCGCGACCCGACGCGGACGACGCCGTCCTCGCCGAAGATCAGTATCGAATCGATCAGTTCGCGACCGGCGGCATCGGGCAGCAGCCGCGGCGTTCCGTCCGGTTCGAGCCGGGCGACGGCCGAGCAACTCGTGCCGAAGTCGATGCCCACGACCTGCGCCGCCGGGGCAGAGGACCGGTTCGCGGTGTCGGTCGAAACGGCCGTGTGACCGACAGGGGACATCATCGACGCCTCGCTGGTCGAGATCGGAACTGGCCCGGCCCGATGGAGCGAACGCGGCCATTTCTCGACCGGCGGCCGTGTCGGACCATGATTCCTGACTCTGACCAAGGCGGCAGTTTAGGACGCCGAACGGCCGGTGTCCACCGGCGAGATCGTGCGATCATGAAGTGCGTCGAATCGGGGCGTCAGAAACGAGATTTCGACGTCCGCGTCCTCGAAAATGCTGCCTTATTCGACAAGCGTTTCCGGAACGTCGATTTCGGAGTTCGTCAATCCGACGCCGTGCAGCGTTTCAACGAGCCGCTCTTCCGCCGCCGCTCGCGCCGAAGGCTTCCGAAGAATTCGAACCTTCATTCCCGACTCGTCGCCGGCCGCCTGCCGCGCGTAGGCGGCGATCGCATCCGGCTCCGCCTGAACCCACTCGTCGCCGTTTCCGCGCCGCAGCGAGTAGTTGCGGTCGTCGATCAACACCTCCACAACACCGCCGGTGCCGATCGCTTCGTCGGCGTTCTCGACGGACACCAGGCCGGCGTCCGGCTCCGACTGCTCCGGCGGGTCCGATGGCTCGGAATCGGGTGCCGAACTCGTCGACGAGGTCGGAAGTCCCACGCGGTTCTCGCCATCCCCGCCCAGACCACCGAGATTCCAGTTGAAGACGTTCATCACGAACCATGCCAAGCCGACGGCGGCAGCGGCTCCGATTCCCCATTTCATGCGCCCCATGACGAGTCCTGTATCGAAAGTGCGATATTCGGCTGGAAATATGAACCGCGACGCCATTCTACCGTGCCGGACCCATCAGCCGACTGCGCATTTTTGGCCTGCTGTCATTCCCGGGGCGACGATCAGAAGACCGCCCGCTCGACAGCAAGCCGTGCGACCGCAAAGGCACAAGCCGAACGCGAAACTCGTCGCGCAAACATTTCGGCGAGCGATGAGACGTCGGCTCCCGCCAGTCTCGGTGACTCCGCGACGAGGCGCCGACCGATGAACGAACCGCTGCCCGCCAGCAGGATGTGCGGCTGTCCTTCCATCCGGTTGAGCACCCGGTTTAAGGCGGCTTCAATCAAGGCACGTTGTTCGCGTGCGATCGCGGCGGCAAAACTCTCGACCGTCATTTCGCCGACTTCTTCAACGTCCGCGCAGAGCATTCGCGCCAGTCGACTCCGGGCATACGAGATCGTCGCAGGTCGACCGTCGGCCGTATCGAGATCATCAACCGCTTCAGGTGTGTCGCCGAGTACCAGGTAGACGTCGCGCGTCGTCGCGAACCATTCCGCGGCCAGCGGCTGTCGTTCGTCACCGATTCGAATCGATGTCCCGAAGGCACAGATCGGTGTGCGGGCGGCTCCGGTATAGACAAGTTCACCTGCACGCAATCTTTGGAGATCGGTCAACCCGTCGGCGACGACAGCTCCGTCGTGCAGCGGAACGAGATCGGTCGTTGTCGAGCCAACATCGATCAGCAGACTCGGCCCTTCCGGAACGATTCGACCGCAGAACGTCGCCAGCGCGTGCCAGTTCGCCGCCGCAACGAGTTGCGGCAGTTCCACCGCTTCATTCGCCGTCAGGAATTCACCTCCCGTCTGCCAGAAGACGGCGGGCAGCCGCAGTGTCGCCGTTTCGACTGCGGCAACGATTTCACGAACGCCTTCGGCTTTCGATGTGAAGCAGTCGGCCAGTTCGCCGGTCATCGTGACGGCGACGGCGTCGGCCGGCGGAAGCTGTGCGATCAGAGATCGCAACTCGGCGGCGAGTTGCCGTGACTGCTTCCAAAGAGGAAACGGCCGGTCGACAGCTTCACCGTCGCTGCTGGCAGCCTTCAGGTTGGCGCCGCCAATGTCCAGTCCGACGACGAGCATGAATCAGGCCGCACCGGAGGTACGTCGCGCTTCGATGATCCGCTGGGCGGCGTCGGTGTTGATCAAGGCGTCGCGGGCATCGAGGATCGTCTGTCGAAACATCTCCGGTCGAACGACGCTGGGAAATCTCAGCCGCTGCGCCCCGAGATGATCATGCACGACGAGGTCGCCGGCCTTGTAGAACCGCTGTCCAAACGAAGTCACGACTTCGATGCGGCCGACTTCGTCGAGCGGCATGTCAAGACTCCGGCCAGCCGTCAGTCCGCGCATGTGCCGCAGCCGCTGCGTCGTCAACACATACCGCGACCCACTTGTCTTCAACCAGATGTAGACCAGCAGCACGAACGGCGAAGTCGGCAGCGGGAAAAGCAGGTGCGACAGTTTCAGACGCCCGATCTTCAGTGGAATCGATTCGTACAATGCACCGAACGCCCGGCCGATCGCCAGCGAGGCGACCGACGGGTAGACGGTCGCAATGGGTCGTTCATCAGGAAGCGGAACGTCGGGCATTGAACGCGTGGAGTGCGGAAACAGGGCGATCTTGCCCACGTTTTCCTTCAATCCCATCGCGGCGTCAATGCGGCGATACCTTTACGACGAGGAACCGGGATACGACGAGGAACCGGGAACCGCGTCGAAGGTCTCGGCGACCGACTCGGCGACAATCGCGTCGAAATCGGGCAGCGATTCGATCGCCGGCCGCAAACGCGGGTGGACGAACACGCGGACGCGCTTCACCGCATCGTCGAACTGACGGCGGGCGAGTGCCTCTGTCACCGGCGAGACGGCTTCCAGCGGTCGATAGATGCGTTCTTTGGGATAATGAATGTCGACGCGAAACTCGACCTCCCGGCCCGGAGGCGGGGCGTCGATCAACAGGTCCGGCGGAGAAATGGAGTCGATACCGCCGGCACGAAGTCTCTCCGCGACGTGCTCCGCCAGTCGGACGAGATCGGCGTACGGTCGCCGCGCGATCGCGCGATACAACGCGGGAGCATTCAGCGGTCCCCACTCGGCGACCTGCTTGTAGAGCCGCCGGACGCTGCCGAAGACTCCTTCGGCGAGCGGTTCCCACGGCGTGCCCGATGCATGCCGGCGCAATTCGTTGACGGCGTCGTACTCCGTGCCGCGCAGGAACTTGGCCAGATCGAGCTTGCCCCGCAATTCGTAGAACGCTCGCGCGAACATCGCCGTCGCGCCGCGCACGGCGTGGTGCCAGTAGACCTCGCTGAACATGACGTACCGCGCGAAAACCATCAGTTCGGCAGCCGTCTTGCCTTTCGCCGTGATCGCCAAACCATCGCCGGCCTCGTTCACGACAAGCGAAGCGATCAACCGGTTCTTGTCGAAGTTCCGACCGTACGGAACGCCGGCATGCAGGCTGTCGCGGTCGAGATAATCGAGCTTGTCGATGTCGATCGGTCCCGACAGAATCGACCGCACCAGCCGTAGCGCCGGCGTGTCGTTCTCGCCGTCGAGCACGTCGAGCACTTCGCCCGGTTCGACCCGCCAATGTGTGCGCAGCGCGTTCGAGAGGTCGACGTCCTCCGACAGAATCCGTTCGGCGAACGCCTCGTGCGTCGGCAGCTCGGGCAGCTCCATGTCTTCAATCGGGTGGCACATCGGCCAGTGACCGATGTCGTGCAGCAGTGCCGCACACAGCAATACGTCGGCGGTATGTCGATCGACGATCGCCACGAACCGCGGATCGCGACCGAGCTGGTTCAGGTACTGCAGCGCGTTGTGAAACACGCCGAGCGCATGTTCAAACCGGCTATGCGTCGCCCCCGGATAGACCGCCGACGCCAGTCCCAGTTGCGAGACCTGCCGCAAACGCTGAAACGCTCCGGTGTCGACGATCGCCCGCACACGATCGGTGAACGGCACATCCTGCCCGAACGGCAGCCGGATCAAGCCCTGTCCGGAACCGAGCCGGGCGATTTCAGGAAGATCGTCGAAAGAGGAGGGCATTCTGCGTCGCGTTGTTCGAACTGAGAATCAGGCTGCCGGCTCGGCGGATTGATCGGGCCGCGGCGGTGCGGGAATGATCGTCCGGCCCTCTTTTCGCGACTGCTCTTGCCGTTCGCGCCAGTCCTGGAACATCGCAGTCAGATCATGGTTGAACCTTTCTGCATGTTCCCTCCGGATGCGGTGAACCTCGGCCACGATCGGATCGACCCAATTTCCCTCACTCATGTCATGCCCCTCCCATCAGTTGTTCCGGCGTGCATAGGATCGGCAACTTGAATCCTGCCCTGACGGCGCGGCGGGTCAAGGCCGCTTGTATTTCTGCGTTCGCAATATGCTTGCAGTTCCAGGTCAGCAGGTAATCGACATGGTGCACGATTGAGAGCGCGATGTGCGCGGCGTCGGCTTCCGCGTTCGCTGGCAGCGGACCCTTCTGGAGTAATTCGCGAGAAAGGGACTCGACTTCGGGCGTCAGTTCAAGGAACTCCATATTTCGAAGCGCTTCAAGGCGGGCTGCTGCATATGCAGGATTACCGGCCGCTGCCTCGTCAAATACGATCTGCGACGTCACCAGCCGATATCGCTCCCGATGGCTATCCCACCAGTCGCGCGTCAACTGCTGATGAGCGGCGACGATCAGATCGCGGCTCAAGCGGGCAGCGAGATAACTGACGATCGTCGTTTCAATGTAAACGCTGGATTGAGACATCGCCGAATCCAAATCAATCGTCCCAGCGCAGACTGGGGAGTTGCGGTGATTCCATCCTAAGTGTCGCTTGGTACGTATCCGGTTGCACTGGAAATGATCTCGACCGCACGATGCAATGTGTCCCCGAACTCTTCGAGCCAAGGCGGCGGGATTGCTGGAGAAACGGCCAACCAAGCCGTGTCATTACCTGCTGCTCCGCCGTGTTGCGGGAAAATGCCGTCGCGGTCCCGCCATCGCGAGAGGATCACATCCTTCGGCAGTACCCAGCAATGGGCGTCGAACGGCGATAATCCGAGGCAAATCGCGAAATCGTAGCGCTGGTCTCGCAATTGTTGAAACTTGTACCCACCGTTTCGCCACAAAGTGCTGAGCTTGATCTCGACGCGCTTCTCCTCAATGACCCGATCGGCATCGGAGTCACCGGAGCGAGACACGTTGAAACCCTTCACTGCCAACCAACCTGCAACAAGTTTTTCGCCGATTGCCCCGATTTGCCTAGATGGTCGCGACTTGATCCATGCGAAGGGACTTCCCGTCCATGCGAGATCGTCGCCCGTGTAATCGATCTGCAAGGTAGCGGAAATGCTTGCGAGCGCTGCGACTTCTGGATCGGCAATCTGCACGTGTCTCAGATTCCAAATAGAGGCAATTGAATCCCGTCGCCGTCTCCATCGGACGTCGAACGGTATCCGTGAATCGTTGGTCGGGCAAACCTCAGCCGCGACAGCATCACCTCGATCGCCTGTTCGTTGTCGTCAACCAACACCGCACCCCGCCCGTTCCGCGCCGCCGCTTCGCCCAGCGTGCCGCTGCCGGCGAAGAAGTCGAGGAGGCGGTCGCCGGGGCGGGAATGGACTTTCACGATCCGTTCGATCACGCCCAGCGGCTTCTGCGTCGGGTAGCCGGTCTTCTCTTTGCCGTTGGGGCTGACGATCGTGTGCCACCAGGTGTCGGTCGGCGTCTTGCCGCGCGCGGCTTTCTCGGGTCCGACCAGTCCGGGGGCCATGTAGGGAATCCGATCGACGGCATCGAGGTCGAACGTGTACGAGTCGGGATCTTTCGCATACCAGAGGATGTTGTCGTGCTTCGCCGACCATTTCTTCGTCGACCGCGCGCCGTAATCGTAAGCCCAGATGATCTCGTTGATGAAGCTGCGACGGCCGAAGATTTCGTCGAGCAGGACTTTCGCGTAATGCACTTCGCGATAGTCGAGATGCAGGAAAAAACTGCCCGTCGGTGTGAGCAACCGGTACGCCTCTTCCAGCCGGGGAGCCAGGAACGCGAGATAATCGTCGAACACGTCGCCGTACGACTTCGTGCCGACCTTGATCGAGCGATACCGCTTTCCTTGAAAGCCCGTCCGATCGCCGTTCTCGTCGCGAACGGTCTTAATCGCCGTCCGTGCCTGCACCTTGCCCGTATTGAACGGCGGGTCGACGTAGATCAGGTCGAACGATTCCGCAGGAAACGTCGGCAGAATGTCGAGGTTGTCGCCGAAATGGATGTCGATCATGTTTCGTAGGTCAGGCTCCTGCCGGACGCTTACGTCCATATGCAAAGATCGTCTGGAGACTGTGCCGTCCGGCGAGAGCCTGACCTACACGCGCGTGCCTTCCGGCGGGGCGAACAGTTCCTCGACGATGTCGGCGATCAGAGCGTCGCTCTGCGCCGCATCGCGCTCCCGCATCGCATCCCAGAGTCGACGACCGTCGAGTATGGCTTGGCGGAGTTTCGCGGGCATGCGTTCGACCGGCACCGGTTCGTCGACCGAACGATCGATCGCCGCGGCGAGCGCGTCGGGCAGCGAGGCAATGTTCTCCACCGTCTCAAACTCGACGAGGCCGACCAGCAGCGGATTGTCGCGGCCGCAGATCATGCTCCGCACATCATCCTTGAAGGCGACGAGCGGCTTGCCCAGCGTCCAGGCAATCGCCGCTTCGGAAACGGCCCCCTCATCGGGCACTCGTCCGTTGAGATTCCAGACCATCGCCTCGCAATCGACGGCCAACTGATACACGTCCAAAGCGAAGATACCCGCATGTAGAAACGCCGCGGCGACCGACGGCGTCCAGCCGCGTTCAACAAGCACTTCCAGCACGAGACGGAACTCCATCCCGTCACGGTGTGGCAGGTAGACCCGGTAGCCGTCGGCGACAAGCGCATCGGCGATCGCCGTCATCTCCTGCCGTTCACACTCGCTGAACAGGGGGCCTGCGCAGTACACCTTCGGCAGGAGCGGCTGGTTCAGGCTCGACATGTCGCGACTCTCGACGGAGATCCCATTCGATTCAAACGAAGCAGCGAACCCCGGGCAACGCCCGGAGACACTCAGCCGGCCCACCACATTCAGCGGCATCTCGCTTCGATCCTACACGATATCGACACCGAAACATCGCTAACCCTCTCAAATGTGAACGGCAGAACAGTTTCTAGCCGGTCGCGATGACCCTTGGCAACCTTTGGAGTCCTCGATCGCTTCGATTTGTGGGGGGGTGCGTTGAAGGATGCGAGTTTTCCTATCGGAGTCTCTGACATGCGGCGCGATGTCCGGCGGCGGAGTCGCGAAACGGGAGCTGGCGATCGAAGGCGCCGCCATGCTGCGGGCTTTGTCCGCCGATGCCGCGCGCGTGCCGGGCTGGCAGGTCGTCGTGGCCTGGGATTCGTCGCTGGAACCGTTCGGCGTTTCGGGCGTCGATGTGCTATTGGTGCGCTCTCCCGAGGACGAGCGAACATTGTTCGAACGACTGACGCGCGAGGCCGACAGAACGCTCGTCATCGCGCCCGAGAGTGACGGTCTGCTCGAAGCCCGCTGCCGTCTCGTGAATGACTGTGGCGGCCGCTTCGTCGGTCCGACGGCGGCGGCGATCGCACTCTGCGGCGACAAACTCGCGCTCGCCGGGCATTTGGAACGACGGAACGTGCCGGCGATTGAAACGCGATCGTGCGATTTCTCCAAGGTGTCGCGTGCGATCCGGGCGGGGACTCCCGCAGGCTTCGTCGTGAAACCTCGTCACGGTGCCGGTTCGATCGACACATTTCGGGTGACGAACGGCGACGAGTTGAACGTCGCGAGAAACGCCTACCCCATCGACATGACGCACGACGAGCCGATCGTTCAGCCGTTCGTGCCCGGAGCGCCGTTGTCGATCGCGGCGATCGTCTCGGACGGGCGGGTTGAGCTGTTTCCCGTTTGCCGGCAAAGGATCGCCGGGACGACCCGTCTGCATTACGCCGGCGGCAGCGTTTCGACCGCAACGTGCGACGGTGACGCCGTTCGCGAACTGGTCCGCCGGACGCTCGCCGCCGTGCCGGGGCTGTCGGGCTACGTCGGAATCGACCTGCTGCTGCCGGACGGCGATCCCGGCCGTCCGTTGGTCGTCGAAATCAATCCGCGGCTGACGTCGAGCTATCACGGCTACCGGCGACTGACGGCGACGAATCTCGCCGAGCGGATTCTGACGCCCGAAGTCGGTCGCGAACCGATCCGCTGGCGGCACGATCGCGTCGAATTCGACATCGAAGGAAACACGTCGCTGCTCTGAAGTCGGCCGATTGCGAAGACGGGCCGGCCCCGTTCACGCTTCCACGCCGAGGCGATATTTCAGTTCCTCGACCTGCTCGGTGAACTCTTCGCGCGACGAGTGGACGTGCTCGGCCTCGGTGATGAACTTGAGCGACTTATCCGGTTGCAGACCGTAGCCGGCGATGATCTGTTCGAACTCGGCGAGATCCTGACCGTAAACGATCAGCAGTTTGTGTTCGTCGAACTGCACTTCGAGCGGGACGGCCGGGTTCAGCGCCGCGATGCCCAGGCAGCCGTCGTCGAGCAGCAGCGGCTCGTAATCGCAAAGAGTACTTTTGAGAACCGGCAGGTCGATGTGTTCCCGATAGAGATCGGCATGACCGCGGCCCGCGGTGGCGTGGCTCGTTTCGAGAACTAGGTCGAGTTCCTCTCCCAGCGGGTCGAGCAGGTCGAGGAACAGGTCGAACAGCACCTCGCGACTGGCCGCAGCCATCAGAACCGGAATCTGAATTCCCGTCTCCTGATCGACATAGCTGTCGTAGCGATAACCGGCGCGGGGCACGACCTGCAGGTCGTACGACGGTCGCACGGCTTCGGTCAGCGTGAAGCCGCCGTACCGCGCGATGCCGAGATGCGCTTCGAGCGAGTCGTCGTCGAGATCACGAAAGCTGCTCGTCGGCGAGGGACTGCGACCCTCGCGGACGTTCGTCTTCAGAAATCGCTGCAGGAAGCCCATCGCCTCGTTCCCCTCGCGTCGACCCCGGCGGCGAACGCCGGATGCACCGTCGAACGTCGCCCGACGGCGGCGCTCCCCGAAACCATAGCACGCGAATCGTGCCGTTTCGGGCCGACAAGTCGCTCGTCGACAAGAATTCGACGGGACAACCTGCGTTCAGTGCCAGACAATTCGGTCGCGAAGCAATCGCGAACGGGCGAAAAGAGTCGCACGGCAGCGATTGCGCCGGTCGGGACGTTTGCGCGGAAGGGGCGGGGCAAGGATTGAAGACCCGTTTAGCCGCGACCGTCAGGAAGCGCGCCGCTCACGCCCCACGGAAGACGAAGTAAACCGCACCGCACAGGCAGAACGCCGCCCAGAGATAATCGAGCTTGATCGGCTCTTTCATGTAGAGCAGCGCGAACGGCACGAAGACGCCGAGCGTGATGACCTCCTGCAGGATCTTGAGCTGCCCGAGGCTGAGCATCGAATGCCCCAGCCGGTTCGCCGGCACTTGCAGCACGTACTCGAAGAAGGCGATCGACCAACTGGCGACGATGGCGATCCAGAGCGGCTTCGATTTGAGATCCTTGAGATGCCCGTACCAGGCGAACGTCATGAAGACGTTCGAGCAGACCAGCAGCAACGTTGTCTTGAGTAGAACCGACACGGTCCCGGCACTCCCTTGCCGTCGCATCGCCGTTTCAACGACCCCCATGGCCGCCGCTGCGCTCGCTTTCGGCGCGGGGAGAATAGCGTGTCGGCCGGGAAAGGGAAGAGAGAACGCCGTTGCGGCGGAGCCCCCCCGTCGTGGCGGGGTCTCCCGACC
>JBAQZJ010000346.1:0-1948 GCA_049790855.1 Planctomycetaceae bacterium | reverse complement strand
CGCGCGGGCTGACGCTCCCTGACGGTCGCGGCTCTGATTCCGTCTTGTGGGACTCGTTCGCCTGGAGGGAATGCGCATGGCCCGCCCGTGCGGCTCGGCGGGAGCCTCGCCCCCCTTGTATTCAAGTTAACGATTGACGCCGGCCCGAGCCAGACGCGCGTGTCTTGCGAACCCGCATTGCCGCGACGGCGGCCGTCGTTCAGAATGCCCGTCTGGCACGGGGACGCTATGGCGAAGCAGGACACGATCGGCGACTGGGTGCTGGGCGACGTGCTGGGCGTCGGCACCGTCGGCACCGTCTATCGCGTCGTGCATGCGAAGACCGGGCAGGTCGCGGCGATGAAGATCCTGCTGCCGCAGGTCTCTGAGGACGAGACGATCTCGGGACGCTTCACCCGCGAGATCGAAATCCTCGAACGGCTCAGCCATCCGAACGTCGTCGCCTTCTACGGTTCGGGCAAGCACGACGGACGCTGGTTCTATGTGATGGAACTCGTCGACGGCGGGACGCTCAAAAAGCTGCTCCTCCGCAAGGGCGTGCTCAACTGGCAGGATGCCGTCGAGATCGGCTGGCAGGTCTGCAGCGCTCTTCAGCACCTGCATAACTACGGCATCATCCATCGCGACCTCAAGCCGGCGAATCTGTTTTTCACGAAGGACGGCGAGGTCAAGCTCGGCGATTTCGGCATCGCCCTCGACACGGCTCGGGCGGAACTCACCGCGACCGGGTTGACCGTCGGCACCTACATGTACATGTCGCCGGAACAGATTCGCGGCGACCGCACGATTCTGCCGCAGACCGATTTGTACGCGCTCGGCTGCCTGCTGTACGAGATGGTGACGGGCCGTCCGCCGTTTCAGGGACAGAACTTCGCGCGGATCTTCGATCAGCATCTCAAGAGCATCGCGCCGCCGGTGAGAACGTTCAGCTCGTCGTGCCCGCAGGAACTCTCGGATCTCGTCGATCAATTGCTCGACAAGGAACCGGAGCGACGACCGTTCAACGCGCGGGCCGTGCAGGGACAGCTCGCCGAGATCCTGATGCGCTGGGACGAGCAGGAACAGGTCGCCGCCGAAGAGGATCGCCGGCGGAAGCGCCGCGAGCCGGACATCTGGGCGATCGAGCACCGGCGACCGATCCTCGCGAACCTTCTCGCCGAAGAGGCAGGATCAGAGCCGGCAGTGACCAGTTGGCGTGGTCTCGCACTGATGGCGCTGTTGGTTTTGAGCCTGGTCGCCCTCGGCTGGTTTGCGACGCGCGAGTAGGGTTCTGATTCTCTTGACCCTACGCTGAGCGGCCCGGCGAATCCGCCGAGGTCGACGGTGACGGATCGGCCGGTACGCCGGCGGCGGGAACCGGCTCGGTCTCGGTCGTCGAGACGATCGCGGACACGACGGGTGGAATCGTCATGGCGACCAGCACCGCGGCGAGCAGCATCGAGTAGACGGTGACGGGAACCGAGCCTGCCTTTGCCGCCGCCGGTCGCGGAATACGTCCCGCCGAGGCGACCCGCGGCTGCACGAGCGCCACGGGTGACGCTCCGCCTTTCGTCGCCGACAGGACGCCGTCGACGAAGCCTGCCGCATCGGTCGCTGCGTGCGCCGTTGCCGACTTCCAGACCAGTGCGAGCAGTGCCGAGGTCGTCGCGACGCCGCGACGCCCGAGCTGCGTGCGCAGCAGTTTCCGTCCACGATCGAGGCGCCGGCGGAGCGTGCCGTAGCTCAGGCCGAGTTGTTCCGCGGCTTCGTGCTGCGTCTTGCCTTCGAGGTGGCACAACACGAGCGGCGTGCGATACCGCGTCGGCAGCTCTTTCAGTTCTTCGTCGAGCACGGCGAGCAACTCGGAACGCTCGACGGCGGCGACGACGCCGTCATCGAAAGATTCCCGCTCGCGGATGACCTTCGCCTCGCGGCGTCGCCGGGCTTTCGAGGCGCGGCGTTGCTGCAG
>JBAQZJ010000345.1:0-15808 GCA_049790855.1 Planctomycetaceae bacterium | reverse complement strand
GCTGGCCCGCCTGCCGATCGCATTGAGGATCATTCGGACGGGGTTTTCGCCGCCTTCTTGCCTTTGGCGCCGCGCTTGCCCTTCTTGGGTTTGGGAAGCTGTTCCTTCTGTTCCGGCGTCAGGACCGAGACGACCTTCTCCTGCATCTGCGTGCGAAGGGTCATCGTCTCGGCTTTCAGCTTCTCAAGCTGCTCCTTCTGCTCGGCGGACAACTGCATCGCCGCTTGAACGTCGGCTTGAAGCTGCTTGCCCTTCTTGCCGGCCTCCTTGGCCGACTTCATCGCGTCCCGCCGCGCCTGCCGCTGCTCCTTCGTGAGAAGGTCGCGATTCTTCTTTGCCAGCTCTCGGAACTTCGGGGCGTATTCCTTGTTGAGCGCCTCGACTTTCGGCTTCTGCTCGTCGGTCAACGTGATGACCTCGGGAAGCTTGTACATTCCTGCCGGCAGCGCCGACTGCTTGTCGGCTTTCTTCCGGGCGCCTGCTTTCGCGCCTTCCTTCGGAGCGGCGGCAAGCGGCATCGCGAGACCGCAGACGACGGCGGCCAGGGTCAGCGAGCGTAGAGCGTTCGTCATCGTGGATGCGTCTCCAACAGGTGGGGATCGACAGGTCGCCAGGAGGTGACACCCCCTCGGCCGCAATGTGTCAGGCAAGCAGCTTCTCGATCGGTTTTCCGTCGCGGACGATCGTGATCGGCCGGCCGGTGTTCGAGTGGTATTCCTTTTTAAAGTCGATGCCGAGATTCGTGTAATAGGTCGCGGCGGCATCGTCGGGGCTAAAGCCTTCGGACGCCGGGCCGCTGGCCGTCTCGTCGCTCTCGCCGACAACCTGGCCGCCCTTCACGCCGCCGCCGGCCATCAACATGAACATGCAGCGAGGATAGTGGTCCCGCCCGCCCTCGGCGGCGCGATCGTTGATCTTCGGCGTGCGACCGAACTCGCCCGTCACGTAGACGGCGGTGCTGTCGAGCAGCCCGCGCTGTTCCAGCCCGCCGAACAAAGCCGCGAGTCCGACGTCGAGCTTCGGCAGCAGGTTTTCGCGAAGCCGCGTGAAATTGTCCTGGTGCGTATCCCAGCCGCCGAGCGACAGCGTGACGAATCCGACACCGGCCTCGACCAGCCGGATCGCCAGCAGGCAGCTCAGGCCGAACGGGTCGTCACCGAACGGGTCGGCGAACGCGGGCGACTCCTTGCTGACGTCGAAGGCGTCGCGGGCACGCTTGCTGGTAATGATCGAATAGGCCTGACGACTGAACTGATCGAGTCCGTCGAGCAACTGATTGTCCGATTCGTATCCCGCAAAGGCAGTGTCGAGCGTCTTGAGCAACCCGTGCCGCCTCTCGACCTCGGCGACAGTCAGATCGTCGCCGAGGGTCACACCGCGAACGGAGAACCGCTGACCCTTGCGCGGCGTGCTGCCGGTGTTCAGTGGTGAATACTTCACGCCCAGGAAGCCGGGGCGTTGTGGTGTGTTCGGAATCGCGACGAACGGCGGAAGGTCCACCGGCAGCGTGCCTTCACGCTCTTTCGTGAAGACCGCTCCATAACCGGGGTATTCCAGCGAAGCGAGCGGCCGGTTGCCCGAGTTGACGTACTCGGTGCCAAGCTGGTGAGCCGCGACGCTGTGCGTCACGCCTCGCAAAATCGCGTACTTGTCCTGGCAGGCGGCGAGGTTCGGCAGGTGCTCGCTGATCCGGATGCCGGACACGTTCGTGTCAATCGCCTTGAACTCGCCGCGAAATTCGACCGGCGCCTCCGGCTTGAGATCGAACGTGTCGAGATGGCTCGGCCCGCCGTTCAGATAGATGAAGATGCCCGCCTTGGCCTTCGCCTTCGCCGAGACCTCGTTCGCCGCGGAGGCCCGCAGAAATCCCGACAGCGTCAGCCCGGAGCCGATTGCTCCGACCTTGAGGAAGTCCCGTCGCCGCATCCCGTCGCAGGTTCGGTTGATCATGGTTTGCGTCCTGAGATGAAGGGGGTGCCCGAAAGCCCACCTCTGGCAAGGGGTGGGCTTTGACGGCTAATGGTTCACGATGAACTCTTTCGTATTCAGCAGCGCCCACAGCAGGTCGCGGGTGCCGTCGCGGGGGTTCTCGGCGGTTTCCATATAGGCGACGGCGTCTTGGACCTCCTCGGCGGTCGGATAGCGGCTGAGCGTGCGGAGGTACGCCTGCTCGACCAGTTCCGCAGAGTTGTCGGGCAGGACGGGCGGCGGGCCGTCCGCAGCATCGTCCTTCGAGGATGCTGCGAGCTGTTCCTGGCGTCGGCGGACGGCCCGCTCGGCCTCTTGCAGCTTCTTGCGCAACTGGGCGACGCGGGCGACGATCTGCTTCGCCTGCTTCGTGTTGCCGGCCTTACGAAGCTTGGCGGCCTGGCGGGCCATCTGCGCGATCCGCTCGCGAGTGGCATCCGCCCGCTTGGCGATCTCCTCGGCGTTGTCCGGGCCGCGGGCCGATTTCGCGTCGTCGCCGGGCAGAACCTGTCGCAGATCCGCGGTCCAGGTGTCGCGGTCGCCGTCGAGCAGGCGGAGCACGTCGTCGTCGTTCTGCAGGTAGACGGTCTGCAGCAGGCTCGCGTCGGCCGATTTATCACAGTCGCAGTTGCTTTCGCGGATGCTGCGACCGAAAACCGTCAGGGCGAAGCTCGCGTCCGTTCGACCGATTCGGGCACGGTACCGAGCGCCGCTGCCCGCAACGCCGATCGCCCGCTGCGACGGATCGTCGAGCAGTTCGCGAATGCGCTCGTCGGAGGCCATCGCCAGCGTTACGGCGTCGTAGGCGACCTCGGCCGGCATCCGGCGATGAATCGCACGGCTGAAGTTCTTTTCGTCCTCCCGGTTCGTCTCATTCGGCCGCCACGACCGCTGGTAGGCGTCGCTGCCGGCGATCTCGCGATGCACCCACTTCATGTCGTAGCCGCTGGCGATGAAGCCTTCGGCCAGATGATCGAGCAACGCTTTGTTGCCCGGCGGGTTCGCGAGGCTCAAGTCGTCGACCGGGTCGACGATTCCGACACCGAAATAGGTCGCCCAGACCCGGTTGACGAACGCGCGTGCGAAATACGGATTTTCGGGGGACCGCAGCCAGTCCACGAGCGGCTGCCGTGGATCGGCGTACTCGTTGAGGTCGATCGTCTCGCCGCCCAGCACGCGACCTTCCGCCGCGGGAACGTTCTGATTGTCGTTCTTTTTCTTGTTTTTCCGGCGGGTGGGCGTTCGCCGCGGTTCGACGACGTAGACCTCCCGGAGCGGAATGACCGTTCCGTCGCGCAACATCTTTCCCAGTTGATTCCGAAGCTGCCCGCCGCGTTTACCGTCGGTGTCCAGCTCGGCGAGCATCTTTTGGTATTCGTCCCGCGTGTCGCGATCGTTGCCGTAGTTCACGCGGGTGAAGAACGCCTCGAAGTTCTTGAAGTCGTCCTGGGTCCACTGGTCGAACGGGTGCTTGTGACACTGGGCGCACTGGATGCGGATTCCCAGGAACGAGTAGGCGAATCCGATCGCCCGGTCCTCGGCCTTGCGGAAGTTCGTCCGTGCCCAGTAATGCGGCATCGTGTCGCGGTCGGCGAACGACGCTTCGCCGTCTTCGGCGTAGACGTCGACCATGTTCTCGCAGAACTCGCGATACGACTCGTCGTCTTCGCGGCTGGCCGAGAGCACGATGCCCGCGACGATTTCGTCGTAAGGCACGTTGTGGGCGACGCGCTGCTCGATCCAGTCGTACCAGTCTTCGGAGAACTGCTGACGGCCCGGCTCGAACTGGTTGGCGAAATCGGGGTTATTGCCGGTCCAGTCGCACAGCTGCGTCGTCCACCAGGCCGCATAGGCCGGGGTTCCCAGCAGCTCGTCGATTTTGCGAAGACGCTTGTCGGAGGACGTGTCTTTCAGGAATCCTTCCACTTCCCACGCCGGCGGAAGTGTGCCGGACATGTCGAGTGAGATGCGTCGCAGGAATTCTTCGTCGGTGCAGATCTCCGAAGGCACGATGCCGAGCTTGGACAGCTTCTCGCCGACAAGCTCGTCAACTTTGGTCCGGGTGGCGATGGCGGGATAGCGCGGCCCGTGCCGGTCGGAGACCGGCCGGTAGACCGGTATCGGAACGACTCCTCCGTCGTAAAAGACGACGATGTGCGTATCGCCGGGTTGTGCCGAAGTGACGACGCCCAGCTCGTCGACTTCGGCGACGTTCGGGTCGTTCGACTGGAACCGGCACAGCGCGGTGACGTCTTCACTCGTCCCGTCCGACCAGACGGCGACGGCCCGCAAGGGAGTCCGCACGCCTTCCGCGTCGTAGATCAACTCCGAGGGCGTCACTTCGAGGCGGGTCAGCTTCAGCGACTTGTCTTCTCGACCCTGCGCGTCCGCTTCGATCCATTGACGGAGGAGGTTGTACTGCCAGGAGCCGACATCCAGCCGCTTTCCGCCGCCGTGCTCGTCGACGAGCGTCGGCTTCGTAAGCAGCATGCTGTCTTCGGGCACTTCGGGGTAGATTCGGCTGTGGTCTTCGCCGGCGATCTGCTCGTGGTCGCTCTCGAAGTCATACCCGAACAACGAAAGCCGGAAGCCTCCCTGCCCCTTGAACGAGCCGTGACAGGCGCGGCCGTTGCAGCCGAGCCGGCCAAGCAGCGGCACGACGTGCTTCTGGAAGTCGGGGATCTCGTCGGACGGCTCGGCGTAGCGCGACTCGACCGACGCGATCGGGTCTCCAGCAAAGGCCGGAGACGTCAGTAGCATCGTCGTCGCAAGCAGTGCGAGAAACGGCTTCATACGAACCCTCGATGAACTTTGCCAAGCGGCAGTGCAGCCGCTACGCGGTTGCCCGAGCCTCATTCCTGTCAATCCGCTGACGTGCTGGTCTCGTGGTCAGGAGACGTCTTCTGACCCGCTTTCAAAGGCGTCGATTTCCGCTCCGGCTTGTTTCGATCCTTCGTTCGGCTTCGAGCCGGCTTCTCGTCGTCTTTGCGATCGGTTGTCGCCTTGCGATCGTCCTTCGAAGACGCCTTGGAATCGGTGCTCGACTTTCCGCTTTCCCGCTTTCCGTTTTCCGTTTTCCCGCTTTCCGCTTCTTGCCGCGGACGGTCGGTCGGTCGCTTCCTGGCCCGATTCGTCGTGACGGCCCGCTTAATTCTGGCAAGGTCGTTTTCGACCGCGTCGTCGCCGTTTCGTTCGAGCTGGTCGATCTGACCTTCGATTCTGTCGACCCGAGATTCAAGCCGCCGATGTTCGAGACGAAGCATGGAAAGTCTCGCCTGCCGGCGTTCTTGAAGCAGCTCCCGCAGCCGCTCCTCGATCGACGGGTCGTCCGACATCGCCGAGCGGGCGGCGAGCAGGCGGATTCGCGAATCGAGCGTCCAGACCCGCAGGGCGTGCTCGTAACGCTCCGGGTCGTTCGCCTCGAGACGCGACAGGCGTTCCCGCGACTGCGAAACGTCGCGAACGGCCTTCTCGAAAGCCTTCGCATCGCTCGCCTTCAGCCTCTTCAGCAACTCGGCAAGTTCGGGATGATGACGACTCGCAAACGTCAATGCCGCTTTCTCACGAGAGACCTCTGCGTCGACCCGCTTCGACTGCGCGCGCACCCCGTCGATCGCGACGCCGATCACACCGGCGACGAACAGCAACGTCATCAAGAGCGTCTGTCGAGTCACGCGGTCAATTCCTTTCGATGCCTTCGGCTTCGCCGTCGAGCGGTGCCGGCCACGGCTCCTGCTCGACGGCCGCGAGCATCCAGTCGGGCGGCAGGAAGACGTCGCTCGGGTCGACGTCGGTCTCGACGGCGGAGACTTCGTCGAGCGACTCCGGCACACCGTTCAGCGTCTCGGCCGATTGAGACCAGAGCACCGCCAAACGCGCCGGATCGACGTCGTCCGTGACGACCGGCACTCCGACGTTCTGCGGATCGGCGAACCGATTCTGCAGCGCCACGACGCCCACCAGCAGCGTGGCCGCGGTCGCGGCGAGCGCCGCGATCGTTCGTGGCCGCCGGCCTCGGCGACCTGCAGCGGCGGTTCGTACCGAGTTCGTCGCCGCGACGGTCGAAACGAGCCGCGTCGCCTGCACCAGCGCGTCGCGGGCCGATTGTTCGACGCCCAGCCGACGCTCGAACGCCGCGGCCTCGCCCGACGTCAACTCGTCGAGAACATAACGAATCGCGAGCCATTCGGCGTCGTCGTTCGCGTTCGTATCGGACGAATGGCGGCTCATGGATCGAACTCGGCCCTCAAGGCATTGGCCAGTTTCTTCGTCGCCAGTCGCATGCGCGTCAGAACGGTGCCCAGCGGAGCACCGACCTGCGTTGCGATCTCGGCGAAGGTCTTCTCTTCGTAAATGCGAATCCGGACGACCTCGCGCTGTTCGGCCGGCAGGTCGTCGATCGCCCGGCGCACCCGCTCCACGATTTCCGAACGACCGGCAAGCTGCTCAGGAGGCGGCTCTTCGGTCCGTTTCCACCACGCGATCTTCCGGACGACTCGATTCTCGACTGCCGACCGGCGACGCCGATCCATCGCCTCGTTGTGGGCGACCTGGAACAACCACGCCCTCAGCGAACTGCCGGCGGCGTGCCCGCGTTCGGAGGCTTTGGCGAACGTCGCCTGAACCACCTCGGCGGCGAGATCGGAATCACGCAGCAGCCCGAGCAAATAGGCCCGAAGCTCTTCGGCGTGACGGGCATGCAATTCCGCCACCACCGCGGGTTCGAGCCGCTTCGCCTCGAAACTGCCTTCCCGATCGGTCACCCCGCCCCCGCTCTCGGCGTGAGGTCGCTCAAAGAAGACGAGCGACGGGGCGCAATTATTTTCTTTTTTGACGACAATCGGAAGAAAAACCGGAATCGGTCGCCAGTTGTTCACAAGAGAAGCCCGGCGTCGTCACGATGCCGGGCCTTTCAGAGAACTTGTGAATTGGAACCGGCCTATTGCGGTTTCACGCCGACGGATGGCGTCGCGAGCAGCGGCAACGCAACGGCGTCAAACGCTTCAAGTTGACGTCGGACGCGCCGCAACGCGCGGAGTTCCGCGGCAAGGTCGACATTCGACGCCTCTCGAAAGCCCTGACGAATCGAGCCGAATCCCTCGTCGCCCGGCGGGCCGACCGTCGCCGGCCCTGCTGATTCCGGCACGGCGAGTAAACCGCCGCCGGCCGCTTCGAGGCGTGATGGATCGAGCATTCGCGCCAATTGGATTTGCCCGGTCTGGACGAACCCATGCCCCGGCAGCGTGTAGCCCACCACGCCTTCCGGCGACACCATGAGTTGCGTCGCTTCCTCCGGCACGACGACGGGAGGATGCAAAGTCCAGGCCTCGTCGTCGATGAGGATCGCGATTTCGCGTTCAGGCGTCAGATGGAGAGACCCGCCGCGAGTCAGCGCGACGGTGTCGCCCAGACGGACTTGCAAATAGCCGTCGCCGTCGATGGCGACGTCGAACGGTCGGCCCGTCTCCTGAAGTGACCCTTGTGTGACCACCCGACGCAAGACGACTCCGGAAATCCCGTCGGTTCCGTTCGCCTCGACCGTCAACGGTTGTCGGCGTTTGAAGCCGGGCGTGCCGGCATTCGCGACGTTGTGCAAATGAACGGCTTCCGCCTGACGCAGCGTCGCTAAGGTCATCGCTAAGGTCGTCGCATGGCCGAGCGGCGTCGACTCGGGGCGGCGGCGGACCGTTCGCAGCGGGGCGAGCGTGTCGGAAACGACCGGCTCCGACTGCAATGGAGGTTCGGGCGGCACGTCGGCAGGTGCCGGAACCCGGGATGTCGACTCGGGCAGCATTCGCGGCGAGAGGTCAGACACGCGGGCCGAAAGAATGTCTCGAGCCATCTGCGGCGGGAGCCCCTGCAATTCGTCCAGCCAGACGCGACGCTCGTCAGCGGTCGCTTCAGGAAGGGTTTGTTCGATGAGGGTTCGCAGATCGAGATCGGCGTCGGCCGCGGGCAGCGGCGTCGCATCTTCGGCGGGCGGAAGCGGCTCGGGGATCGCATCCTCCGGAGCGAACGAAGGGCCGTCGTCGACGGGCACGATCGCACCCGTGTGCGGTGGTCGCGAAAGAAAGCGGCAGGCATCACACCCGACGACCGGCATGCTTGCGATCGGAGCGGGCGAAGCGATCGGCTTTGGGGCGACGACGGGGGGCGAGGCCGCCAGCGCCGATCCTCCGAGTCCGATGACGCCCAAGATGAATCCGCCGCGAATCATTTGCGCCTCCCTGTCGCACTGATCTCGCCGAACCGTAACAGAGACCGCCGGTTACGGGAAGATCGGGAAGAAGGCGGATCGTTCAATCGACGAACGCCATCAGGCCTCGCAAAAACGGAACGTGCGTGCTGAGCCGTTCCCAGTCTTCGGGCGGACAGCGCAACATCGGCAGGCACTCCGGCGCTCCCTCGTACACCAGGGGCAACGGCCGAAAGCCGAGACGCGAGTAAAACTCGCCGCCAATATCCGAGAGCAGGTAGAAAATCTGCTGGCCGTCGCGTTCGTAGTGGGCGACCGTGCCATCCACGAGCCGACTCGCATACCCTCGATGACGGAGCGGCGCGGACGTGAACAAATTCGCGATACCGACGACCGTCGCGACGGGAAACTGGCGGTAAACGTAGGTCGTCAAGGTGCTGACGAACTCACCGCCGTCATTCTCAAGGACGAACTGCGTTCCCGATCGAAGTTTCCGGTCGCGCTTACATGACACGACATGCCGAGTGACGGACATGCCGCTGGTGAGATCGTGCGTCAGCCGATAGACGCGGCTCAGTTCGTCGGTTTGGGCAGGGCGAACGGTCATCTCGGAAATGAGCAAACGTGAAAAGCCCACCCCTTGCAAGGGATGGGCTTGTGAACGTCGATCGACGCCGACGCCGTCATTCGGTGACATAGCTGTCGAACACACGGACTTTCGCCCAAGCGTCCTTGTTTTCCTCGATGAATTCGAGGTGCCGCGGGGCCTCGGCGTAGACGTCGTGCGACGCCTTGTCCTTGAAGACGAGGTGCAGCGCCACGTCGAAATCCTTGTCATTGACGTCGCGGGCGAGTTCCTCCGCCCGACTGCCGGCCGAGAAATAGATCGTGCCCGGGTGGTCGGTCAGGTACTTCTTACACGCGGCGACGAGCTTCTCGCTGTTTTCCGGCGTACGGTCCTTGAGCGTGAAGAACACCATGTGAGCAAGCATCGGGCCTCCCTTCTTTTCATCCGCGGCACGAGTGGTCCGCAGATCGAGGGCGGTCAGACATGCGGTGGCGGCGATCACAGTCGCGGCGACGACCTTCAGGCGAAGACGCATCGACAGAGCCTCGTTCCAGGTTTTCGGAAATCGATCGCGTCGGATTGTCACGCGACACCGCAGACCTCGCAAGCATCCACGAAACCCGGAACCGCGCCTGTAATGACCCTTGAGCCATGAAAGCTCGGTCGTCGCCGATCCAGTGACATCGCGAGCTTGGCGACTTCACCCAGCCCTCCCAGCGCCCCTGTTCCCACGGATTTCCCCCTGCGATCATCACTTGCCGCGTCGAAAGAGTTGGCGCAACTCATTTACAGTAAATACCTTACGCATTAAGATTCGCTCCGTGATTCGCGAAGTCACTTTCTTCAGAAAATTTCTGAAGTTCCGCTCAAGCCGCATAACCGTTCTGGTCGATCACTTCGACAGCGAAGGATTTCCTTCGCGGACCAACCTCAATTCCGGGACCTTTCGGGGTCAGGCTCAAAGCATCAGGGGCCGGGCAGCAGCCCGGCTGGAACTCGCCGAACCGAGGCAGACATGATGAACGCGGTTTCACGGACGAAGCGGTTCTGGTTGCAGGTCGTTCTGACGGCATTCGGCGCGTCGGCTTTTGCCGGCGAGGCGTGCGCCCAGATCGGCTGGGCGCCTGCCGGTGAAGTCTGCACCGCCGAGCGGACGGTGAGCGGTGTCGTCACCGAAAAGAAAACGTGTGTCCGCTGGAAACCGGTCACGCAGGTCTGCATGAAGCGGCAGGACTGCGTCACGTACCGTGACGAGTGCCGCGTCGGCTATCGGCCGGAGCAATACGTGCAGTGCGTGCCGAAGACGGTCTACGACACCGTCACGGTCGACGAAGGCTGCTGGAAGATGGTCTGGGTGCCGAAACCGGTGCAGAAAACCGTCGCCCGACAGACGGTTGAGAAGCAGATCGCCTGTCGAAACGTGCCCTACACCTACACTCAGAAGGTTCCGCAGCTCGTCAGCCGCATGGTTCCGGAATACAAGACCGCCTATGTGCCCGAGCAGTACCAGACCGTCGAGCGCCGGCCGTTCTGCCAGGAGCTTCCATCGCAGACGACCGCGATGATGCCGCCGTCCTGTGCCAGCCCGACGACCGCTTACATGCCGGCGGCCCCGACCTGCGCGATGCCGGCGGAACCCGGTTGCGCCGCGCCGATGATGGGTGCCTTGGGCGGAACGCCGACGATGGCCCCGGTCGCCCCGACGCCGACTTACGCACCGGAATCAGGCGCCTCGAATGGTGCGTACGAACCGACCCCGTCGACCGGCCCGGTGCCGACCCCGACGCCCGACCCGCTGTCTTACTACCCGACGCAACCGCAGAAGACGACGAAGGCCGCTTCCGGCTCGGCCACCTGGACGTCGGTCAAGCCGCAGCTCGCCGAAGGCGGTGGCTCACTGGCTGCCGGCTCGTCGAGCCTCGCATCTCTCTGGAGCCGATGATTCGGGTCGCAGCTCAAGTGAGAAAAGCCCGGCTTCTTCAAGAAGCCGGGCTTTTTCATGCGCCCCTGCAAAACAACTGACGTGTCTCACGCCAGGCCGGCGAAATCGCGATAAGCCGACCTCAAGGCCCGGTCGACCGTCGAAACGAGTTCCGTCTTGCCGATCGGCTTGTCGAGCACTTGAAAGGCGCGGGCGGCCGCAGCGTCGCGGCGCAGTTCTTCGGTGGCCCCGGCCGTCACGAGAATGCCCGGTGCGTCGACATGCACCTGTTTCAGCACCCGCAACGTCTCCAGCCCCGTCCGTCGCGGCATGTGCATGTCGAGCAGGGCGATATCGATGCGCACATGCTCGATCAGGTCGATCGCCTCGTCTCCCGACTCGGCTTCCACCAACTCGAAAAACGGCTCGAAGATCGAGCGCAGCACCTCACGCACGCCGAAATCGTCGTCGGCGATCAACAGCCGGAATCGAGCGTGGAAGGCACCGGTCACGGCGTCGCGGTCCGGGGAATCGACTGGCGGAACCGTCTTACGAATATGTCATTCTTCGCACGGGCGTCAACCGGCGTCAAGAACGACCACGACGCACGCGGGTTATCGCACCGCTTCCATCAGGCGTTTTTCCTCGCAGGCCGGTTCCGTCGGAACTGCGATTCTCGAGAAAAACTCGACAAGGCGACGGTCGTATTCGCCGGTCGCCACCAGACGCCCCTGGTTGTGCTTCGCGCCCGGCACGACCCACACCGGCCCGCACGACGGTCCGATCCGTCGCCGGATCCGTTCGGGAATCACCGGGGCGACGTAGCTGTCCCTGCCGCCGGTAATCAGAAGCACCGGTCGATTCCGAAGTCGCGGCAGAGAACGCTCGAGGACGGCATACCGCACGCCGCGGCGCAGCCCGCTGACCCGCCGCGCAAACCGAAGGGTTTCCGCGAGATGCCACTCGGGAATCAGCCGCACGAACCAGGCGGGAACATAAAGCTCCGCCCATCGATAGGCGTAGTAGAGCATCATGGCATCGGTCGAAAACGCGCCTTCGGCCGCGACGGCTCGAACTTGCGGCCGACGGGCCGCCGCCGCCAGTGCCGCGTTTCCGCCCCGGCTGACGCCGACGATGCCCAGTGGAAGATCGCCGAATTCGTCGCTGCGGGCAATGTAGTCGAGCGCCGCGGCAGCGTCGGCGACGTCTTTTTCCGTCAGCCAGTGGGTCGGCGAATAACCCTCGTCCGTATCGCTCTCCCCTTGATTCCGAAAGTCGAATGCGAAAACCGCAAAGCCGGCGTCGATCAGACCGCCGACGTACGACGTCGCCGACCAGTGCGTGCCGCCGAACTCCGGACAGAAGACCACGACCCCCGCCGGCTCGCCTACCGGTCGATAAATGCTCCCGGCCATTGCGAGACCGTCGGTCGCGGCAAAGCGAATGTATTCCGCATCCAGGTCGGGTCCGACCGGACGGACATTAAACGGCGGCCGGCGCTCGAAGATCGGCAGCACGACCGTCAAAGAGAAGAGGCGCAAGAGAATCTCGGCGAGCAATATGCTCGCAGCGATCACCAGCAATCCCCAGACCCACGTGTCCACGGCGTTTCGTTCGACTCCCCCGACGCCGGCGGACCGGCGCAGACCGACCGGTTCGGTTCACTGCGATGCAGCCATCGCGGCACGCCGGACCTCGTTTCCCCTGCGTGACTATCTACGAGTATACGCGTCGACCTCGCCCCCGGGCGACGGTGCGGCGGAAAATGGCACCCTCAGCCCGGCTGCGGCGATTCCCACGCGACGGAGGCGTCGTCGAATCGTCTGCCGTCGCGCCAATCAAGTGCGGCTCGATTACCGACTCGTAACAGCGTCGACCGGCGTGCCCGATTTCGGTTGCCGATCGCGTTCTGAAGGCACCGCGTCAGCCCGTGTACTCCGACAGCACGAGCGACACGTTCTGACCGCCGAAGCCGAAGCTGTTCGAGATCGCGTGGCGCAGCTTCGTCTCGCGAGCCGTGTTCGGCACGTAATCGAGATCGCAGTCGGGGTCGGGCGTCTCGTAGTTGATCGTCGGCGGCAGCACGCCCTCTTTGATCGCGAGCAGGCAAGTGATTGCCTCGACGCTGCCCGCGGCGGCGATCAGGTGGCCGGTCATGCTCTTGATGCTGGAGACCGCAACGTCTTTCGAGCAACCGCCCAGCGACCCCTTCACCGCGGCGGTCTCGACCCGGTCGTTGACCTGCGTGCTGGTGCCGTGGGCGTTGACGTAGCCGATGTCCGACGCGTTCAGGCCGGCGTCGCTGATCGCCATCTTCATGCAGGTGATCGCTCCGCGGCCTTCGGGATGGATGTCGGTGATCCGATACGCATCGGCACTCGACCCGTAACCGGCGATCTCGCCGTAGATCTTCGCGCCGCGGGCTTTCGCGCGGTCCAGCTCTTCGAGGATGAGCATCCCCGCCCCTTCGCCGAGGACGAACCCGTCGCGGTCGCGGTCGAAGGGCCGGCTGGCCCGCTGAGGTTCCTCGTTGCGGGTCGAGAGGGCCGTCAGTAGATTGAACCCCGTCACGCCGAACGGGTGAATCATGCTGTGCGCCCCGCCCGAGAGCATCACGTCGGCGTCGCCGCGGCGGATCAGCTCAGTCGCCTCGCCGATCGCCTGACTGCTCGCGGCGCAGGCCGTCAGGCAGTTCAGGTTCGGCCCCTGAGCGTTGAACAAGCTCGCCAGATGCCCGGCGGGCATGTTCGGTTCCTGTTCGAGTTCCCGCTGGGCGTCGAGCTGTTCGAGGCCGGCCTTGGTGAACAGGCCGAGATCGAGATCGCCGTCTTTCTGGGCCTGGGCGATCATCTGCATGAACAGCATAAAATCCTGCTGTCCCTCGCCCGCCCCGAGGTAGACGCCGAACTTCGCCGGATCGAGCTTCGGATCATCCATCAGGCCGGCGTCACCGACGGCCTGATTCGCCGCCCCGATCGCGAACTGGATGTTCCGCCCGGTCCGCGAGAACCGCTCGGGATCGGCGACCTCTTTCGAGAAATCGTAGCCGCGAACCTCAGCGGCGAACTTCGTGGGGAAATGCGTCGCATCGAAATGCGTGATCGGCCCGATGCCGTTCTTGCCCTCCTTGAGGGCGTTCCAGAACTCCGGCACGGTATTGCCGACCGGGGTGACGCAACCGATGCCGGTGACGACGACGCGACGACGCATAGCGAACTCGCAGAAGGCAATGCAAGGACAGGCAAGCCGCGGGCGCCAGCCCGCGGGTCCGTTCGTTCGGCACGCTCCGCAGGCAGCCGCCCCACGGCGCGTGGAAATGTTGGTGCGATTCTACGCACAGAGGGCAGGCTGCGGGAAGGCGGCGGGAGCGTTACGCCATCGGGGCGTCCATTCGACCGTCCAGCAACGCTCTAGCTTCCGGACCAGCCTGCGATATCAGGCATCGATCTCGACGTACTCGACTCGGCTGGACGGTTCGGGGATCGGCAGTCCATCCTCGCGCATGCCGGCGACATGCAGTTCGATGGCCTCGCGAAGGAGTTGTTCCGTCTGCTCGGCCGTCGCACCCGTGGCGACGCAGCCCGGCAGGTCGGGGACGTAGGCGGCGTAGTTCGATGCGGCTTTCTCGACGACGATCGCGTAACGCCTGGTCATGGCCTCACTCCTTCAGCCCGGCCTGCTTCAGTATGCTGCCGAGGGTTCCCGGTGGGAGATCATCGCGCGGCTTGCCCGAGACGGTCACCCGACCCGGTTTCGTCGGATGCTTGAACTGCCGGTGACCGCCCCTGCTGGGCACGATGTACCAACCATCCTCGCGGAGCAGCCGAAGAACTTCGCGAACCTTCATTTCGGAAGGATAGCGGATCGCCGCTGGGACGCGAAGAGTTCGGCCGATGGACGAACTGCGCCGATGTCTCCGAAATGAGCGATCGGACAGACATCACCGATGCGACAGAACCCCTGTCGATCAATTTAGGCGATCACGTCATGAGCTCTTAGGTATCGCAGCCGGTCACTATCGCCCAAATGCATCGAAATCATTGCGGCGTGGATGAGATCGAACTGTTCGACTGTAATTTTGATCTCGTACTCACTGATCTGGTCAATCAACATTTTCATCCCGACGCCCCACTCATTGAACCGGTTGATATAATCGTGAACGCCCCGAAAGAGGTCGTCCGGGATCCGAGACCGCACCGCTTCGAGTGCTTGATTGCTAAGCGCGATGCAGTCGCTTTCGAGAGGCATTTGTCCCTCACGCCTTCCCCACCTCGAAGACCCCCATCAACCCGCTATTAAACACGAAGTTCTTCTGGTCGATCTTGCTGAACTGGGGGTCGGACTGGTCGAGGTGGGCGAACATGATCTCGGCCTCGGCGACGACGGTCTCGCCGACGCGGGCGACGACTTCGACGTTGCCGCCCTCGGGGCGGTCGTCGGTCAGCGTCGCTTCGTAGCGAATCGTGTCGCCGGGCACGACGTGGCCGTGGAAGGTGACCTTGGGCACCTTCGCGAGAATCACGATGTGCTGGAAGCCGTGCTTCTCGCCGAGCAGGATGCCGCCGGTCTGGGCCATGCCCTCGATCATCAGCGATGCCGGCATGACGGCGAAGCCCGGCACGTGGTCGTGCAGGTGCTCCTCGGCGAGCGTGACGTTCTTGATCGCGACGGCCCGCTTGCCGCTCTCGAACGTCTCGAACCGGTCGATCCAGATCCAGCGCATGGGGGTTGAGGGTCTAGAGTTGAGAGTGGCGTCAAGACGGTCTCGAGGTTGAAAGCTTCTGACTCTCAACCCTCAACCATCACCTCTCAACCACTCACCTTCTTCTCGAGGAATTTCACGAGCATGTTCACCGTGAACAGTTCCTGGATGTTTTCGACTTTCGGGTCCGAGGCGAACGAATCGACGTCGGCGTGCGGCAGGCGCGTGCGAAGCTCCGCGATGCCTTCCGGCGTGACGATGCCGTCTTTGACGAAGCCGCCGTCGGAGGCCGAGAGGTTCTCTGGGAACAGCTCGCCGCGCGGAATCTTGATGCCGAAGTTCTTTTCGAGCCGGAAGACGATGTCGAGGTAGTCGATCGACTCGGCGCCGAGATCGCCCGACAGGGTCGCTTCCGGCGTGACTTCGTCGTCGTCGACGCCCAGGGCGTCGACG
>JBAQZJ010000344.1:0-3869 GCA_049790855.1 Planctomycetaceae bacterium | reverse complement strand
CTCGATGTCCCACGTCGATGTGCGCTCCCTGACGGTCGCGGCTCTGAACGCGGAGCGAATGACGACATTGCCTGCGAATGATTGAGCTTCGGTCGCCTCGCGCGAATAATGGCCTTTCACCCGCACGCCCTTCAATCAGCCCGTCTGCCCATGGTCGCCGAGATCTCGTCGGACCCGTTGCTCGCCGCGCTCAAAGAGCATTGGGGCTACGAGAGCTTCCGGCCGTTGCAGCGCGAGGCGATGGACGCCGTCGCCGCGAATCGCGACAGCATCGTCGTACTGCCGACCGGCGGGGGCAAGAGCCTGTGTTACCAGGTACCGGCGGTGTGCAGCGGCAAGCTGGCGGTCGTCGTCAGCCCGCTGATCTCGCTGATGAAGGACCAGGTCGATTCGTTGCGGGCCTGCGGCGTCGCAGCCTCGTGCGTCAACAGCACGCTGTCGAACGACGAACGTCGCGCCGTCGCCGACGACGTTCGAGCCGGGAAACTGCGACTGTTATATGCGGCGCCGGAACGGCTCGTCACCGAGCGGATGCTTGACTTTCTTTCCGAAAGCGACGTCGCGTTCTTCGCGATCGACGAAGCGCACTGCATCAGCCAGTGGGGACATGATTTCCGGCCCGAATACCGCCGCCTTCAGATCCTCAAGGAACGGTTCCCCGGCGTCGGTGTGCATGCCTTTACGGCCACGGCGACCGAGCGCGTTCGCCGCGACATCGCGAGCCAGCTCGGGCTGGACGAGCCGCAGTTTCTCATCGGCGATTTCGATCGACCGAACCTGACGTACCGTGTCCGCCGGCGGGAAAGCCGGCTCGATCAGGTGATCGAAGTCGTCGGCCGGCATGTCGGCGAAAGCGGCATCATCTACTGCATCAGCCGCAAGGAAGTCGACGAACTGACGGCGGCGCTCAAGGCTCGCGGTCTGAAGGCGGTGCCGTATCACGCCGGGCTGTCCGACCGCGACCGGCATTGCCACCAGGACGCCTTTCTCGAGGACAAGGCCGACCTCGTCGTGGCGACCGTCGCGTTCGGCATGGGCATCGACAAGTCGAACGTGCGATTCGTCGTGCATAGCGGTATGCCCAAGACACTCGAGCATTATCAGCAGGAAGCCGGCCGGGCAGGCCGCGACGGGCTGGAGGCCGAATGCGTGCTGCTCTACTCAGGCTCCGACATCGCGCTCTGGAAGCGGATGCAAAGCGACCTGACCGGCGATGCTCATGCCGCGGCACTCGCCTCGCTCGACGAGATGGCGGCGTACTGCGCCGGCGCCGCCTGCCGCCATAAGACGCTCGTCGAGCATTTCGACCAGCCGTTCGAGCAGGGCGGGTGCGGCAGCGGCTGCGACGTCTGTCTCGGCGAGATCGATCTCGTGCCCGACGCCCTCGTGCTCGCGCAGAAGATCGTCTCCTGCGTCGTGCGGCTCGAGCAGCGTTACGGGGCCGAGTACACCGCCCAGGTGCTCGTCGGCTCGGAGGAAGACCGCATTACGCAGGCCGGGCATCACCGGCTCAGCACGTTCGGGCTGCTGGATGGAGAAACTAAAAAAGCCGTTCGCGGTTGGATCGACCAGTTGCTCGGACAGGGCTATTTGAAGAAGGGCGGCGATTACGGTGTGCTACACGTCACGCCGGAAGGACGACGGCTGCTGAGGGGAGAGGTCGAACCGCGATTATTGCGTCCCGCGCCTCCGAAGTCGAAGCGGCAGCGGCGACCGGCCGCCGACGAAGGCTGGGCCGGCGTCGATCGTGAACTGTTCGAGCGACTGCGGACGCTGCGAGCCGAGTTCGCCGAGGAAAAAAACGTCCCGCCCTACGTCGTCTTCAACGATGCGACGCTGCGCGACTTCGCGCGTCGACGGCCGACCTCGCGCGACGAACTGCTGACGATTCGCGGCGTCGGCCAGCTCAAGGCGGAAGTGTTCGGCCAGGCGTTCCTCGACGCGATCAGCAACCACTGCGAAGAGACCGGACTGTCAACCGACGTCGCTCCCGCCGACGAACTGGGGCATGATGCCCCAGCCACTCCCGTTCGCGGCCCGTCGGCCGGGGCCGTCGCCTGCTTCCCGCTGTTTCGCGAGGGGTTGTCGGTCGAACAGGTCGCCGAGCGGCAGGGGCGGGCGGTCTCGACGGTGCAAGGCTACCTGGCCGACTATCTGCGCGAAGAGCGCGTCACCGACCCGAGTCCGTGGGTCGAGGCGGCGCTCGCCGATCGTATTCGCGAAGCCGCGTCGGAGACCGGTCTCGAACTGCTGCGTCCGATCAAGGAGCGGCTCGGCGACGACGTGCCCTACGACGCGATCCGCGTCGTCGTCGAATGCCTGCGGAATGCGACCGACGCATAGTGGAGCATCGATTCTGATTTTGTAGGTTCCGAAGCGATTCGACGTTCGGGCGTCGTCTCCCCTCTCCCTCGGGAGAGGGGCCGGGGGTGAGGGGCGCCGTTTGGCGCCGGGCGCGGATCCGTCCAGGCAGCGACGTTGGAAACGTGCCAAGCCGCGAAGAACGCACAGGGACTCCCCTCACCCCTGACCCCTCTCCCCAGGGAGAGGGGGACCAGGCGCGAAGACGACATTCATACGGTTCGACTTCATAGGACTCGACGTTTCCCGGCGACGGTGAGACCCATCGCTTTGCGCTGCTCGGTCTACGACGAACCTTGAAGCATGGAAACCCTGCCGGGACCGGCGCGGCGTCTTTCGCGAAAATGTCCGGCGGGGCGAAGCAGCCTCTTGCGAATCGCGGCTCGCGCGCTCTACCTTGAGACGAATCGGCCGAAGCGTTCGGTCGTTCCGATCCCCCCGGAGGAGAAGTCGCCATGGCGTCCTATCTCGTTCTCTCCCTCGCCCTGCTCGGCGCCGAGCCGGCCGCCGGCTGCGACGACTGCGGCACCCAGCCGCAGCCGACGCAGCAATCGCAAGCGGCTGGCGGCATCACGGACGACTGCTACTGCCCGCAGTTCATCGAGGGTGCCGGTAGCCCCGGTCCCGGCCCCAACTTCTGGGTCGTCTACAAGTTTCCGCCGAACAGCGGCATGGAGACCGACTGTTTCTTGTGGGAAGAGGTCGTCATCTACGACACGCTGGCGTTCGGCGAGTGCGACTCCCAATGCTCCCATCCGAACTGCTGGCTCGGCGGATCGTCTCAACGTAGCGCCGATGGCGAGAAGACCGCGTCGCAAGACGCCGAGCAGCCGCAGGCCGGGGCGAACGTCGCCAAAGCCGCCCGTCCTCCCTCGCTCCGTCTCACCCATAAGAAACGGGTGCAGGCCGGAACGCCTGCGTTCGAGTTTCCGGTGGAGCAGAACGTCCACATCGACTTCCGCGAAGAAGCGATCCGTTCGCGGTTCGTGAAGATCGCCGATCGGAACGGCGCGACGTTCACGTGGCTGCGGTTGTTCGATTTGTCGCCGAAGGAGGAGGGCCGGCGGGGGCATCACGCCGGTCATGAGATCGAGCCGCCGGCCGGGAACGTCGCGGCCGAGACGGTCGAGATCAGCAGTTTGCAGCCGGTGAAAATCGACCCGGTCAGCCGGAACTTCCCCGGCGAGGTCGTCGATGGCTTCTACCGGCTTCGGCTCTCGGACCCGCAGCATCCCGAGCAGGTGCGCAATTACTTCGTCCGCATGCACTCCCGCCTGCCGGAGGAGAAACTGGTCGCCGGAACGAGGCCGGCGGTCGAGGCTGCGCGGAAGTGAGGTCTGAGCCAAGGCGGCCCGACCCGCAAGGTCGGGCCGCCTCGGCATTTTTCCCGGTCGGAATCCAGACAGGTTCTTGCGGGGGGCGGCTCGGCGGCTCTACGATCAAGCGATTGGGCCGAACCGTTCGGCCATCCCGATTCATCTCCGCGAGAAACCGCCATGACATCGTAC
>JBAQZJ010000343.1:0-1806 GCA_049790855.1 Planctomycetaceae bacterium | reverse complement strand
GTTCGCCGAGCTGCTCCAATCTCGCCTGCGAGGCGGGATCGTCGGCGTCGATCGATTCGATCTCTGCTTCGAGAGCGTGCAGCTTCTCGCGGTCGCCGGGAAAGTAACCGGCCGCCCAGATCAGCACGCTCGCGGCGAAAATCAGCGTGCCGGCCCGCGTCACGAACGCCTGGCTCCGCTCGTAGACGCGGAACAGCACGTTTCGCAGGCTCGGCCATTTATAGCCGGGCAGTTCCATGACGAACGGCGGCGGATCGCCCTTGAACCAGGTCTTCTTGAGAATCCACGCGACGGGAATCGCGACCAGCACGCCGAGAGAATACATCGCGAACAGCACCAGCCCCTGCTTGACCGGTTGCGACGCGGGAATGAACAGCGCGATCAGCAGCGTGTAGACGGGCAGGCGGGCGCTGCAGCTCATCAGCGGGGCGATGAGGATCGTGACCATCCGATCGCGGTAATTCTCGATGACGCGCGTCGCCATCACGCCGGGAATCGCGCAGGCGAAGCTCGACATCAGCGGCACGAAGCTCTTGCCCGACAGTCCGAGCTTCGTCATCGCCTTGTCCATCACGAACGCCGCCCGCGCCATATAGCCGCAGTCTTCCAGGATCGCGATGAACAGGAACAGCAGCGCGATCTGCGGCAGGAAGACGAGCACCCCGCCGACGCCGGCGATCACGCCGTCCACCAGCAGGCTGCGCAGCGGTCCGGGTTCGACGCTGCCGGAGACCAGCCCGGCCACCCAATCCTGGACGGCTTCGACGTAGCCCATCAATGGCGCGGCGAAGAAGTAGAGCGAAATGAAGATCAGCGCCATGATCGCCGCGAACAGCGCGACGCCGAAGAAGCGGTGCGTGACGACGCGGTCGATGCGGTCGCTCGTCGTCGCGGCGTCGACGGTGCGACGGGTCACGACGCCGGTCAGTTGTTCGCGCGCCCAGCGGTAGCGGGCGAGCGGTTCGGCGGTCGGCAATCGGCAACCACCTTCACCAAGACGCTGCCGAATGTCGGCGAGTCGCGCCGACAATTCCGGCCCGGCCCGACGCACGAAGACCTGTTCCGTCTGACCGCCGACGTCGAGCAGCAATCGCTCGCGGAGGTATGTCGGCACCTCGTCGCCGCTCCGGCTGGCGAGCCAGTCACCGAGCGCGTCGGCCTCGTTGTAGAAAGCGTCGGGCAGCACGCGGTCGAACGGCCGCGACGGCGATCCGACGGCCTGTGCGATCGCCTCTTTCAACTCGGCGAGACCGTGACGTTTGTGGGCCTGCATGACGACGACCGGCACGCCGAGCCGTTCGGCGAGGCCGGGCGTGTCGATCGACACGCCGCGCGCGGCGGCGACGTCGGTCATGTTCAGCACGAGGACGGTCGGCAGGCCGAGTTCGCGCACCTGACCGAACAGGTAGAGGTTCCGCTCGAGATTGCTCGCATCGACGATGCACACGACTGCGTCGAGCCGCGGCACGTCGGCCTGACGACCGAGCAGCACGTCGACGCTCACCATTTCGTCAGGTGTGCGCGGCGAGAGGCTGTAAGTGCCGGGCAAGTCGATCACGGTGACGTGCTGCGTGCCGTGACGGAATTTGCCGACTTTCTTCTCGACCGTCACGCCGGGATAGTTGCCGACGCGGGCCTTCATGCCGGCCAGCGCATTGAAGAGCGTGCTCTTGCCGGTGTTGGGGTTGCCGATCAAGGCGACCGTCAGCGTTTCGGTGGCGAGCGCGGGTTTGGGCGTGGCGATCGACATGGCGTCCCTGTTTAGCCGCGACCGACGGGAGCACGTTTTATGACGTGCTCCCGTCG
>JBAQZJ010000342.1:0-17061 GCA_049790855.1 Planctomycetaceae bacterium | reverse complement strand
CGACGCCCCACAACGGAGGGTGTGCCTTCCGCGTGTGGGCCTGGCATGCGAACCGGGTGCGCGTGCTGTTGCAGCAGGGCGACCGGTGGGACGCCGACGGTCCGACGCACGCCACCGACCTCGTGCGCGACGCCGACGGGTACTGGGAAGCCGACGTGCCCGGCGGGAACGTCGGCGACCTGTATCGTTTCGAGATCACCAACGACGGTCTTCCCGCCGATCGCCGCGTCTCGCAACGGCTCGACGCCGCGGCCCGAGACGTGCTGCATTCGGGGCTGACCCGCGACGGTCAAAGCGAGAACGCCTCGATCGTCGTGACCGACGCTCCGCCGCGCTGGTCGGAGTTTCGCACGCCCTGGTTCGAAGACTGGATCATCTACCAGTTGCACGTCGGCTCTTTCGCCGGTCGGAACGACGGCTTCAACAAGGACATCGCGACCTTTGCCGACGTCGAGTCGAAGCTGGGCTACATCGCGGGGCTGGGTTTCAGCGCGATCGAGTTCCTGCCCGTGCAGGAGTTCGCCGCCGAGCGCTCGTGGGGCTACAACCCCGCGGCGTTCTTCGCGATGGAGTCGGCCTATGGTTCGCCGTACCGCTTGCAGCATCTCGTCGAAGCCGCGCACCGCCACGGTCTCGCCGTCGTGTTCGACGTCGTCTACAACCACGCCGGACCGGGCGACAGCGTGCTCTGGGAATACGACGGCTGGCAGCAGGACGGCAACGGCGGCATCTACTTCGAGGGCGGCGGCCACACGCGGCATCACGGGCCGCGGCCGGCCTGGTGGAAGCGCGAAGTCCGCGATTACTTCCTGCAGAACGCCCGCATGTACTTCGACGACTTTAACGCCGACGGCCTGCGGTTCGACCTGACCGGCGAGATGGACGGTCCCACGCTCGCCGAAGTCGTCGGACAGCTTCGGCAACAGTACCCGAGCAAGTATCTCATCGCCGAGAATCACCCCGCCGATCGCTGGATCACCACCTACGGCAACTTCTGTGCGACCTGGCAGGCCGAAGCCCATCACGAAGCGCAGCGCGCCTTGAACGGCGACGCACCGGTCGATCGCATCAAACGCATTCTCGGATGGGACGGCTTCGACCGGCCGTGGAACCTTGTCAAGTATCTCACCGGCTGTCACGACGACGTCGGCGACCAGCAGAACGGCGACGCCGAGCACGGCAAGACGAACTGGGATTCACGCCATCGCTACATCGTCGACCTGTTCGGCGGACGCCACGACTGGCACGCCCGAGCGAAGTCGAGGCTGGCCTGGGCGCTCAACGTCGCGATGCCGTGTACGCCGATGTTGTTCATGGGCACTGCATGCCACATGGGCGCCCCCGAAGTCGCGTGGGGCTACTGGCACGACGGCCGCGACGCCAACGGCGACCACCGCTTCGACTGGTCGATCGCCGGCGACGAGACTGCGATGCCAATGCGGCGACTCGTCGCCGCCGCGAATCATCTGCGGTGGGCCAATCCCGCCCTCCGCTCGGCGACGCTCCAAATCACGCAGGAGGACCGCGACAACGGCGTGATCGCCTTCAAACGCTGGTCGAACGGCAACGTGGTCCTGACCGTCGCCAACCTCGGCGAGACCAACTTCGCCGACCATTCCTACGCCGTCTCGACCGGCGGCCAGTTCGGCCGCTGGACACAAATCCTCTGCACCCAGGACGCCACCTTCGGCGGCTGGAACGGTGCCGGCAATGCGTTTTACGAACCGGAAACGCAACCCGACGGCCGAGTCTTCATCAACTTGCCGAAGTGGAGCGTGGTGATGCTGCGGTTGGGGTGAACCAAGGACATCAGAAGCCCGGCTTCTGCGAGAAGCCGGGCTTCTTCGCGAGCGCAGCGAACCCTACCCCTCATCCCCCGTGTTCAGCACGCTCAGAAACGCTTTCTGGGGGATTTCGACGCTGCCGAACTGCTTCATTCGCTTTTTGCCCTCTTTCTGCTTTTCGAGCAGTTTCCGCTTGCGGGTGATGTCGCCGCCGTAGCATTTGGCGGTGACGTTCTTGCGGAGGGCCGAGATCGTTTCGCGGGCGATCACCTTGCCGCCGATCGCCGCCTGGATCGGAATCTCGAACTGGTGCCGGGTGATCTCGCCCTTGAGCTTCTTGCACAGGCTGCGGCCGCGGCGGGCGCTGGTGCTGCGGTGGGTGATCGTGCTCAGGGCGTCGACCTTCTCGCCCTTGACCATGATGTCCATCTTCACGAGGTCGGCGGCCAGAAAGCCGATGACCTCGTAGTCCATCGTGCCGTAGCCGCTGGTCACGCTCTTGAGCTTGTCGTACATGTCGTAGACGATCTCGGCGAGCGGCATTTCGTAGACGAGCTGGGCGCGGTCGGGGCCCATGTACTCGGTGGTCTTGTAGGTGCCCCGCCGCTCTTCGCAGAGCTGCATGATGGGGCCGATGTAGGTCTTGGGCAGGATGTACGAGACCTTGGCGATCGGCTCGCGGAACTCGTCGATCGTGCTCGGGTCGGGAATCGCCTGCGGGTTGTCGATCGTGAGGACTTCTCCGTTGCGCAGCAGCAGTTCGTAGGTGACGTTCGGGGCCGTCTGGATCAGGTCGACGTCCTGTTCCTTTTCGAGCCGCTGCTGGACGATCTCCATGTGGAGCATGCCCAGAAAGCCGCAGCGGTAGCCGAAGCCGAGGGCGTCGCTCGTTTCGGGAAAGTACGAGAAGCTGCTGTCGTTGAGGCTCAGCCGCTGCAGCTCGTCACGGAGCTTCTCGAAGTCGTTCGAGTCGGTCGGGTACATGCCGCAGAAGACCATCTGCTTCGGCTTCTTGTAGCCGGGCAGCGCGACCGCGGCGGGCCGTGCGGGGTCGGTCACGGTGTCGCCGACGTCGACCTTGTCGATCTCTTTCACGCCGGTCAGCAGGAAGCCGACCTGGCCGGGGCCGAGCGTCTCGACGGGCGTCATGCGCGGCCGGAACTGGCCGAGATCGAGCACCTGATGGGTCGTGCCTCCCCGCATGAAGCGGATCTGCTGCCCTTTGCGAAGCGTGCCTTCGACAACGCGGACGTAAGTCACCACGCCGCGAAAAGAGTCGTACTTGCTGTCGAAGACGAGTGCCTGCAGCGGGTTGTCAGCCTTGCCGCTGGGCGGGGGGATGCGTTCGACGATCGCCTGGAACACGTCGTCGATGTTCAGCCCCTTCTTCGCGCTGACCCGCAGCGCGGTGTAGGGGTCGAGGCCGAGGATCGTCTCGATCTCTTCGAGCACCTCGTCGACCCGCGTCACCGGCAGGTCGATCTTGTTGACGACCGGAATGACCTCGAGATCGACTTCGATCGCGGCATAAGCGTTGGCGACGGTCTGCGCCTGCACGCCCTGGAAGGCGTCGACGAGCAGCAGCGCCCCTTCGCAGGCGGCGAGACTGCGGTTGACCTCGTAATGAAAATCGACGTGGCCGGGCGTGTCGATCAGGTTCAGTTCGTAGGTCTTGCCGTTCGTGTGCTTGTACGGAATGGCGACCGTGCGGGCCTTGACCGTGATGCCCCGCTCGCGCTCGACGTCGAGGTCGTCGAGGATCTGCTCGTGGAACTCGCGCTGCGTGATCGCCCCGGTCTTGAGCAGCAACTGGTCGGCCAGCGTGCTCTTGCCGTGATCGATGTGGGCGATGATCGAGAAGTTGCGAATGTACTGCGGGTCCATACGGAAAATCAGCGAGGAAGGAAGCTCGAAGGAGGGAGCGGACCGCCCGGTCGGGCATCCGGAAGCGATCGCGCCTCGGCGGCCGCTGGACGCAAACCGCGACAGGCGAACGCCTATCGTATCCTGCCGGGGCGAACCGGTCGAGGGGAACGGGCCGGGGGTCGTGGGTCAGTTCCGCCGAAAGAAGCCGGGCTTCTCACACCAAACGGAGCCACGACCGGGCCGGTTCAGGACTCAGAAGGATCGGCGGACCGCGATCCGTGCCCTCGTCCCTCAACCCTCAATAGCTCCAGTAGACGCCGGGGTAGGAGTAGCCGTAGGTGGGAAAGCTGTACCCGGGACTCGAATAGCCGTAGCCGCCGTACGGATACCCATACGCCGGCCCGCCGTACGAGTAGGGCGCCGCGTACACGGGATAACCGTAGGAATAGCCGTAGCCGCCGTAGTAGGGAGCGACGTAATAGTTGCGCCCGCCGCCGATCCGTCCGCGGTCGTCATCGCCGCCACGCAGTACGCCCGGCCCGTGCCATCTGAGCGAGTGCTCACTCTGTGCCTGGACCATGACGGCCCCCGTCAGCATCGAGGCTGCCGCGAGGCTCGTCGCAAGAAGTGTCTTCATCGTTTGTTCTCCAGACCGAATGGTTTGTTCTCCAGACCGCGGCGGACGTCGGCCGTCAGTTGTTGAACCAGACGTAATATCCCGGCCGGTAGTAGTAGCCGGGGTAGGCATACCCGTAGGACGGGCTGCGGTACGCCCCGTAGTACCCCGGCCGGCGGTACGAGTAGCCGTAACTTCCCCCGCCCGGCAGCGTCGTGTCGTAGCTGAAGGTCTGCACGCCGTACCCGCCGGGATAGTAGTTGCTGCCGTAGTAAGAGCCGTAAAACGGCGAGTACCCCGAGTCATAGGGAGTGTAGCCGCGTGCGTACGGCGTGCCGGAGTACCACTGGGCTTCGGCGGTCTCCGCCGTCGCCAGCAGCGTCGCGGCGGTGAGAAAGAGGGTGGTCATTAACGTCTTCATCGCATGGCCTCTTGTGGAATCGACTTCCTCGAATGGAACGGTGCCGACACCTTCATTGTTCGAGGCCGACGCACATCCTGCCACCGGCGCAGCCTCGGTTCGCCCATAGGTCGGACTCCTGCCCGAGGCAATCGGCAGCCAGGCAATCGGCAGGCGTCAGCCCTGTCGAGTGAGTCGTATGCGCCTTCAGCGCCCCGAGATCGCAGCGCCTCATCAGAGCCGCGACCGTCAGGGAGCGATTTTCGACGTCCCGTCGAAACGGGACCACCCGTCCGTCGAATCCTCTTAACCGGGTTGCAAACAGCGAGGGCACGCACCGGCAGGCTGACGCCTGCCGCTCGCCTGACCTACGGCCGGAACGCCTTCCGCGCGAATCCTGCCGCGCCGATGAACCCGGCGTCGCCGCCGAGGGTGGCGAAATCGATCAGGGTGTTTTCGTAGCAGGCGGGAAAGGCGCGGGCCTGAACTTCGTCCTGCAGGCGTTTCAGGAAGCGGCGACCCAGTGCGGTGTCGTTCTGCCCGAACGTCATCGCACCGCCGAGCAGCACCATCTCGGGGTCGATCGTGTGCATCAGCGTGACGGTGCCGATGCCGAGGTAGCGGGCGGTCTCCATGACGATCTCGTCCGAGAGTTCGTCGCCCTTCTCGCCCTCTTCGGCGATCAGTTTGGGCGTCAGCTTGTCCCCCGCGGCGATGCGATCGGCGATCGACGACTTGCGGCCGGCAGCGAGGGCCTCTTTGCAGCGGGCGACGACGGCGCGGGCCGAGGCATAGGCTTCGAGCGTGCCGCGCTGGCCGGTGCCGGGATGCACGCGGGGACCGTCCATGTCGATGATGATGTGGCCGCACTCGCTGCCGTGAGAATGCGCGCCGTCGATGATCTCGCCGTCGTAGATGATGCCGCAGCCGATGCCCGTGCCGAGCGTCCAGAACACGAGGCTGCCCGCGTCTTTGGCGGCGCCGATCCAGAACTCGCCGTAAGAAGCCGCGTTCGCATCGTTCTGCAAGAGCGTCGGCTTGCCGAGACGGCGGGCGGTCTCGTCGCGAACATGCAGATCGTGCCACTGCGGCAGGTTCGCCGGCGCGAGCAGCATGCCCCGTTTGATGTCCATCGGGCCGGGCGTCGCGAGGCCGATCGCATGCAGCTCGGTCAGCTCCAGTCCCGCGGCTTCGACGGCCTGGCGGGCGGCGGCTTCGATGTTGTCGAGGCCGACCTCCGGCCCCTTGTCGGCCTGCGTCTTGACCTTGACGGCGCCGGTCAGCGGCACGCCTGCCGCCGTGACGACACCGGCTTTGATGTTCGTCCCGCCGACGTCGATTCCGAGATAATACGGCCCCGCGGCCACCGTGCCCGCCATGCTGTGTCCTGCCCGTCGAAGATGGAAAACGGCGAGTATACGGGGTGCGGCGCGAACGGTCCACGAGCCGAAAAGAGCGGTGCCTTCAAAGCCGCGACCGTCAGGGAGCGTTTGACGACCTCGCCCCGCCCAAACGCGCTCCCTGACGGTCGCGGCTCTGATCGGGCTGACGCCTGCTGCTCGCCCCTTTTTTCCAGTTCCCCGTTAGACGACAATACAACGAACGTCTCTCTCGCGGCGGCCGGGCCGAACGTCCGACCGCCGGCCTTCGAAGGACACCGGCGAAGGTAACGGCGCATGCAGCACGACGCGGCCCCGGCGGGTCGAGTGGTCGGCGAAGCCGAGCCGCCCACGGTCTGCGCCGAGGCGGCCCCCCTTGCTGTCTGGATGCAGGCGGTCTACGACGAACATGCACGCGAATTGTGGGCCGTGTTTTATGCCCAGTGTTGCGACCCCGATCTGGCCCGCGACGCGCTTCAGGAAGCGTTTCTGCGACTGCATTCGCAGGACCGGGAGGCGCTTCGCGACGTGAAAGCCTGGCTCGTGCGCGTCGGTCGGAACTGGCTGCGGGACGTCGCCCGCCGCAAGCGGCACGCCGCCCGGCCGGCCGAGTATCTCGACGACTTCGCCGGCGATCCGACCGACCCGCTCGACCGGATGGAGGCCGCAGAAACGCAGTCCCGCGTGCGGGCCTGTCTTGCGGATCTTCGCGAAGACGACCGCGAAGTGCTCGTGCTGCGTTATGCGCTCGGATGGTCGAGCGCCCGCATGTCAGGCGTGCTCGGCATCTCGGCCGCGGCGATCGACATGCGGCTCTCGCGTGCGAGGCGACGCCTCGCCGAACTGTTACGCGACGATGGTTTTCCCGTTCCGAACAACTTGTGATTCCCTGCTTCGCAACTCCATCCACCGGCGACCGGCGCAGCAGGCCACTGCCCATGACGAGTTCACCACCCACCGACGACGCTCTCGAACGGCTCTTGAGCGACTTTTTCGCCCGCGAGATGCCGCACGAGCTGCATGCGCTCGCCGACCACGAATCGTTGCCGGAATCCGTCGACTCGGTGACGGCGCCGACGCGGGCGAACCATCGACCCGGCTGGAAGACGGCGCTGGCGACGCTGGCACTGGTCGCCTGCGGTGTGCTCGTCGCCGTGATCTCGTTCCCCCGGACCGACACCACGCCGGCTGCGGTGACTCGCTCGCCGCACGACACGCCCTCCGCCGCCGACGAATCCCCTGCACCCTCCACCGACGACGCTTCGACCGGCTCCCGCGCTGTGGAACCTCTGATCATCGTCGATGGTTTTCCGCCGAACGATCGGCGTCGCGCGAACGATCGCCGAACCCCGGTCGAACAGCGGAACGACGGCCATTGGGCGAACGCCCCCTCGAACCAGGTTCCCGCCGGAATGCAGACCGATTATTCTGTTCCGAACGAAATCACGGTCGAGATTCTGCCGCTGGAAGGCAGGCCGGTCTCACCGCGAACCCCACCACACGCACCGGACGACACCCGCCTGCCGGAGCAACGCGCCGACGGCCGGTGATTGGCGGCCGTTCGAGACACGCCGTCGTTGGCTACGGCGAGAGCCGATCGAACCATGTCCGCACGACTGAACACCCGCTGGAAGCTGCTGGCGACGGTGTTCGTGACGGCGGTGCTTGTCGGAGGGCTGGCGACATGGGCCTATGTCCGTTCGGCGGCAGTTCCGAAAGGCCGACTGATGGCCAACAGCAACGCGATCATGGTCATCGCCCCATACTGGCACGCCGGAACGTGGGTCTTCGACGACCCCCGCGTCGGTCTGGAACAGGAGCCGTTCGTCGCGGGAGTGCCCGAGATGATCGACGTTCTCGTCGCCGACGTTCCCGACGCGAAACAGGGCTTCCGCCTGCTGTTCTCGGCCCAGCCGTTCCCGGAGTATCAGAAGAAGCTGACGTGGCTTCGCGGCGACATGGGCGGCAACTACTACAAGCTCGACGACCCGCCGATGGAAGGCTGGATCTGCCCGGCGATGTTCCAGTATTACGAGCAACCGCCCAAGGAGATCTACGTGAAGGCGGAGGCGCTCAAGCGGTGAGAAAAGACCCCCGAATCGGCGAGCGGCAGGCGTCCGCCTGCCGGTGGATCGGACGTTCCTGCCGCCTTCAGATGCCGAGGAACGCCGACCTCAGAGCCGCGACCGTCAGGAAGCGCTCATCGAGGCCGAGCGTCAAAAGCTCTCCTTGCGTTCCATGACACGCTCTTGATCGAGTGCCCGCGAAACGTGGGAAAGTCCAGTCGGCAGAACTGCGCATAACGTACAGAACGCCGTCGCCGCTCCGCGATCCGTAGCCGTCGCCCCGTCTGCTGTTACAATTTCCGACCATGCGGACGATGCGGCCCGCGTCGGCGGGTCGGGGCGATGCGCCCGTGGAATCCGACAGCCTGTCGCCGGCCGGTTCTCTCGCCGACCTGCCCGCCCTCGTTGCGCGCCAGCCGGGGTTCGTAGCCGTGCTGGCCGCTCTTGCCCGGGGCGACAGCGGCACGATCGACGGGGCTTGGGGGTCATGTGCCGCTGCCGCGGCGGCGGCGCTGGCCCGGAACCTCGATCGGCCGTTGCTCGTCGTCTTGCCGCGAATGGCGGGAGTGGACGATTTCGCGGCCGACCTGGCAGCGTTCCTCGAAGATGCCGAGGGGCGGCGGCCCCTCGTCATTCCCGCTTGGGAAACGCCGCCGCGCGAAATCAGCCCGACCGATCCGGTGTTCGGGCGACGGCTCCGCGTGCTGGAGGATCTCGAATCCGATCGGCCGCCGCATCTGCTGCTCGCCTGCCTCGCGGCCCTGATGCAACCGGTGCCCGATCGGTCGATCCGGGAGGGAGCATCGCGAACGATTCGGGTCGGCGACGAACTCGATCCCGAAGAACTGATGCGGTGGCTGATCGAACGCTCGTTCGAGCGAGTCGCCGCGATCGACCGGCCGGGCGAGTTCAGCATGCACGGCGGCATTCTGGACGTCTGGCCGGCCGACACGACAGACCCGTATCGGATCGAGTTCTTCGGCGACGACGTCGAAAGCATTCGCCGGTTCGACGCCGAGACACAGAGGAAGATCGAAGAACTGAAGGAAGTGCGACTGCTTGTCGTGGATGTGGGAAATGGGATGTGGGAAATGGGATGTGGGAAGTCGCAGAATCCTTTCCCACATCCCACATCCCCAATCCCACATCCCAACTCCCTTCTCGATTCGCTCTCCTCAAGCGCCGCCGTCGTGCTCGTCGAGCCGACGGACATCGTCGACGAAGGTCGGCATTACCTCTCGCGGCTCGACGATACGGCGGGGCTGTTCACCGTCGAAGAGACGCTCGCACGGCTGACGGAGCAGCCGAGCGTGACCGTCTCGTCGCTCGGCGTCGACAGTTACGAAACGACCTGCCGGCTGCATGTCGAAAGCGTCGAACGGTTCAGCAGCCCCAAGCACGCGCTCGAAGAACTCGCGGCGGCTCTCGGGCGCGACGAACGAGTCTTACTCGCCTGTCACAACGAGGGAGAACGCGAACGGCTCGGCGAGTTGATTGCAGAGACGGCCCCCGGCGCGGAAGGCCCACAAAACGGCCAACCCGACCTTCAACCTTCAACCCTCGACTCTCAACCCTCATCCCTCAACTCAAAAGTCAGCCTGTGCCTCGGTCGCCTCACCAAAGGCTTTCGGCTCGTTCCCGAACAGCTCGTCGTTCTCAGCGATCATGAGCTGTTCGGACGCGTCGACGTCGTACGCCAGGCTCGCAAGCCACGGCACGAGTCGCGGGCGATCGAGACGTTTCTCGATCTCAACGAGGGCGACCTCGTCGTCCACCTCGTCAACGGAATCGGCCGGTTCCGCGGGATGAAGATTCTCGAGAAGGGCGAGCAGAAGGAGGAGCATCTCGAACTCGAATTCGCCGAGAACGTCCGCGTGTTCGTGCCGGTCAGCCTGATTCACCTCGTTCAGAAGTACGTCGGGGCGGCGAAGGCGGCCCCGCCGTTGTCGAAGCTCGGCACGACGACCTGGGCGAACAAGAAGCGGCGGGTCGCCGACGCCGTCCGCGACATGGCTTCCGACATGCTCCGGCTGCACGCCGAACGCGAGGCGAAACCGGGCATCGCCTTCCCTTCCGACTCGCACTACATGGAGGAGTTCGAGACGGCGTTTCCTTACGAAGAGACGCCCGACCAGGCCGTCGCGATCGTGGCCGTGAAGGACGACATGCAGCGACCGCGGCCGATGGATCGGCTGATTTGCGGCGACGTCGGTTACGGCAAGACCGAGGTGGCGATGCGGGCCGCGTTCAAAGCGGTCGACGCCGGCAAGCAGGTCGCAATCCTCGTGCCGACGACCGTCCTCGCCGAGCAGCACAACCGCAGCTTCAACGCCCGCATGGCCGAGTTTCCGATCGTCATCGACGGCCTGTCGCGGTTCCGCACCAAGGGCGAACAGAAAAAGATCGTCGAGAAACTGTCGAAAGGCGAGCTGGACATCGTCATCGGCACGCACCGGCTCGTGTCGCCCGATGTGACGTTCAAGGATCTCGGCCTGCTGGTCATCGACGAGGAACAGCGGTTCGGCGTCGAGGTCAAAGAGTCGCTCAAGAAGCTGCGGCTCGAGGTCGACGTGCTGACCCTTTCGGCGACGCCGATTCCGCGGACGCTGCATATGTCGCTGCTCGGCATCCGCGACATCTCGAACCTGACGACCCCGCCTCGCGACCGTCAGGCGATCGAGACTCGTATTTCCCGCTGGGAAGCTCCGCTGATTCGCCACGCGATCATCCGCGAGCTGAACCGCGGCGGGCAGGTCTATTTCGTCCACAACCGCATTCACGACATCCATCGCATCCAAGAGAAGATACAGGCCATCGTGCCGGAAGCGACGATCGGCGTCGTCCACGGCCGGATGGGAACCGACGAGCTGGAAGTCGCGATGACCGCGTTCGTCCGCGGCGAACTCGACGTCCTGCTGGCGACGACGATCATCGAATCGGGTCTCGACATCCCCAACGCGAACACGATCTTCATCCATCAGGCCGACCGCTACGGACTGGCCGACATGCACCAGCTTCGCGGACGGGTCGGTCGTTACAAGCACCGAGCCTATTGCTATCTGCTCATCGAGGAAGGCAAGCCGATGACCGACCAGGCGGTCAAGCGGCTCAAGGCGATCGAGGAGTTCAGCGAACTGGGCGCGGGCTTCAAGATCGCGATGCGCGACCTGGAAATCCGCGGGGCGGGAAACATTCTCGGCAGCGAACAAAGCGGCCACATCACCACGGTCGGCTATGAACTCTATTGCCAGCTTCTAGAGAACGCCGTCCGGCAGCTCAAGGGAGAGCCGGCCCGCGAGCCGTTGACGGTGAACGTCGACCTGCCCGTCTCGGCCTTCTTCCCGAACGTCTATGTTCCGCCGGGACGAATCAAGATCGAGTTGTACCGCCGACTGTCGAACGTCCGCAGCTTCGAGGAACTGAACCAGTTCCGCGACGAGCTGCGCGACCGGTTCGGCCCGCCGCCGGCCCCGGCCGGACGGCTGATCGAAGTGAAAGAGGTCCAGCTTCTCTGCCGGAACTGGGGAATCGAAGACGTCCGACTGGAAGAGAACCGCTTCGCGGTGTTCGGCTACAAGGACGCGGTGAAGATTCGCAGCCTCGCAAAGCTCGTCGGCTCCGACTTGCGCGTCGCCGACACGAAGACCGCCTACTACGTGCTGCCCGACCCGAAAGCGAAGAACGAAGCGTTGCTCGCCGCGCTCCGCGGCATGCTGACAGGGCAGGTCGGGAAGGCCGCGTCGAGCGGGAAGCTCGGCAAGGCGAAGAAGGTTGCCAAGTAGTCGATCGCCCATGCCACTGTGATGGGTGGGTCAAGCGAAGAGGACACGCTGCCTTGTCGATCGAGAGGAATGAGCGCCGGCCCACCAGCCCCGTCGATTGACGTCCGATGGTGGGCCGGCGCTCCATCGAACCAAGCGGCTGACGGATGTCGTTCGCTCGACCCACCGGCAGGCTGACGCCTGCCGGTCGCTTACTTCGTGGCGGCTGTTTGCGGCATCCCCGGTCCAGGCACCGGTTGCACCCATGCTCGCTCCTTGTCGCCGACTTCCGAGGGGTTCGGGTGGTCGGTCGACGAGGTGATGCGGGCGCGAACGTAGAGTTCGTCGCCAGTGAACGTATAGGTCGCCTTCGGGCCACTGACGCTCTCGAACGTCTCGCCGATCGTGTCGCTGTAAAGTCGAGTCGCCCGGATCTCCTTGCCGGATTCATCGACGACGGGCCGGCTCTCGGGATCGTAGCCTTGCCGGGTGCCGATGAAGTCGATCGTGTAGGTCTCGCCTGGCTTGGCGTCGACTTCGACGGTCAGACCGTCCTTGCCCGAAACGATCCGTTTGAGGCTCACGCCGCTGCTCGCGTAGAACCGGCCGGCTTCGAGCGATTCGATCAATGATTCGGGCGTCAATTCCTTCGCCAGCACTTGCACCCAGCCGCGGCCGGGTTCCGCCCCGCGACTCGGAATGTTGTGGTAGTTGTGACCGTCGTCGGTGGCGAGGCCGTACATGACAGGCAGGTCGAACTCGGCGAGCCGCTTCGTCAGCACAATGTCCCAAATGCGCTCGGTGCCGGCGTGCTGTTCGTTGCCCGAGTTATGCACGGTCGGGTGGCCGTTATAGACCTCGAAGAACCGCTCGCCGACGAGCGGCACGATGTCTTCCGCCGTGACGGCATAGCCGAAGTTCGGGTGGTTGAGGTGGATGATCGTCGGCTGGCCGGTGCGCTTGCGCTGCTCGATCGCGGCATCGACGTTCCGCTGGATGACTTCGGTGACGCTGTTTCCGCCGCGGGGCTGGAGGAGTTCCTTGACGTGGCTGACGTTCATGTGAATCGGCGCCTTGCCGTAGCGGTCGCTGATCTCTTCGCCCTGAATCAGCAGGAACTCGCCGGGCACGGCGAGCTTCTCGACGACTTCGACGAACGTCCGCAGCCGCACTTCGAGCTTGCCGTCGTTCTCGCGCTGTTCGACCCAGTCGGGGAAGTTCGCTTTGAGCTTGTCGAACGCCTTCTGTTTGCCTTTCGACTTCTCGACTTCGACCCAGCGTTCGCTGTCGGCGAGCACGTTGTGGTCGGTGAACACGAGAAAGTCGTAGTCGTGATCGCGATACCAGAGAGCGATCGACTCGAGATAGTCGTCGCCGTCGCTCCAGTGCGAATGCGTGTGCATGTTGCCGCGGTAGAAACGCAGCCCGTCGGATTCCTGCAACTCATCCGCGATCGACGGACGGGCGGCAACGACGAGAAACGCGGCAGCGAACGCTCCGGCAATCAGATGGCGTGCCTTCATCGCAGTTCCTTGATGGCAATGGGTCGTCTGCACTGGCGAAACAGGTTCCGGCGTCGCCGACGAATCCGCCGTCGCGAATGGCCTGCTCCGAACGCCGGATGTTCAACCGTTCCAGTCTATCACTCGCCGAACCGGACCGCCCGCGTATCGCGCTCGATGCCGGTCGGCACGGTCAGCGAGCCGTACAACTCGGGCCGTCGCGCCATGAGCCAGCGACGGCCGGACGACGTCGGCTGAACCGACGCGTCGAGATCGGCGACGACCATGTCGTCGGCGGGGCGGTGGGTCTCGATGAGGATTTCGCCGTAAGGATCGAGAATCATCGCCCCGCCGGTGCGGACCTCGTCGTCGTCGGTGCCGACGCCGTTGCTGAAGACGAGAAACAGCCCGTTGTCGTGCGCTCTTGAGGGCAGCCAGCGCATCAGCCAGCCGCGGCCCTTCGGTCCACGGAACTCCGCCTCGACCGCCGCCGGGGCGTCGTGGCGACGCTCCCACAACGCCGGGTCGATCGGACCCATCGCCCGCGGGCTGCGGGTCCGGCAGCCGCCCGTCTGATGCGGGGCAAGCAGCACCTCGGCCCCGGCCAGAGCGTTGATGCGGGCGTTCTCGACGAGGTTGTTGTCGTAACAGATCAGCACGCCGACCCGGCAGCCGTGCGGGTCGTCGAACACCGTGTAACGATCGCCCGCCGACAGATGTTCACTGACGAACACGTGCAACTTCCGATGGCACGCCGCGCGACCGTCGGGCATGGCGACGACGTAGCTGTTGAACAGTCGCCCGTCGTCGCCGCGTTCGACGAGTCCCGCCCCAATCGTCAGCCCCGTCTCGCGAGACAGCCGCAGCAACTCGGCGGTCGCCGGTCCGTCGGGAACAGGCTCGGCGAGGGCCTCGACCTCCGTCCGCGAGAGCTTCCGCACATGCCAGTACCCGGTGAGACACATCTCCGGAAACGCGATCAGGTCGACGCGCTGGTCCGCCGCCTGTGCGACAAAGCCGCGAACGACGTCGAGGTTCGCCGCCTTGTCTCCGGGGCGATGCTGGAACTGCACGGCGGCGGCACGAAGGTTTTGCATGAAAGGGGGCAGTCTCGTAGGGTGGGTCCGGCGACGAAAACGACGATCGCTTGTTACTCGGGTTCCCAAAGCGCCGACCCACCAGCACCGTCCATCGACTTGCGCCGGTGGGTCTGCGCTCCTTCACCCGGATGGCAAGGTCACGCGCCACCTGTTCGCTTGACCCACCCTACGGGACTCCGCGTACCGACACTACTCCGGAAGAAGTGGCATGAAGATCGACAACAGCAGGCACGACGCCGACGGCAATCTTCGCAACGGCGTCTTCACCCAGCACTTCAAAGACGGCTCCGTCTGCTGCGTCGGCCAGTACGCCGCGGGCGAGAGGACCGGCGAATGGAAGTACTACCTGCTCAACGGCAATCTGAAGGCGGTCGGCCGATATGAGAAGGACAAGATCACCGGTGATTGGACGTGGTACCGCGAGAACGGCGAACTGATGCAGACCGGCTCGTTCGACGCGAACGAACAGAAAACCGGCGTCTGGCGGCGGTATCACCCGAACGGCAAGCTGCTTGACGAAGGCGAGTACGCCGGCAACAAGAAGGTCGGCGAATGGCGTGCTTACGACACCGCCGGCAAGCTGACGAAGACGACACGGCACAAGGTGAAAGCCTGAACGCCCGCCCTTACTCGCCCGTCAGCTCTCGTGCCAGCCTGGCCATGTCGATCCGCCCCGCTTTGAAGGCGGCGACCTCTTCCTCAGACATTCGCTGCACGTACGGCACGTCGATCTTGTAAGGCCCGGTGGAAACGAGAGCCTCGAAAAAATACTCGTCCCCGTCAACGACCTTCAACACCCGGCACCGCAATGCGACGTCTTCGCCGACTTCCTCAACCTCGACGTTCCGGCCGTTGACGCGCAGGGTTTCCATGTGTGGTTGTTCTCCGAATACCGCACACTTGACTGCCACGACGCCCCAGCATTGCCGAGTCGCTCGTCCCGGCCGACGGGCGTCAGTCATCGAGCCTATCGAGCCAATACAGCGGTCGGCGGCGAAGGTGAGCGACCGCGACGACGAGTAACTCGTTAGAACGACAAAGCACGATGACGGCGTAGGGAAACCGTTGCAGGATGGCCCTGCGGATCTCATGCGGGCCGTCGTAATCTTCAATCCTTGCCAATCCCTGCGGGTTTTCACCGATTCCCGCCAGCGCCAGTTCGCGTGCCGTAAGAAACCGTTCGCCCAGCCCGGTTCGACGTTCTTCGTACCAGAGGGCGGCTTCCAGCGTCTCGCCGTCCGCTTCGGGCAGGACGCGAAGGTTCATGGTGAAGTCGCGGCTCGTCGCCGTGCCGCGAAGACTTCACGAAGTCGCCGGCTTGACGTCTCGACATCGACGGCGTTCGTTTCACCGCGATCGTACGCCGCGATCCGGCGGTCGATTTCTTTGGACCAGGCCGCGGCGATTTCGGGCGTCGCGAAGCCGTCAGTTTCAAGACTCCGTTCCAACACGTCGGCGACGTAGGCTCGGTCCTCGGGCGGCATGGCCAACGCCTCGCTGACGATTTTTTCGCGATTCGACATTTCCCCTCCGCAGTGGATCGCCGTTCCGGTACCGCCGACCGCCTTCCATGACGTTCTCTGTCGGGCCTATCTCTGTCAAGTGCCGTCCGGCCACGGGTGGATGGATATCGAAGTCCGCCCCGACTGCCGCTTTCCCATTGCTCATTCGTCATCGACGAGATGAGCCTGATCGAACGGTTTCGAGAAGTCACGCAGCCGCGGCATGTCATCGACCTGCGTCGTGTCGTACTCGGCGGCGAGCATCACGTCGCGGGTGTCCTGCAGGCACGTCTCGATCGCCTGTTCGAGCGCCGCTTCGTTCCCGTTCGCCAGATACAGAATGCACCGCAGATGCCGCGGCCGCGTCCCGTTCGGCAGCCCCTCGGGAATCCGATCGAGCAGATGCCGGTAGATACGCTCGGCCTGCTCCGGCCCGAAGTCTTGCTCGACTCTCCGGCGGATGTCCTCGGGGATCATGCTGTTCTCGTTTGGTCGAGCAGGGTGCGATGGGCTGCCGGCGTCAACCCGGTGTCGAACCCATCACCTCCTAGAGACTCGGCCCGTGAAGGTGTCGACCAGTTTTGAGCTGGACAGGCCATGCGCTTCCAGCAGCTTTGCGATTTCCTCGTGCTGTCCGAATTGAGACAACATAGCGACCTGCCCGACGAAATCGCGTACCGCGATCTTCAACTTCTCAAGTAATGCATCATCAATCACTCTCATGCCGTCGCATGGACTGGACTCCTTGCCGACGCGCCTCGATCGATGGCACGAGACCGGAGTAGCCTTGCAGCTGTTATCGTATCGTTCATGGAACCAGTTCACAGAGCCATTAAGTTGATTCACGTAGTCCTTTGCGATCGCATCAGCCACCGCTCGATTCTTGGCTTCTAGCACCACGAAACGCAGTTCACCCAATGCCCATAAATTGTCCGGGCCGATTCCGGTCTCCTTCTCTGGCCGCTGCGTGTCGAACCCCAGCAGCTGGCCTAGCAGCCTGTTGAAAAACGGCATCCCCGGCGCTATGTTCCGGCGGTTGGTCGTGGGGATGGTCTGAGGAGAAGCTATGGGCTTGGGACGCAGGA
>JBAQZJ010000341.1:0-2948 GCA_049790855.1 Planctomycetaceae bacterium | reverse complement strand
CGCTTCCGTCGGTCGCGGCTAAACGATGGGTGGCTGGGGACGGGCCGCGTTTGACGTTCGTGGTCGGGATCGACAATCATCGGCCCGCCCCCAGCCGTGCGTCGTTCGACTCGGGGCGACGCAATCGCGCCGGCCGCGCTGGCGGCGCTCTGTGCGCGTCGTCCACAGCCATCAGCCCAAAATCGCAAAACGTCAATAGACCATCCCGATGCCGAGATCGCTGAACCACTGCCAGAAGAAGAAATAGGAATGCGTGTACGCGGGAAGCGACGCGAAGAACCAGAGCACGGCGGCGACGACTCTGAAGCGTCGGCGAGACACCAGTTGGAATGCGCAGACAGCGGCGACGCCCGGCCCGATCACCGCGTTTGCCAGGATGATCGCGCTATCGAACCCGTCGACGTACCTGGAAAGATATGCCGGCAGCGCATGTCCCGCGGCGACCGAGACCGCGCCGAAGAAGAACGGCGCGAACACGGCGACGAGCAGCAGAATTGACGTGCGACGCGACGGCATTGCCACTTCCCGGACGGAACCTCTGCTGAAGGAATGCTTCAACCGGGCAAGACTGCGCAGGAATCGCGAGTGTCGATCGCCGCCGGTGGCTCGACACTCGATTCGCTTTCCGCCATCCTCTAAACCACGATCTTCCTACCACCGGGCCTGCCCCATGCCTCCTCGCGTTCTCTGTACGTCTCTCGGAACGGAAACCGGTCCTCATTTCGAGATCCTGCGAGCGGCCGGGTTCGATCCGCAAGTCGTCGATCGAAGCGCGAAGCTCTGGAACGAGGACGAGTTGATCCGGGTGCTGGACGGCGCCGTCGCCCTGATCGCCGGTTCAGAACCGCACACTCGCCGCGTGCTCGCCGCCTGCCCTGAGCTGCGGGTGATCGCCCGCGCAGGGGTCGGGTTCGATGCCGTCGACGTGGCGGCGTGCGACGAGTTGGGAATCGTGCTGACGACGGCGCCCGGCTGCAATCACGACAGCGTCGCCGAGCATACGTTCGCGCTGCTGCTCGGCCTGGCGCGCGACTTTCCACGACAGGACGCCGCCGTTCGTCGCGGAGCCTGGGTCCGGCAGGCGTTGCCGCGGGTTCAGGGCAGCACGCTCGGTCTGGTCGGCCTCGGGCGAATCGGCCGGGCGGTCGCGTGGCGCGGGGTGGGACTGGGAATGAAGGTCATCGCGTTCGAGCCGCATGCCGACGCTGCCTTCTGCAAGCAATGGAACATCGAATTGGTCGGTCTCGACGAACTGCTCGCTCGCAGCGACTACGTTTCGCTCCACTGCCCCTCGACAGCCGAAAGCCGCCACCTGATCAATGCCGAACGGCTCGCCAAAATGAAGCCGGGCAGCATCTTGATCAACACGGCCCGCGGCCCGCTCGTCGACGAGGCGGCACTCGTCGCGGCGTTGAAGTCGGGACACCTGCGCGGCGCGGGTCTCGACGTCTTCGAAACCGAGCCGCTGCCGACGACCAGTCCGCTCGTCGGCCTGGAGAACGTGCTGCTCGCGGGCCACGTCGCGGGTCTCGACGACGAATCGCATCGCGACACGCTGACGATGTGCGCCGAGACGATCGTCACCTTCGCCCACGGCGGCCGCCCGCCAGGCGAACGCATCCAGAACAAGCGCGACCTCGCCGACTGGTCGTGGGATAGATCCCGCCGAAGTCGCTGACTCGCGGTGCGTTCTTGAACATCATCCGAGCCGCGACCGTTAGGAAGCGCGTACTTGCATGCGCACGCCGCTGAGCGCTCCCTAACGGTCGCGGCTCGGATTGCTGTATTCTGACTTCTGATCTCCTGACTCCTGACCTCCCTGTTTCTTCATGCCCCACTGGTCGCTCATCGACGACGCCGTCGCCCGGCTGGCGGCCGAACAGGTCGCGGTGCGGCGGCATCTGCACCGGCATCCCGAAGCGAGCGGCAACGAAGTCGAGACGACGGCGTTCATCGCCGGCAAACTGGAGGCTGCGGGACTTGAACCGCGGCTGCTGCGCGATGGACTCGGCGTGACGGCCGATCTGACGCTCGGCGAACCATCGAATGATGCCGCTCGAATTGCTCTGCGGGCCGATATCGACGCGCTGCCCATCCACGACGAAAAGGCCGTCGAATACCGCTCGTGCGCCCCCGGAGTGATGCATGCCTGCGGGCACGACGGGCATGCGGCGATCGTGCTGGGCGCGGCCTTCGCCGCCGCAGCCGTGCGAGAATCCTGGACGAAACACGGCGGTCCCGGGCTGAAGCTGCGGTTCGTGTTTCAGCCGGCCGAAGAAGACAGTCGCGGCGCAAAATGGATGATCGAGCAGAACGTGCTTGACGGCGTCGCAGCGATCTTCGCGTTGCACATGGAGCCGAACCTGCCCGCCGGACACGCCGGCATCCGTTACGGCGTATTGACGGCTTCTTGCGACGAAGTGCATGTCGCCGTGACCGGACACGGAGGACACGCGGCGCGGCCGCATCAGACGCGCGATCCCGTTCTCGCGGCGGCCCTGCTCGTGACCAGCCTGTACAGCGTGCTGCCCCGTCGCATCGACGTTCGCAGCCCCGCCGTATTGACGATCGCGAAAATTCTCGCCGGGCGGACGCACAATGCGATTCCCGAGCGGGCCGAAGTCAACGGCACGCTGCGGACGATCGACCCCGACTCCCGCGAGACGCTGCTGGAGCGATTCGTCGACGTTTGCTCGGGCGTGGCGACGATGTCGGGCACGACGATCACGCCGGAGTTCCGGCACGCGATTCCCAGCGTCGTCAACGACCGTCGATTGACCGCCGCGCTCGAAGAGGCGTCGGTCGCCGTCCTCGGCCCCGATTACGTCTCGCAGATCGAGCAGCCGAGCCTCGGCGGCGAAGACTTCGCGTTTTACCTGCAGCACGTTCCCGGCGCGATGCTGCGACTGGGCTGCGCGTCGCCCGGCGTCGCCCCGCAGTTCCTGCAC
>JBAQZJ010000340.1:10000-12551 GCA_049790855.1 Planctomycetaceae bacterium | reverse complement strand
TTCTACGGCAACCCGCGCCGACAAGCGCTCCCTGACGGTCGCGGCGCTGATGAAAACTCATGGAACGTCGTTCGCCAGAACGGAAGGCACACGGCCTGTGCGGCTCAGCAGGAGCCTCGCCCTCCCGTCGTCGTCGGTTCTGAGACAGCTCTTAACTGCGAGCTGGTGCCGGCGCTTCGGTCCTTTCGGCCAGTCGGATCGCGCCCGGTTCCGGTTCGACGCCTCCGCCGTAGCGTCGCGCCCAGACCTGGGTGAACTCGGCTCCATAGAGCAGGATCAGCGACGAGTAGTACACCCACACCAGCAACACGGCCAGCGAAGCCGCAGCGCCGAACTGCGAGAAGTCGGCTTGCGACAGGTAGAAGGTCAACAGGTACTTGCCGACGGCGAACAGCACCGCCGTCACGGCGGCGCCGACAAACACGTCCCTCCACCGCACGATCGCATCGGGCAGGTACTTGAACATCGCGGCGAACAGCAACATCACGACGAGCAGCGCCACGAAATCGGAGACCAGCGCCCCGCCGGCCCCCACGATTTCCTGCACCCAGAACGTCAGCAGCGTCGAAACCAGCAGCAGAAACGCGATCCCCAGAATCATTCCCAGCGAGAGCACTCGCTTCACGAGGAAGTTCTTGAGTCCTCCCTGATTCGGGTCGGGCCGCACGTCCCAAGTCTCGTTGAGAGTATCTTGCAACGACGCGACGAGACCTGTCGCTCCGACGAGAACTCCGGCGATGCTGATGATCCACTTCCAGACGCCGCCCTGCTGCTGATCGCCCGCCTTTGCGACGATCTCCTTCACCGGCTCGCTGGCCGCCGGCCCCACGATCGTCGTGATCTGGCGGTCGATCTGTTCACGCGCCGTGTCGCTGCCGCCCTGCCCCGTTGCCTGGTAGTACAGCCCGAGAACCATCAGCAGCATGTACAACAGCGGGGCCAGCGCGAAGATGGTGAAATAGGCCAGTGCGGCGGCCATCCGCGTGCAGGCGTCGTTCGAAAACTCGGTAAACGTCGTCTTGAGAAAATCGATCATCGAATCGCCCCGTCCTGAAACGCTGGATGCCTTCCCCTGATATCTAGCCGGACTTCGCGATGCGGATGAACCGCAGATTTCCGCGGTTCGAGTGCGGGGCCGCACCGGCGGCACGGTCCGCACAAGCCGGTGGTTCGCCGAATCGAGCGTCGCCGATCGAAGATGCGGCGACCGATCGCGCAGACGCTAGACATTTCCGCGACCAGCCGCCAAAATGCGAACCGGCTTTGCAGCCGTGTGTCTGTGTGCGGACGGGCGTGTAGCTCAGTTGGTTAGAGCGCAGCTCTGATAAAGCTGAGGTCCGTGGTTCGAATCCACGCACGCCCACTTCGAGCCGTCAGCAATCAGCCGGCAGCCTCCAGCATGTTGGTTGACGGCTGAAAGCTGAGGGCTGACGGCTCTCCCGGGGACGTAGCTCAATTGGGAGAGCACCGGCTTTGCAAGCCGGGGGTTGCCGGTTCGATCCCGGTCGTCTCCACTCGGTGGCGGTGAAAGCGGAAATCTTTCCGAAAACATCCCCCGGCGAGTTGACGAACGCCGCCGGCGACCATAACATTCCTTCTCGCCTGCGACAGACGCCAAGCCTGCTTGACGGAAACCCGGCGAAAGAAAGAGGTTGCGGAAAACCGATACCAGAAAAACTCCTGCGGTTCGGTTGACGCGAGATCGGGAAGCAAATAACATTCCCGCCTGAGGGTGAGTGACGCTGGCGGGTTCCGGCGACGGCAGTTTCGGCTGCCCTCGCCCGAGCCTGATGGCTCTGACTGGCCGAAAGGTCGGTCGATCTTTGACAATTTGATCGTTCCGAGTGGCATCTTTATCTTGGACGAGCGTGTGAAGTGCGGACCGTCCGCGCGGCACATGAATCGTCTGGGTCTAGTTTTCCCGTACTGAGGCTCGGCGGCTTCGGCCGCCGAAACACGGGGAGCCATTCTCCAAAGCCGAGGGGCAACCCTTGGCGGAGGGGCGTGAATCCACGTGGCCAAGTTACTAAGGGCATGCGGGGGATGTCTTGGCGCCGGAAGGCGATGAAGGGCGTGGAAGGCTGCGAAAAGCCTGGGGGAGCTGTCAAACGAGCATTGATCCCGGGGTTCCCGAATGATCGTTCACTGAATCCATAGGTGAACGAAGCGAACGTGGGGAAGTGAAACATCTCAGTACCCACAGGAAGAGAAAGAAACCTCGATTTCCCCAGTAGCGGCGAGCGAAAAGGAAACAGCCTAAACCGTCGGGCTTGCCCGGCGGGGTCGTGGGGTCAGTCATATGGAAGTTACCAATTCGCCGGCTAGGAGAACCTGATGGAAAGCAGGACGACACAGGGTGACAGTCCCGTATCCGAAAGCTGTGCGAACTTCCGATTGATACCCGAGTAGGGCCGGTCACGTGAAACCCGGCCTGAATCCGCGGGGCCCATCCCGCAAGGCTAAATACTCTCCGGCGACCGATAGTGAATCAAGTAGCGCGAGCGAAAGATGAAAAGAACCCCTTCTAGGGGAGTCCAAAGAACCTGAAACC
>JBAQZJ010000340.1:0-5000 GCA_049790855.1 Planctomycetaceae bacterium | reverse complement strand
CGGCTCGAGACGGTCGGTGCCGAACTCGCCCGGAACGATTCGGCCAGGGATCGGCTGGAGACGGCGCGGCTCGAGCTTGCCGCGGGACTGTTGGAGCCTGCACGAGAGCGTTTGGAATCCGTCGGAATCGGAATCGGAGACGAATCTTCACGCCGCGAGGCCGCGCGGCTGCTGCGGGAGCTGCATTATCTCGAGCTGGATGATGAAACGCCGCTGGCGCGACAGAAGGCGCTTATCGCACTCGACGGATTGAGCATCACGCCGACGGAGCGGGGCCGATTCCTGCTGAACGCCACCGCGAACCGATTCCACACATCCGAGACCGATACGTTACGGCGTCGTATGTCTGAGTTGGCCGCGCTGAACCTCGATGCACCGCTGGCGGCGCCTCACGACGCGACTCATTTGGTCTCGGTAGCGAGCTGGCTGCATGCCCTGACGAAACAGCTTCCCGCCGATGTCGAATCCCTTTCAAGGCCGGAACAATTCCTGGCGGCGGCCGGTGAAGCCGAACTTCAGGCACGATTGCTTTGCTTGCCGGAGGGTCGGCAAGCGGCGGATGTCCGCGTCGAACTGGCTCGGCGAGCGCTGGACGATGCCGAGTTTCATCAGGCGGAAATGCTCTTGCTGCAAGCGATGCTCCACGACGAAGGTCGCGAGAACGCCCGGCGGGTGATGGACCGCCTTCGGAGCCGGTGCGGATTTGCCAGAAATGCAGATTTCGCGCCGACCGGCATCGACGTCGGCAGCGTGCGCATCACCGGGAAGCTCTGGTCGCCCGCCGACGAGGCTCTCTGCGAGACGTTTCAGCAGCCGCGGCGGTGCTTCCTGTCTCGCGGTCGGAATCCATTCCGCGTCGTCGATCTCGGCGACACTCGGAGCGCCCGGCTGGCGGTCGTCGACTTGCAACGGGGCGTGCGTCTGGGCGAGGTGGCGGTCGATGCCCGCCTGCGGTTCCCCGCACCGGGCCGTCAGCCGCTGGACACCCATTTCGTACCGGTGGTCACGGCCGATCGCGTGTACGGCCTCTCGTATCTGGAAGCGCGAAACGGAACTCCGGCCTGGGAGGCGGACCTCGCGGGCAACAGCGGTTTTCCGCCGCAGATCGGTCCCTACGGCCCGTCGTTCTGTGCCGTGCAGACTCGATCCGACCTGACGGTGCTCGATTCGGCGACCGGAAAAACGCTGTGGCGCAGGACTGAGTTGCCGGCGAATCGCCGCTTTGCAGGCCAGCACTCGACCGAGCTGTTCGGCGACGATGTCGCTTTGGTTCTGTTGGACGTCGAGGGTGCGCACTACACGGTCTACGACACTCGGACCGGAAACGAACTGTCGCAGGGACGTCTGCCGATTTCGGTGCTGCGGCAGAGCGAAGCGATCGGCAGAAAGTTCTTCTACGTCGAAACGCGCGAAAACCGTTCCATCGCGCACCTCTGGGATCCCGCGACCGGAGAAGACGATCTCGAAATCGCGTTCACAAGTTCACTGCTGGAAACGACGACCCGCGGCGGTCATCTCGTGCTGCTGTTCGGCGACGGCGACCTGCTGGTCGTCGATCCGCACGACGTTCGCCAATCGATCCGATTGAAAATCGATCCCGGACTGGCGTCGCAGGTCGGCAGCATCCAGGCGTTTTCCGATGGCGAACGGCACTACGTCAGTCTTTCGATCGCCGACCCCGATCGCTTCGCCGACGGAGTCTCGACACAGTACGTCTACGACACGCCGCTCGCGATGAGCCACGTTCAGGGCCGTCTGATCGCGATCGACAAGGCTTCCGAAGCGATGCTCTGGTCGCGTCCGACCGGGCCGCAATCGATTCTCGACCCCGTCGATCATCCATTTCCATTTCTCGTCGGCCTTGCCCGGGTGACCGATCGGCGTGAACGAACTCGGAAGACGCTGCTTGTCGAGGCGATCGATCCGAAGACCGGAGCCACGTTGGGGCGAAACAGCGAACTGATTCCCGATCGACTGTTGCAGGCACGCTACGAGCCAGACGACGATCGCGTCGTGCTTGCCGGCATGACCTCGACGATTGAACTGAAGATCGAACGTGAAGGGTTTGACGACGGGCTGGCATCCGCTGTGCCGCCGGCATCAAAAGGCGTCGTCCCCGACCGCCCCTGAGCGTCGCCTGTCGTCGGGCGACGCTTGATTCGCCCGATCGCGAGAGGTAGATTTCGGTGGCCCCGGCGAACGGCGTCGGCGACTGCGGGTGTAGTTCAATGGTAGAACGACAGCTTCCCAAGCTGTAGGCGAGGGTTCGATTCCCTTCACCCGCTTGGCTGAGAATTCGGCGCGGTCCGATCAGAAGCCCGGCTTCTTCAAGAAGCCGGGCTTCTTGCGTTGCACGGGCTGTCGCCGGGCGATGCGGAGTCGTAGAATCGGAGGCGCACGCCATACTGAAATGACGCAACGGGGATCACGCACTCGCGAGACGGCCGTCTCACGAAGACTGCGAGGAGGAGAGATGGGGCAGAACACCGTCGGACGGCCGATGGAAATCCTGCTCGTCGAGGACTCGCTGACCGCGGCCCGCCTGACGATGGGCGGCCTCAAAAGCGGACAGGTCCAGCATCGGCTGACGTGGATGACCAACGGCGAAGACGCGCTGGAATTCCTGCGGCAGCAGGGCAAGTTCAGCCGCGCTCCCCGGCCGGACCTGATCCTGCTCGACCTCGGGCTGCCGAAGAAGGACGGCCGCGAGGTGCTCCGCGAGATCAGAGCCGACGCATCGCTGGCGGGCATGCCCGTCGTCGTGCTCACCGCTTCGACCGACCAGGAAGACCGACTCGCCAGCGAACGGCTGCAGGTCGAAGCCTATCTGACCAAGCCGGTCAACATCGAGAAGTTTCTCGACGTCGTCGCCAAGCTCAGCCGCTTCTGGCACGCCGACATGATCCTGCCGACCGTGTGACGGGGAGCGGGGGAGACGGGGAGCGGGGGAGACGAGGGATTCCGAGATCACGCACGCGCCTCGGCGGCATCTTTGGGACAGAACCGTCTGTACCGGAGAGCAACGCGATGCATGACCGACCGAAGCGGCCGTGGTGGCGAAAGAAGCGGTGGATCGCCGCGGCGGCTTTGTGGTTGCTGCTGCCGATTGCCTACCCGCTGAGCCTCGGTCCGGCGAGCTATGCCTGCCGGCTCGGCTGGATACCTGTCGATACCTATAACGCCTTCTGGGGGAAGCCGCTTCGCGGTCTGACGGGCAGCAGCGTGTCTCAGGCCACCGGGTTCCAGACGTACTTCGAGTGGTGGGTTCGGATCGGACGCCTTCATGAGCGATCCGGCGACTCTGACTGATGCCGCACTCGCTGTGCGGTCTCCCACATCTGCTTGTCCCCCGTCTCTCCCCCTCCTCCGTCTCCCGTCTCCCGTCACCCCTTCACCTTATCCTTCGTCTTGCCGCGGACGGCATTCTTTTCGAGGAACTCGACGATTCGGCCGGCGACGTCCTTGCCGGTCGCGCGTTCGATGCCTTCCAATCCCGGCGAGGAGTTGACCTCCATCACGACCGGGCCGTGATTGCTGCGAAGCAAATCGACGCCGGCCATGTTCAGGCCCATCGTTTTCGCGGCTCGAATGGCGGTCGTGCGTTCTTCGGGGGTCAACTTGGCGCCTTCCGCACTGCCGCCGCGGTGTAGGTTCGAACGGAACTCGCCGGTCGCCGCCTGCCGTTTCATCGCGGCGACGACGCGTCCGCCGACGACGAAGCACCGCAGGTCGGCCCCGCCGGCCTCCTTGATGAACTCCTGCACGAGAATGTTGGCGTCCAGCCCGCGGAACGCCTCGATGACGGCTTCGGCGGCTTTGCGGGTCTCGGCCAGGATCACCCCGATGCCCTGTGTGCCTTCGAGCAGTTTGATGACCAGCGGCGCTCCGCCGACGATGTCGATCAGCCCCGCGATGTCTTTCGTCGAGTTCGCGAAGCCGGTCACGGGCAAGCCGATGCCGGCTCGCGACAGCAATTGCAGGCAACGCAGTTTGTCGCGGCTGCGGCTGATCGCCTGCGATTCGTTGCCGGGAAACACACCCATCATTTCGAACTGCCGGACGACGGCGGTGCCGTAGAACGTCTGCGACGCCCCGATGCGCGGAATGACCGCGTCGTAATCGAGCAGTTCTTCGCCCTGATAGAGGATGCGGGGGCGATGCGAGGTGATGTCCATGTAACAGCGCAGATAATCGACGACGCGCACGTCGTGGTCGCGCAGCCGACAAGCCTCCTTGAGCCGACGCGTGGAATACAGCGTCGGATCGCGGGAAAGGATGGCGATCTTCATACGAAATCGTGGATCCTGTGCGTCTCGGCCGGAGTCATTTCGGTCCGCGGCGGAAATCGCCGGAACTGTAGTGGATGGAGCAGGGAAAGTCCACGAGCGGCGGGGGAGGTGTCGGGTGTCTGATGACCTGGTCAAACACCGGCGGTTACTCACGACACAGCAGACACCAGTCCCGTAGTCCGGTAGTCCGGTAGTCCGGTAGTCCCGTAGGGTGGGTCAAGCGAAGAGAACACTTTCGTTCGTCCATCGATGTGAATGAGCGCCGGCCCACCAGACCCGTCGATGATTGTCCTCTACGAGACTTGCGCGGCTCTCCAGTCCGGCGCGGTGGGCCTCGCTGCGCTCGCCCCACCCTACATTGGGTGGCGGCCTTGTCCCCAAAATCATTCGCCCTGCGCCCGATTTTCCCGCTTGCCAACGCTTCGTCTCCGGCGACGATGGAAACATCGTGTCGTGCCCAACGCAGCACGACGGGACGATTGGCCCGCGAAGACGTCGGGATTGGCGCCGACAGTAGCGGGGTGGCCCGATTTTGGAAGGAGGTGGTTCAGTGAAATCCAAGAGTACCAGCCAGCGAGGTGGTCTCGCCTGACGGGTAACCGGCGGGTTGTCCCGCAGAACCCTTGAATGAGGGACGGGCAACCACCTCCTCGCTTCGGGCCAAGGTCGCCATCGACCTCGACCGCAGCGAGCCGTTAGCAGGCCCCGGCC
>JBAQZJ010000339.1:0-1560 GCA_049790855.1 Planctomycetaceae bacterium | reverse complement strand
GATCGAGAACGCGCTGGTGGCCGGCTTCTGCGCGGCGGGCATGGATGTCTTTCTGCTCGGGCCGATTCCGACGCCGGCCGTCGCCATGCTGGCGCGCTCGCTGCGCGCCGATATCGGCGTGATGATCTCGGCCTCGCACAATCCGTATTACGACAATGGCATCAAGCTTTTCGGGCCTGACGGCTACAAGCTTTCCGACGAGATCGAGATGCGCATCGAGGCGCTGCTGGACCAGGACGTCGATATCGCGCTGGCCGATGTCGATGGGCTCGGACGGGCCAAGCGCGTCGATGGCGTCCATGACCGCTACATCGAATTCGCCAAGCGCACGCTGCCGCGGTCGATGTCGCTTTCGGGCCTGCGCATCGTCATCGACTGCGCCAACGGGGCCGGCTACAAGGTCGCGCCGGCGGCTTTGTGGGAACTCGGCGCGGAAGTCATCGCCATCAACGACGACCCGAACGGCTTCAACATCAACGAGGAATGCGGCTCGACCCATCCGGCAAGCCTGTCGAAGAAGGTTCATGAAGTGCGCGCCGACATCGGCATCGCGCTGGACGGCGACGCAGACCGGATGCTGATCGTCGATGAGAACGGCGACGTCATCGACGGCGACCAGATCATGGCGCTGATCGCCGAATCGTGGAACCAGAACGGCCGCCTGGCCGGCGGCGGCGTCGTCGCGACCGTCATGTCCAATCTCGGGCTGGAGCGGTTTCTCGGCGGCATCGGGCTGCAACTGCACCGGACCCAGGTCGGCGACCGCTACGTCGTCGAACATATGCGCGCCAACGGGCTGAATGTCGGCGGCGAGCAGTCGGGCCACATCATCCTGTCGGACTTTTCGACCACCGGCGACGGCCTCGTTTCGGCGCTGCAGGTCCTTGCCTGCATCAAGCGTTCCAACAAGCCGGTCAGTGAGCTTTGCAGGAAGTTCGAGCCGGTGCCGCAGCTTTTGAAGAATGTCCGGTTTTCCGGCGGCAAGCCGCTCGAGGCGGCGCTCGTCAAGGCGGCGATCGAGGACGCGCGCGACCGGCTCGGCAGTTCCGGCCGGCTTGTCATTCGCCCCTCCGGAACCGAACCGCTGATCCGCGTGATGGCGGAAGGCGACGACAAGTCGCTGGTCGAGACGGTGGTGAACGACATTGTCGGGGTGATCGCGGACATCAAGACCGCCGCCTGACGCGAACAGTCCGCGAATTCAAAAAGCCCGCCTGTTCCGGCGGGCTTTTTGCGCTGGTGCGCCCGCACGCCTCACGCCGCTCAAATCGCGCGGCGTGGTTAAGGAACAGGGTTAAGCGGCCTTTAACCTTTGCAATTCATTATCCACGGCGAGTTCAATCCATGCCGGGCGCGGTATCGGCCCGAATCCACCAGGGGTAATGAGATGTCGATATATGCAAGGGCTTTCGCAATCACGGCCGCGATCTGCATCGCGGCGCCCGCGATGGCGGCCGACCTTTATGAACCGCCGGTCGTCGAAGTGATCGAGCCGGTCTATGGCGGCTGGTACATCCGCGGCCATATCGGCATGAGCAACCAGGATTTCGACGGGCTGGA
>JBAQZJ010000338.1:0-4521 GCA_049790855.1 Planctomycetaceae bacterium | reverse complement strand
GAGTTCCTGCAAGGGCAGTTGCTCAACTACGGAATCTCCTGGTCTTACGAAATGCAATCGACGTCTCCACTTCAGGGACTGCCGACGCCCCCGAGAATCTGAGAAAAGAACGATGAGCACTCGCAGTTGGCAAGGCGACGCGGCGGCCGTAGCGCAGGTCGACACGGTCCAGATCACACTGTACGACGCGGCGACGACTTACACGCTGACGATCAACGGCAAGGAGATCAGCGTCGCCGGCACGACGGACGCGACCGGCACCGCGACGGCCCTCGCCGCCGCCTGGAACGCTTCGACCGAGCCGGAGGTCGCGGAGATCACCGCCTCGTCGTCGACCGATACCGTGACGCTCACCGGCGACACGGCCGGCAAACCGTTCACCGTCACGTCGGGCGTCAGCGGCGGCACGGGCACGATCGGGGCGGTCACGACCGGCACGGCCGCGACAGGCCCGAACCATTGGGACAACGCGGACAACTGGTCGGGCGGGGCCGTGCCGATCAACGCCGACGACGTCGTGGTCGAGCAGGGGTCGGATATCCTCTACGGACTGGCCCAGTCAGCCGTGACGCTGACGAGCCTGACGGTCAAGCGCAGCTTCATCGGCCGGATCGGCCTGCCGGCGATCGCGAACGCGGATCAGGCCGCGGCCAGTCGCTACGCCGAATACCGGGCGACGTACCTGGCGATCGGCGCGACGACGATCAGCGTCGGCGAAGGGGCCGGCACCGGCAGCGGTCGCCTCAAGATCGACACCGGAGCCGTCGCGCACACGACGAACCTCTACGGCACCGGCGCCCCGCTCGAAACCGGCCTGCCGGCGATGCTGCTGAAAGGCTCGAACGCGGCGAACGTCCTGAACGTGACCCGCGGCTCGATCGGCGTCGCGCTGCTGGCCGGCGAGACGGCGCAGCTGGCGACGCTGCGGGTCGGATACGACACGCAGGTCGAGTCTGACGCACAGGTGCGGCTCGGGTCGGGCGTCACGCTCGCGGCGGTCGAAACCAGCGGGGGGCAGATCGAGATCAACGGTGCGACGACGTCTCTGACGATCGGGGCCGGCACCGTCGACATTCGGGCCGGTGCGCACGCGGCGATCACGCAGTACGGCGGCATCCTGAATTATCGCGGCACCGGCACCGTCACGACGCTGGTCGTCGGTCCGGGGGCCGTCGCCGACTTCGGCAAGGATCTCCGCGACCGGACGCTCACGAACTGCGAAGTTCACCGCGGGGCGTCGCTGCTCGACCCGAATCGGACGGTGACGTTCACCAACGGCCTGGACGTGATCCGCTCCGACGTCTCCGACGTGACGCTGCGGCTCGGGAAACATCTCACCTTGACGATCGCCGGGGTGTGACGTGGCGCAGGTCTACGCGACATTCCCCGGCATCGTCTCGGTCGAGTCGGCCAGCTACACGCTGGGGCATGGCATCACGCCCAGCACCGGAGAGATCACGTTCGCACCGCAGCCGCACCCGCCGGCCCGCGAGGGGACGCTGATTCTCTCGGACGGGATCGTCGGCCTGGCCGTGCCCGGCTGCGTGCTCGATTCGGCCAGCGTCGTTCGCGACGGCAGCGGCTACGCGGTCTCGGCGCAGGTGATCGACCGCCGTTGGAAATGGCGGTTCGGCGAGATTTACGGCCGCTACAACCTGCGCGACAAAGGGAACGTGATCATCGAGGACACGAAGAAGACGCCGCAGGAGCTGGCGACAGAGCTGCTGGAGGCGATGGGCGAGCAAGGCGTCGACGTGTCGGCCCTGCCGCCTGAGCCGCTGCCCGAGGTCGACTGGGACGGCGACGTACCGGCCGACGAGCTGGCCGAACTGGTCGAGACCTGCGGCTGCCGCGTCGGGCTGGACGTGACCGGCGCCACGCGGATCTGGAAGCTGGGCGAAGGGGCGGCGGCACCTGGTGGCCCGGTCGAGCGGCGTGGCGGCGACATGGACCCGCCCGAGCCGCCCGATACGATTGTCGTGCGCTTCGCACAGACGGTGATTCAGATGCGGTTCGATCTGGAAGCCGTCGGCCGCGACACTGACGGCGAGATCAAGCTGATCGACGATCTCAGCTACACGCCCGAGAACGGCTGGGAGAAGGAGACGGACCTGTTCGGGTCGATCACCGACGAGAAGGCCCGCGTCTACTGCCTGCAATCGGTCTTCAGGTGGTACCGGGTGAAGCTGCCGGAGGCCAGCGTCTACTTTCCGCGGATCGCTTTCGGCTTGCGTGAGCTGTCGCAGATCCTGCCGCTGCGCGACTCTCTCGTCGAAACGTGGACCGATCCGAAGGATTTCGAGAAGAAGCCGAAGCCGGCCAAGGTCTACGGCACCTACTGGATTCGCAACAGCGGCACGCCGAAGAACAGCAGCAAGGATGATAATTGGGAGTGCCCGGTCAAGTTCCGGCTGCTGGCCGACCTCGGCGTGATCGCCTTCGACGAGACGGTGAAGAAGTTCAACGGCGAGGCCGGCGACGATCCGGCCGCCTACGAATTCGGCCCGGCGGAACTGAAGGTCGACGTTGCGTTCGCGTATTTGGCCTCCAGTTTGCGGCGCCGAGTCGCACACGACCTACGCAGTTCGACCGGATCGCAGGGCGGCACAGGACCGGAGGTCGTTTCGGCCCGCAGCGAAGGCGGCGTCAAGCTCTACCAGTTCCGCGAAGACCCGACGTCCGACGAATTCGAGTGGAAGTATGCCGAGAAGGGCAGCCCGGACCATCTCGACGCGATCGGCCGGAAGTACTTCGACGAAGCCCTCAAGAAGTGGACGATGACCCGCGGCGAGTCGCTGACTTACAGCGGCATCGTGGCCGTGCCGGTCGACGGCCTGAACGTGCAGGCCTCGTTCAGCGTCTCGTCGGGCGGGGCCGTGACGACGCTGTCGCGGTCGCGTGAGACGGCGGTCTTCGCACCCGAATACGGCGAGCGGCGAGCACGCGAGCGGGGGCGACGGCTGGTCAATCGCGAGCGGCGACGCGGCGAGCCGGCCCGCGGCTTTACGGTGCTCCGCGGCGGCGACCATCAGGGGGAACGCTGATGCTGGTCCGAAACGACAGCGGCGAGACGATCCCGGCGTATGGCGCGATGTCCGTCACTGGCGCGACGACGCAGAAGGGGCAACTGGTCGCGACCTGCGATAAGCCGAACGGGGCGCCCTGGCCGACACTCATCAACAGTGTCTATCCGATTCCCGACGGCAAGTACGGCGAAGCTCAGGACGGGCCGACCTGCGTCGCCTACTTTGAGTACGACGCCGCCGACCCGCCGATCGTCCAGATCGTGTCCCCCGGATTCCGGATTCCGGCGACCTTCGGCACTAGACAGGATAGCTGGAAGCTCTGGAAGGGGTCGCCAGGATTCAGCTACTTGGCTGCAGAAGACGCCACGACCGGCTTCGCCGTCTTCCAGAAATCCACGCTACCGGACCCGCCGCTGATCCTGAGGAACACGCTCGGCGTAATAATTCCGAAGTACTCCTTCATCGCGATCGCTGATACCGGCGACGGACTCAATGGCTTTCCGATCGGCCGGGCCGGGAAAAGTGCCGCCGACGGGCTGTGGGATGATCGCTGGGCCTTCTCGCCCGGCTACGAAGTCGCTGTCAACGAGTTCTTTCTGCCGCAGCCCGGACCGATCTACCGAGCCAGGTACACGTCCGGATCGGTAGGCGGGCTTCTGATGGGACCACTGGAAGACAGCTTTGAACTGCGAGGCTACGTCGGGGGATTCACGATGTTCGACGCGACGGCGTCGATCGACGGCACATCGACGATGTTCGTGCATCGCCCGACGCCGATTCAGATTTGGCCAGCAGGATTCACGACGGCCAATGGCCTAAGGCTTCAATGGCCGAATGACCCCGGAGATCACCTGACAGCGAATTCGGGGATCCACACAACGACCCTCGCGGCTGGCGACTACACTTTGCTGGACACCGTCACTCTGGTCGACGGAAAGACCTATTGGGTGATGCGCGACCGCGCCGCCTTCACGTCAAATCGATGGAACGTGCTGGCGGCTTGGGTGTGATGCCAGCAAGTCACGGCGTCAGACTCACGGCCCCGGCGTCGGACTGAGGAACCGCGGGTCGTATCCCATTGCGTGATTCTTCAGCAGGTCGTGCTGGTACATCAGCGTGATATCGTCGTCGACGGCCGACAGGCCAGTCGCCGCATACGGCGACTGGGTGTATCGGCAGGCAGGCATCCAGACGCCCCTCGCCCTATAGTAGCCGATGACCGGGTTGTGCCATGCGTGATCGCCGTTCGCGTTGATGTAGACGTAGCCTTCCTCGGTGCTGGCGTCGAGTGCCGTGCGTGCCAGTCCAGCCGGCGAGTTCGGGTCTCGCGGGTCCATCGGCGCGACCTGCATCGCGGCGACCGGTGCGGCGGCGACAACCGGCGGCGATGGCGGAGCAGCTGGGGCAATCGGGACATCGACGACGAGCGGGGCCGCGGCAGCCGGCGGCGGTTCCGGTTCGTCCGCATCCGGCAGCGACGCGACCTGAGCCGCAC
>JBAQZJ010000337.1:0-28958 GCA_049790855.1 Planctomycetaceae bacterium | reverse complement strand
GGTCGGGAGACCTCGCCACATTTGCGTCTCGCCACAGCAAGGATATCTCGCCACAAGTCGGGCGCGATTTCTGGCGCGGAATCACCTCCCCGGCCGAAACGCCTTCACCCGTTCCTCGTTCGTCGTGAGGTACGGCCCGCCGATCAGGTCGATGCAGTAGGGGATCGCCGGGAACACCGCGCCCAGGCATTCTGCGATCGCCTTGGGTTGGCCGGGGAGGTTGATCAGCAGGGTGTGGTTGCGGGTGCCGGCGGTCTGGCGGGAGAGGATTGCCGTCGGGACTTTTTCGAGGCTCACTTTCCGCATCAGCTCGCCGAAGCCGGGCAGCAGCTTGTCGCAGACGGCTTCCGTCGCTTCGGGAGTCACATCACGATGAGCCGGGCCGGTGCCGCCGGTCGTGATGACGAGACAGCACTTGTCGAGGTCGCAGAGTTCGACGAGCACGCTTTCGATCGTCTCGCGGTCGTCGGCGATGATGCGGCTGCGGACGTCGAACGGGCAGGCCAGCGCATTCGACAGGTACTCGCGGATCGCCGGTCCGCCGTGATCCTCGTACTGGCCGCGGCTGGCGCGGTCGGAGATCGTGACGATTCCGATCCGGGCGGGATGATAGACGTCGGGCGGATGATTCTGCGTCATGATTTGTTCCTGCGAGGCGAGCGGCAGGCGTCAGCCTGCCGAGTGCGTCGTGGGCGGTAACCAGGAGTCAGGAGTCAGGAGTCAGGAGGGTGCGGATCGGGCGCTGCATGTCCGGGGGGACCACCGGCAGGCTGACGCTTGCCGCTCGCCCTGACCTCCAGCAATCGTATCCAACGTTCTACGGCGACGTGAACGGCCCTGTGCGGCCCAGCGGCCAGCGTTCGCCGAGAAACGACTGGTCGGCGTCGACGAGAAATCGGCCGCGAAGCGCCTCGCGGCCGATCAGCATCCGGTAGCCCATCTCGTCGCGATTCGCGAGCGTCAGCTCGATGGGAAACCGGCGACCGAAGAGGACGGCATGCGTGACGATGACGGGGCGGGTATCGACCGCTCCGCCCGAGTTTCGCACTTTGCGGAACTCGAGCACCTCGGCCTCTGTCGAGACGACGACCCGTTCGTTCCTTTGTCGCGGGTGCAGGTCGAACGAAACGATCTCCGTCCCCCCGCGGGCGAAGACGCGGACGTTGTAGGCGTGAATGGCGCTCGACTTGGCGCCGGTGTCGATCTTGGCCTTGATGCGGCGAATGCCGAGATCGGGCAACCCCGCCCATTCCCGCCAGCCGACGACGTCGGGCGGAGGGAGCGGCGCGTCGGTTGCGGTCTCGGCAGAAATGAGGGGCGGATCGTCTGCCATATCAGCAGTTGTTTCATTACCGAGGGCAGGGGACGGCGAGGCTCCCGCACAGACGTGCCTTATCACGAACACACCGCTCCGCACTCATAGAACATACCAATCTGCACACCGGCTGAGAATCGCCGACAATTGCCGTGGCCGGGTCGTCCGTTACAGTGGAGCGGCGGCGGTGGCGCGGTCCCGCCGTATGTTCGAACATCCCCTCGGAGGTCTTCTCATGCGTGCTGTGCTTGGTTCGACGTTGGTGGTGCTGGCGGCGATGGCCGGCCTGTCCGCGGCAGAGAAAAGCGAGAAGAAGGAATCGCCCGTGCTCAGTCAGACGATGGAAACGCTGTCCGGCCAGAAGGCCGATCTGTCGAAGTACGAAGGCAAAGTCCTGCTGATCGTGAACGTCGCCAGCCAGTGCGGGGCGACGCCTCAGTACGAAGGACTGCAGGCGCTGTACGAGAAACACAAAAGCGACGGATTGGTCGTGCTCGGCTTTCCGTGCAACCAGTTCGGCTCTCAGGAGCCGGGGTCGGCGAGCGAAATCTCGCAGTTCTGCAAAGAGAACTACGGCGTCAGCTTTCCGATGTTCGCAAAGATCGACGTCAAAGGCGACGACGCGGCGCCGCTTTACAAGCACCTGACGTCGAAAGAAGCGGTGCCGTCGGATGCCGGACCGGTGAAGTGGAACTTCGAGAAGTTCCTCGTCAATCGGGACGGGAAGGTCGTCGCACGCTTCCGGACGCCGGTCGAACCGAATGATCCCGAGGTCGTCGCGGCGATCGAGAAAGAACTCGCGAAGAAATAGTCGCGGAAGCGCCCTGACGTCGATGTCCGGTCACATCGACCGGACTTTCTTCGCGCGCGAAGCTTTCGCACGCAAGTCTTTGGCGCGCGGGGATTCCGTATCGAAACCCTTCGCGCGCGGAGATTCCTTTCTCGGAACAACGGCGCGCGAAGGGTTTGGTTGCGAACCATTCGCGCGCCGCTGATCGGTGCAGGGAACCTTCGCGCACGAATCATTGGCACGCGAAGGGTTCTGTCGCTCGGGATTTCGATCGAAGAGCGAGGTGGTCGCGAGGCCACTGTTCCTGGCCGGTTTCACGCTTGGCACAGGCGTCGCAGATCGACGCGGATTCAACGGATGAACGCAGAGGGGCTGCCTCGCCTCTGTTCCGCGACTCTCCGCATAAATCGGCGACATCCGCGGTTCCATGCGATCGCTGTAAGGCGCTTCACTCGCAAAGGCGACGGAATGTGGCGAACCGTGGTGCCGCGAGGACGGGTCAATTTGCGGAGGCCTGTTGTCGGCCGAGACAAGAACAGGCGAACACGTTCAGTTGCGATGCGGATTCCGAAGATGGGGAGCGTCCGGGTGTTCAGGAGGCGGGAAGTTCATCAAGGTCAAGAAATCAGCACTGATTGATGAACGATCGTCCCCAACCCGCGGCGGCTTCGCTCGGAAAACTCCCGAGGAATGGTGGTCGGCGCTTGACTTTGATCGCGCGATGAGGTTTTCTCATTACACAAGCGGATGGTGATCCGTCCGTTTCCCGCCAACGACTCCCGGCCCGACAGCCGGACCTGCCGATAGTGGGGCGCACTGATCCGGTCGCAGTTGCGGCAGATCAGAGTGACTTCACGCCTGACGCCTGTAAGAAGCTTCGTGACAGCGGAGAACGACGCAGGCGGCTTCCTCCTTGAATCGACTTCGACCCTGACTGACCACGGTTTCCTTCCCGAGGCTCCACGAGGAGAGCGTCATGCGGTTGAACTTTTCTCGCCGTGATTTCCTGCATGTCGGTTTCCTCGGAGGGGTCGGCCTGACTCTTTCCGACTTCCTTCGAGCGAAGCAGGCGCGGGCCGATCAGAAGACCTACGAGACGGTCGAAGGTCCGGCGAAAAGCGTAATCTACATCTTCCTGCCGGGCGGGACCGCCCATCAGGAGACGTTCGATCCGAAGCCGTTCGCGCCGGTCGAGTATCGCGGGCCGTTCAAGACGATCGACACGAACGTCAGCGGCGTGCAGTTCAGCGAGAAGATGGTCAAGACCGCGCAGGTCATGGACAAGCTCGTCGTCTGCCGCTCGATGACGCACGGCGAAGCCGCCCACGAGCGCGGCACGCACAACATGTTCACCGGTTACCGGCCCAGCCCGGCGCTGTTGTTTCCGAGCATGGGAAGCGTCGTTTCGCACGAGTTCGGGCCGCGGAACTACATGCCGCAGTACGTCTGCATTCCGAATCAGCCCAACGAGTACGCCGGCACCGGCTACCTGAGTTCGTCGTTCGCTCCGTTCAGCCTGGGGGCCGACCCGTCGAACAAGGGGTTCAAGGTTCGCGATCTGACGCTGCCCGGCGGGATCGACGAGAACCGGTTCGGTCGCCGGCGAAACCTGCTCGACGCGGTCAACGGCTACTTCGCGGCCAAGGAAGAATCGGATTCGCTCGACGCGGTCGACACGTTCTACCAGCAGGCCTACAGCATGGTGAGCAGCCAGTCGGTCCGCGATGCGTTCGACATGAGCAAGGAGTCGGAAGAGGTCAAGAATCTCTACGGCCAAAACGACGCCGGCATGCGGATGCTGCTCGCCCGACGGCTCGTCGAAGGCGGGGCCCGGTTCATCACGCTGACCTACGGCGGCTGGGACCACCACGCGAACATCAAGGGCGCGATCGATCGTTCGGTGCCGCCGTTCGACCAGGCGTTCGCGGCCTTGATCACCGATCTGGACCAGCGCGGGCTACTGGACTCGACGCTGGTGTGCGTCGCCAGCGAGTTCGGCCGCACGCCGAAGATCAACAACGATGCCGGTCGCGATCACTGGCCGAAGGTGTTCAGCATCGCCATGGCCGGCGGCGGATTGAAGCGCGGCCTCGTTTACGGTTCGTCGAACGCGACCGCGAGCGAACCGGAAGTCGATCCGCTGACCGTCGAAGACTGGGCGACGACGATTTACGACCGCTTGGGCATCAAGGCCGACAAGGAATTGATGTCGCCGGGCGACCGGCCGGTTGAAATCGTCAACGGCGGAAAGGTCGTCAACGCCATCGTCGCCTGACGTCGCGCTGAACACGGACGACCGGTCCGACCGGTCGTCCGCCCGCGTTTCCTTCCGGACCCCAGCCGTCTCCCGCCCAGGGGGTTCCACCGTGCCGAATCGACTCGCCATGCTCAAGCCGCTTGCCGGCGTCGTTGCCGTTCTTGGCCTTGCCCTGCCTGCGGTCTCCGCCGATCCGAGCCTGGCGGTGATCGTCCCTCGCGGCGTTCAGCGAGGAACCGAGGCGGTCCTCAACTTCCGCGGCGCCCGTCTCGCCGATGCGCAGGAGATCTTGTTCTACGCGCCCGGCGTCGAGGTCGTGAAGAGCGAGCCGGCTGCGGACGGCAAGAGCGTCAACGTCACCGTGAAGATCGCGCCCGACTGCCGGCTGGGCGAGCACATGGCGCAGGTCCGCTGTGCGACCGGCATCTCGGAGTTTCGGACGTTCTGGATCGGCGCGCTTCCCGAGACGGCGGAGCAAGAGCCGAATAACGAGTTCGAGACCCCGCAGCCGGTTCCGCTGGGCACCACCGTGACGGGCACCGTCACGAACGAGGACGTCGACCACTTCATCGTCGAGGCTCGCAAAGGCCAGAGGATCAACGTCGAGATCGAAGGGCTGCGGCTGGGGACGGAAATCAACAGCCAGTTCGACCCGTTCATCGCAATTCTGAACCAGGAACGGTTCGAACTGGCGGCAGCCGACGACACGCCGTTCGTCCACCAGGACGGCATCGCGTCGGTCGTGGCGCCCGAGGACGGCCGGTACGTTGTTCTGGTTCGCGAAAGCTCTTATCGCGGCAGCGACAACGGCATGTATCGGCTGCACGTCGGCGATTTCCCTCGTCCGCTGGCCGTCTACCCGGCGGGCGGACCGGCCGGCCAGGAAACCGAAGTCGCGCTGATCGGCGATCCGGGCGGCCCGTTCACGCAGAAGATCACGCCGCCGGCCGACCCGAACGCCGAGTTCGTGTTTGTTCCTGAGCAGGCCGGCGTGCTCGCGCCCTCGGCGAATCCGTTCCGAGTCTCGCCGTTCGGAAATGTGCTGGAAGCCGAACCGAACAACGACGTGGCGACGGCGACGGCCGGGCCGGCCGCTCCGATCGCCTTCAACGGCGTGCTGGCCGCGGAGGGAGACGGCGACTTCTTCCGGTTCAAGGGGACCAAAGGTCAGGCGCTGCGGATCGAATGCTACGGCCGGCGATTGCGGACGCCTGTCGATCCGGTGCTCGTCATCATGAACGCCAAGGGCGGCGGGCTGGCTTCGGCCGACGACTCGGGCGGTCCGGACGCCGCGATCGATTTCAGCGTTCCCGAAGACGGTGAGTACGTCCTCTCCATCCGCGACCATCTTCAACGCGGCGGGCCGGAATACGTGTACCGGGTCGAAATCACGCCGCAGGCCGCTGGTCTGAGTCTGTCGATTCCTCGTGTGCAGCTTTATCAGCAGACCCGCCAGCAGATCGTCGTTCCGCGCGGCGGACGGTTCGGCGTGCTGGTCAACGCGACCCGGCGGAACTTCGGCGGCAAGATCGTGATCGAGCCGGACAAGCTTCCGCCCGGCGTGACGATGATCGCCGAGCCGATGAACGAGAGCCTCGCGTCGATGCCTGTCCTGTTCGAGGCGACGGCAGATGCGGCGCTCGGCGGGTTTCTCGTCGATCTGAAGGGATACAAAGAGGACAACCGCGAGGTCTGGGGCCGGTTTACGAACACCGCCGACCTGGTGCGATACCAGAACCAGGAGATGCTCTGGACCGCCACGGTCGATCGACTGCCGGTGGCCGTCGTCGAAAAGCTTCCGTATTCGATCGAAATCGTCGAGCCGAAGGTGCCGCTCGTCCGCAACGGATCGATGGGCTTAAAGATCATCGCGAAACGCGATGAAGGCTTCACGAAGCCGATCAAGGTCGAGTTCCCGTTCCGGCCTCCGGGTCTCGGAACGCTGCCCGCGGTGGAGATTCCTGAGGGGCAGAACGAGGTGCTCTACCCGCTCAATGCCGACGACAAAGCCGCCGTCGCCGCCTGGAAGGTGTTCGCCGTCGGCTTGTCGGACGTGGGGGGGACGGGCTTGTGCGCATCGCAGATGGCGACACTCAACATCGCCGATAATTTTCTGATGCTGGCGGCGGAGCGCACGGCCGTCGTCCAGGGACAGGCGACCGAAGTTTTCGCCAAGGTCGAACAGAAAACCCCCTTCGAGGGAACGGCGACGGCCGTGCTGCTCGGCCTGCCGAACAAGGTGACGGCCGAGCCGGTCCAGATCACCAAAGAGACGACCGAAGTCCGCTTCAAGGTTCAGACCGCCGCCGACAGCCCGGTGGGGCGCCATACCGGCCCGTTCGTTCAGGTGACGATTCCGCAGGCGGGCGAGGAAATCGTCCATCGTGCCGCCTCGGTCGAACTGCGAATCGACGCTCCCCCTCCGCAGCCGAAAGTAGAGCCGGAAAAGAAGGCTGCCGAGCCGCCCAAGCCGATGGAGCCGCAGGCGAAGCCGCTCAGCCGGCTGGAACAACTGCGTCTCGAGGCGAAACAGCGCATGGAGGCAGGCAATTCCCCATGACCGGCTATTCGAGATCGATGTATGCGTCGGAATGCGAACCGAGCGACCGGAATCCAGCGCGGAGGCGAACAATGAAGACCGGCAGGACGACCGCATGGGGCAGCCTGGCGCTGATGCTGCTGGCCGCAAGTCCCGCGAACGCCGAGTCACCGCTCGTCGAACTGCGGGTCTATCCGGCCGACGTGCAGTTGAACACGTCTCGCGATCGACAGTCGTACGTCGTTCAGGCGGCTTACGAGGACGGCCTGACCCGCGACGTCACCGGCGAGGCGCAGATCGCCTTCGGCAATGCGACGCTGGTCAAGCACGAAGCGCACACGCTCACTCCGGCCGCCGACGGCGCGACCGAAATGACCGTCGCGTTCGGCGGTAAGAGCGTGACGGTTCCCGTCACGGTTGCGGCGGCCGCTCAGGACCGACCGGTCAGCTTCCAGCTCGACGTGATGCCGGTGTTCATGAAGGCGAGCTGCAACAACGGCTCTTGCCACGGTGCGGCCCGCGGGAAGGACGGTTTCCGATTGTCGCTGTTTGGGTTCGATCCGCAGGGCGACTACCACCGACTGACGCGGGAACTTGCCGGGCGGCGCATCAATCTCGCCGTGCCGGAAGCCAGCCTGATGATCGAGAAGTCGGTCGGCGCCGTGCCGCACACCGGCGGGAAGCGGTTCGATGCCGACAGCGAGGATTGCCAGACGCTGCTTCGCTGGATCAAGGCCGGCGCTCCGAACGACGCCGACCCCGCCAAAGTGCCGACGGTCGTTTCGCTCGAGTTGTATCCGAAAGACGCGGTGCTTGACGGCGAGGGTTCCACGCAGAAGCTGACGGTTCGGGCGAAGTATTCCGACGGCAGCGATCGCGACGTCACGAAGCTCGCCTTCTTCATGACGAACAACGAAACCAGCGCCGCCGTCTCGCAAGAAGGCGTCGTCACGGCGGGCACGCGCGGTGAGGCCTTCGTCATGGCCCGGTTCGATACGCATACGGTCGGATCGTCGTTCATCGTGTTGCCGAAGGGCTTCCAATTCACGTGGCCGAATCCGCCGGCCGGCAACTACATCGACGAACTCGTCAACGCGAAGCTCCGCAAGCTGCGGATGACGCCGTCGGAGGTCTGCGGCGACGAAGAGTTCCTGCGGCGGGCCTACATCGACGTCATCGGCAAGCTGCCGACCGTCGAAGAATACACGGCCTTCATGTCCGACTCGTCGGCCGATAAGCGGACGAAGCTCGTCGACGATCTGTTGTCGCGGAAAGAGTTCACGGAACTGTGGGTGATGAAGTGGGCCGAACTGCTCACGATTCGTTCGAGCAACCAGGTCAGCTACAAGTCGGCCGTCCTCTATTACAACTGGCTTCAGGATCAGATCGCCGACAACGTCCCCATGGACGAGATGGTCAAAGAACTGATCGCCAGCAAAGGGGGAACGTTCACGAATCCGGCGACGAACTATTACCAGATCGAACGCGAGACTCTGAAGACGTCGGAGAACGTCGCCCAGGTCTTCATGGGCATGCGGATCCAGTGCGCTCAATGCCACAACCATCCGTTCGACCGCTGGACGATGGATGACTACTACAGCTTCGCGGCGTTCTTCAGCCAGATCGGCCGAAAGCGCGGCGAGGATCCGCGCGAATTGATCATCTTCAACTCGGGCGGCGGCGAGGTGCGACATCCGGTCGGCAACCGCGTGATGCCGCCCAAGTTTCTCGGCGGTGCCGTGCCCGACGTGAAGGGCAAAGACCGTCGCGAGGTGCTGGCCGAATGGCTGGCATCGCCCGAAAACCCCTACTTCGCGACGAATCTTGCGAACATCGTCTGGGCGCACTTCCTGGGTCAGGGCATCATCGACCCGGTTGACGACGTTCGCGTCAGCAACCCGGCGTCGAACCGCGAGTTGCTCGACGAATTGGGCAAGCGGTTCACCGAATACGACTACGACTTCAAGCGACTGGTTCGCGACATCTGCACGTCGCTGGCGTACCAGCGCTCGACGAAGTCCAACGAGACCAACGCCTCCGACACGCGGAATTTCGCGAAGGCCGACTTGCGGCGTCTGCGGGCCGAAGTCTTGCTCGACGTCATCAGCCAGGTGACCGACACCAAAGACAAGTTCCGCGGCCTGCCGCTCGGTGCGCGGGCCGTGCAGATCGCCGACGGCAACACCGCCAACTACTTCCTGACGACATTCGGACGCGCGACGCGTACGACGGTCTGCTCGTGCGAAGTGAAGGTCGAGCCGAACCTGTCGCAGGCGCTGCACCTGCTCAATGGCGACGTCGTCAACGGCAAGGTGAAACAGGGCAAGGTCGTGGAAACACTCGTCAAGGCCGAGAAGCCGCCGCACGACGTGCTGACGGAACTGACGATCCGCTGTCTCTCGCGCAAACCGACCGAGCAGGAGTTCGCGGCGCTCGATGCCGCGCTGGCCGCGGAGGGAGCGAATCCCCAGCAGATTCTCGAAGACTGCTTCTGGGCGCTGCTCAACAGCCGCGAGTTCCTGTTCAATCACTGAAACGACCATTTTTCACTCGAAGCCCGCGTCTGTCCGGCCGCGGGCTTTCGTGTCGAGGTTTTCCATGCGAGCCTGGCTTTCGACGACCATTGCTTTGGCGACCCTGGTGACCGTATCGACCGGCCTGGCTGCCGACGCGCCGCCGGAGCCGAAGGTCACGTATGACGATCACGTCAAAGCGATCTTCCGCGCCAAGTGCGCGAACTGTCACAACACCGACAAGAAGACCGCCGGCCTCGACCTCACGAACTACACGTCGATGATGCAGGGCGGCGGATCGGGGGCGGCCGTCGAGCCGGGCGACTCGTCGGTGAGCTACCTGTGGATGGTGGTGAACCACGAAACCGAACCTTACATGCCGCCGAATTCGCCGAAGATCGACGAGGCGTCGCTGGCGGTCATCAAGGAATGGATCGATCTCGGCGCCCCCGAGAACAAGGGCAGCAAGGTCGCCAAAAAGAAGACGATGGACCTGACGCTTTCCGGCGTGCCGACCGGCAAGCCGGAAGGCCCGCCACCGATGCCGCCGCGGCTTCCGCTCGAGCCGCTGCAGTACACGACTCGCGCCGACGCCGTCTCGGCGATCGCGTCGTCTCCCTGGGCGCCACTGGTGGCGGTCGGCGGATTCCACCAGGTTCTGCTCTACAACTCCCAAAGCCTGGAACTGGTCGGCGTCCTGCCGTTCCCCGAGGGCGTTCCGCGAATTCTCCGGTTCAGCCGCAACGGCAAGCTGCTGCTGGCCGGTGGCGGCCGGGGAGCCTATCAGGGGCTGTGCGTCATCTGGGACGTCACGACGGGGCAACGCATCACGACGATCGGCGATGAGACCGACTCGGTGCTGGCCGCCGACATCAGCCCCGACCAGAAGATGGTTGCGCTCGGCGGCCCGAACAAGAAGGTCAAGGTTTACTCGACTCAGACCGGCGAGATGCTCTACGAGATCGAGAAACATACCGAGTGGGTCTATGCTCTCGAATTCAGCCCCGACAACGTCCTGCTGGCGACCGCCGACCGCAACGGCGGTTTGTACGTCTGGGAAGCGCTGACGGGCAGCGAGTTCCATGTGCTCGACGGCCACAAGACGGCCGTGAACTCGGTCTCCTGGCGTTCGGACTCGAACCTGCTCGCGTCGTGCGACGACGAGGGGCAGATTCGACTCTGGGAAATGGAGAACGGGAAATCCGTCCGGAACTGGGCGGCTCACGGCGGCGGCGCGAAGGCGGTCGAGTTCAGTCGCGACGGTCGTCTCGTCTCGTGCGGCGTCGACAAGACGGCGAAGCTCTGGGGCATCGACGGCAAACAGCAGCGGGCCTTCCCCGCCTTCGGCGACATCGCGCTCGACGTCACCTATGCGGCCGAAGGCGACCGGGTCGTCGCCGGCGACTGGCTGGGCGAAGTGCGCGTGTGGAACGCGGCCGATGGTACGCAGGTCGGCGTGCTGGCGGCCAACCCGCCTACGCTGCAAATGCGAATCGACGGTGCCGTGGCCTCGACCACGGCGACGAAGCAGAAACTGGATGCGGCGACCGCCGCTCAGACGGCATCCGATGCTGCCGTAAAGGCCGCGGCAGCCGCGACCGCGAAACTGAAGACCGACATGGCGGCGGCGGAAACCGCCAGGAAGGCCGCCGACGAGAAGGTCAAAGCACTCACGGCTCAAATGGCTCAACTCAAGGTCGATCAGGCGAAAGCGACCGAATCGGCCAAACAACTCGAAACGGTCGTCACCACGCTGGCTGCCGGGCAGGCGCAAGTCCAGACGGCTGCAAAGGCCGACGACAATGCCGCCGATCTAACCGCCGCAACGGCGGCGCTCGAAAAGGCCCGTGCCGATCGGGCGACGGAGATCGCCGCCCTGAAGGCTGCCGCCGAAAACGCCGGCAAGCAACTCGCAGCGGCGACGAAAGAGCTTGAAACGGCGGCGGCGGCGGTGACCGCGGGAACGCAGATGATCGCGAATCTTCAGAAACAGCTTCCGGCGCTGGAGAAGGATCTCAAAGCCAAACAGGAACAATTCGCCGCCGCCCAGAAGGCGATGACCGAGGCACAGGCCGGCCACGCGGCTGCGGAAGCCGCCATCCAGCGCTGGCGTGACGAACTGGCTTTCGCGACGCAGGCCGACAAGACGCAGGCCGACAAGACCCAGGCCGACAAGACCCAGGCCGCCGCTTCGAATTGACGCCCGACATTCACGCTCGACGCCGCCTTTCGCAGGGCGGCGTTTTGCGACCCGTGCGTACGTTCGCATTTGTCGGCAGACCGGGCCGTCACCGACGAGGCATTGTCGGAGCCTGGCGAGAGGGATATCGTTCGAGGAACGTCCCTTATTGATAGATCGGGCTTCACCGGTCTTATGACATGCCGAACGAGACGCTTCGGCGGCAGATCGTGGTCGAGGCAGCCGCTTCGGTCGTCCATCGCCGCGAGAACGACTATAGCCGTGCGATCCGCAAGGCCGCACGTCGCCTCTGTGCCGGTCGAATCCCGCGTTCCGATCTACCGTCGCCGCGAGAGCTGCATGCGGAATTGCAGCGGATCAGAAGTCGGCACGACGCCGGTCTGACGTCGTCACCGGTCCTCATGGATCCGCTGTTCGTCGTCGACGACGACTTGCAGCAGTCGATGATCGACCGGTTCGCGGTCTATCACGCCTTGTTGGCGCCGCTGGCGAACGTGCGTCTGAATCGTAACCGGCATCCCGAAGGCGACTCGCTTTATCACAGCCTGCAGGTCTACGTTCTCGCCCGCGAGGCGCTGTCGTACGACGAAGAGTTCCAGCTTGCGGCGCTGCTGCATGACGTGGGGAAAGGGATCGATCCCTCCGATCACGTCGCCGCCGCTCTCGACGCACTCGAAGGCACGGTGACGCCGCGGACCGCGTGGCTGATCGAACACCACGATGCGGCACACCGTCACCGCGAACGAACGCTCGGCAGTCGGGCGCGTCGACGGCTGCAGGAGACCGAAGAGTTCGAGACGCTCGAACGACTCGCCGACTGCGATCGCCGGGGGCGCGTCATCGGCATGCCGGTGCCCGACGTCGAGGAGGCGCTTGCCGAGATTCGTGCGCTTGCCGACGCCGACGAATGACTTTCGGACGTAGGGGGTTGTCACAAACCGAGCCGGGTGGCACGCCCTGACGACAGGAAGGGCGTGGCGAGCGCCCAAAACCACGCCCATTCTGGGCGTGCCACCTTCCGAGACATCTGATCTACAACAGGTATCTGGTTCCGATGACTTTTGCGATCCCGCTCAGCGCGCCGTTTTCAGGAAGATGACCAGGTCGGCCAGTTCCTGCGGAGTGAGTTGCTTCTCCAACCCGGCCGGCATGATCGAAACGGTTCCCGGCCGCATGTCTTCGATTTCGTCGCGCGGAATCGACACTGTCTTGTCGGCGGCCGTCGCGAGGGTCAGCGAGTCGCCCGCGTCCTCGCGCGGAATGCCGTTGTGAACGTGGCCCTCGGTCGTCAGTACCAGGACCGGTTCGTAGCTCCGCACGAAGCTCGCATTGGGAAAGAGGATCGCTTCGAGCAGGTCGCGTTCGGTCCGAATCTCGCCGATCCGGGTCAGGTCGGGACCGATGCGGCCGCCGAGATATCCGATGGCATGGCAGGTCGCGCAGGCCGCTTTGCTCGACTGAAAGATCGCCTGTCCGCGTCGTGGGTCGCCTGTTCCGACCGTTGCCAGCATTTCGTCGAGCCTCGCCCGCCGCGCTTCGGCGTCGGCCTGTGGACGCTCCAGCAGCGGCTTGGCGAGTTCGACGATGCCGGGGCTGAATTTTGCGAATGCGGCAACCAGTTTCTCCGGCGCAATATCGACGGCGGCGTCTGACTCACTGAGCGCTTCGACGAGTCGTCGGCCGGTTTCGTCGTCCGACCCTTTGGCAAAGGCGGGCAGAACGCGATCCAGTTCCATCGGGCCGAGTTCCGGCAGACTGTCGGACAGCGTTTGAAGCTGAGCCGGTGTGACCGCGGCGGCGACCAGCACGTCGGCTGCCACGAGCCGTTGGTCGACCGATTGTTCGGCGGACAGTTGCGATTGCAGGAAGCCAAACGACGTATCGTCCAGACGAGCGCCCGCCGACGCCGCCCGCAGTGCGAGAAGGCGGGCTTCAGGTTCAAGAGCCTCCTGCCCCGCGGCCGCCCGGAGTGCCGTTCGAAGTGCTTCGGCATCTCCTTCGATTTTTTCCGCCGACGATGCGACGGTGATCGCCAGAGGAATCGCCGCTTGGTCGTCCGAATTCAGGGCGGTGACGAGTGCCGTCGTCCAGGCGGCCGGCAGCGCCTTGCGTCGTGACGCCATCGCTTTCAGAACCAGATGGCGATCTGCCTCTGAGGGACCATCTGCCACCAGTCCGGCCAACCGGTCGCTGACGGCCGGTCGTGTCGCAAACCGGGAGGCCAGACTCTGAAGATCCTCTGCCGAGACCGCCGTGGGAGCTTCGGCAGTGAGTTGGACCTCAAGAAAATCGGCGACTGATTCGTCCCACTCCGGGTGCTGTTCCAGAAGGAACAAAACCGTCTCTCGCAGCGATTCCGCCTCGAGCCGCGAGATCACACCCTCGGCGGTCAGTTCCCCGTCCGGCATCTGATCGAGTGCGAGCAGTGCGGCGCGAATCGTGCCGGGCTGGTCGCTCGATAGCCCGGCACGCGTTTGCTTCGCATCGCCGATCTCGATCAAGGCAAACGTCACAGCATGATGCAGAAACCGGTCGTCGACCGCCGTCGAAGCAGCGGCAAGCAGGTCGTCCACTGCTGCCGGGTCGCCGATGCGTCCGAGGGCGGCCGCGGCGACCCGGCGCGTGTGAGGAGCGGCGTCCTTCAACAGGCGGCGCAGCGATTTGGCGGCCCCGGCGTCGCGCCACAGCCCGGCCGAGTGGGCGGCGGTGCGTTGAACCGATGGGTCGGAGTCCTCAAGCGCGATGCGGACCGTCGCGCGCACTTCCGGTTGATGCGTTCGCGTCAACGCCCAGACCGCGAGCCGCCGGGCCTCGACCGATTCACCGCTTTTGAGAAGTTCAGACAGCACGGGAACGGCCGCTGCCCCCCGTTTTCCAAGCTCATCGACGGCCCGCAGGCGAACCGCGTATCGCGGATCGTGCAGCCGTTTCGCCAGGTCGTCCGGCGAGGCGTCCTTCCATTCCAGCGACAATCCGCGAGGATCTTCGACGGGCGCCGCATCGGTTCGCCGCACGCGGTAGATCGCGCCGGGTACGTCGGGCTTGTGCAGTTGCGAGGTCGGGCAGCAGAGCTTGTACCAACCGCCGGTGTCGATCACGAGCAGGCTGCCGTCGGCGTCCTCGATGACGTCGGTCGGGTGAAAGTCGACGTCGTCGCACACGAGCAGGTCGTCGTCCGTCGTGGCGTACGTCGCTCCCTCTGGATGCAGGACGTGCCGCGTGATTTTGTGCATGTTGAACGAACAGGCCAGCAGCACGTCGGACGAGTTGAGAGTTGAGGGTTGAGGGTTGAGAGAAGGGGACGATTCATCCTCACTCCGTTTCGAACTCTCAACTCTCAACCCTGAACCTTCGACTCTCAGGAGGCCGCACGGTGCCGCTGCTCCCAAGTGGACGAGCGGCGGCATCAGTTCACCGGTCCGTGGATGTCCGTCGAGCGCGCCGTTCACCTTGCCCCACACGCCGCCGTAAACGGCGTGGATCAATCCGTCGCGATTCCCTCCGGCGGGTCGTTGAAGAAACGTGCAGCTCAGTATCGGCTCGCCGTCGCGCGTGAAAGCGACCTCGACGGGGTTGTCCATCCCACCGGTCAGAATTGGTTCGACATGGCCGCCCAGCGGATCATGCCGGAAAATGTGCGAAGCCCGCGTGACGAACGACTCGCCGACCTCGCGATGGTGGGTCTGCTCGGCGAACGCCCCTTTGCACCAGTACAGGACGCCGTCGGGACCGGTGTACGGCCCGTGCAAGTCGTTGGCGCAGCCGGTCAGCGTCTTGCCGTCGAACCAGACCTCACGGACATCTGCGACACCGTCGTCATCGGTGTCGGTCAGTTTCCAGATCTGAGGCGGAGCACCGACGTACAACGAACCATCGTGCCATTCGCAGCCTTCGGGAAACATCAGCCGATCGGCGAAGACGGTTCGACGGTCGAAGACTCCGTCGCCGTCGGTGTCTTCGAGCCGAAGCACCGAATGTGGCTTCTCTTCGAGTTGTTTCTGAACCGGCTCATTCGACCCCGACGACTCGGCGACGTACAGCCGGCCCTGCTCGTCGAAATCGACGCAGATGGGCCGCAAGGTCATTTCCGGATCCGCGGCGAGTTCGATCGTCAGGCCGTCGGCAAGATTGAAGTGCTTGCCGTTCAGATCAAATTCGGCCGCGCCGCTTTTGGAAAAGTTGCAGGACAGCGTGATGAGAACCAGAAAGCCACGGCAAGATGCCCGCATGAATCGACACCTTCTGATGGATGAGGTTCCCGGCAAGATAGCCGATCGGCCGGTGGTTTGCGCCCGTTCGCTCGCCACAAAAAAGAAGCCCGCCGAACGAGCCGGCGGGCTTTTTGTCGCGATTGTGGACAAGCTTCTCAATCGGCTTCCAACTGGATGTTCCAGTACGCTTCGCTCAGGAAGCGTTCCCAGCTTTCAACCCGAATGTGCCGGGCCGAGTAAACAGGATTCCACTGCGGTTGGGCAGGATATTTGCGAAGGTACATGCGGGCTTCGTCGGGCGTCCGGTCGGCCTTGCGGTGATTGCAACGGACGCACGCCAGCACGCAGTTTTCCCAACTCGTATTTCCACCCCGAGACTTCGGCAACACGTGATCGATCGTCAATTCGTTTCCGCCCGGGCTTTTGCCGCAGTACTGGCAGGCAAAACGATCGCGACGAAAAAGATTGCGGCGGGTGAACGGCACTGTGCGGCGGTGAAATCGATCGTACCGCGTCAGCGAGATGACTTCAGGCACCCGAATTTCGAACTGGACCGTTCGGACGACCGGTTCGCCGTTCTTGGGCCGCAACCGTGACCAGTCTTCCCATGTGTACAGGGAGTAGTCGATCGGATCGACGACGCGGGCGGTGTCGTTCCAGACCATCACGAGCGACCGCGAGACGCTGGCGACGCCAATCGGCTGCCAGTTCCGGTTCAGGACGAGCGTCGGTCGTTTCAGGACCGCGGTGGTCATCGGCAAACGTTCCGTCGTGCGGGGGCGGAAGAAGCCTGCCGATCACGCACGAGACAGGCAAAAGAGAACCGACAAAAGTAATGACAGGCACCGCCGAGGATTCGGCGGGCCGAACGATTTGGCGGGTCGTCGGTTGAGACCACTGGCGGGCTTCCCGGGTTCGCGAAAGCCGTTCCAATCGCGCGAAAAACCTGCAACGCTGGCGACCGGCAGTACGATCCTTCGCGAGAGAAGGTTTCGGTGACCAGCGTCGACAGTTCAATCGATTCATCGAAAGATACCGGTCTATCGGCACCCGTGCAACAGGCGGCGGCAAGCGGTGCGGGTCGGGGCTCCGGACGCGGCGCGCGGAAGTCGGCTGCATCTTGTTGGGATTTCCGGCCGATCCTCTTTGTAGCGACACGTCTATTCAGGGGAGCGCCCCGACACTTCTTCAAGGAAATTTCATCTGATCGGTCGGACATCTGGTCGGCCGATGGACTTGCCGTGGCACAGTCGACGCCCACCCTTCATTCACCGCCTCCTGCACCGGAATCTGCCGCGGATCAGTCCACCGGTGGACGACGCTACCGGTTCGTGCTGGCGTCGCTGCTGCTGGCCGCCGTCGTCATCTGGTTCGGCCCCGCGATCGTCACGCGGTCCGGTTTGCGGCACAAGTTCGTCCATGCGGTGTTGCCAGAGTATCCTGGTGGCGCAGCCGTCGGCGCAGCCTCGTTGGGGTGGTTCAGTCCGGTCGTGTTGCGCGACGTGTCGCTGTCCGACGCCGATGAGGCCGAACTGATCTCGATCGAAGAACTGACGACGTCCCGCTCGCTGGCGTCGCTGTTATTCGCACCGGGCAACGACTTCGGAACCATCACGCTGCGAAAGCCTCGGGTCACGATCCGCCTCAGAACGAACGGCAGCAATCTCGAAGACGTGATTCGTCCTGTTCTGGAGGCCAAAGGCTCCGGTTCGGGAATGACGCTGCTCATCGAAGACGGGCACGTCGAGTGGACGAGCATCAGCGGAGCGCCAAGCCCGGGCGGACTCGAACAGGTGACCGCGACCGTCCGCCAGGCTGCGGGAGCATCCTGGCCCGAACGAATCGACGTCGATGCCCGGCTCTCGGACGGCGAGCGCAGCGGCACGCTTTCGATCCGGTTCGCACCAGCGGGTCAAGGAGAATCGACGACAGCTTCCGAAGCCGCCGTGAAGGCACAGGATCTGCCTCTCGCACCACTTCAGCCGTGGTTCGATCGCTTTCAGGTCGGCGTGCAGCCAGCGGGCATGGTGTCGGCAGACATTCTGGCGACCGCACCGGAACCTGGTCGAACGGCCTGGTCCGTCGACGGTTCGATTGAGGGCAGACAGCTTCGACTGACGGTCGGCGAGTGGCGAAGCCATCCCGTCCTGCTGGAAACCTTGACGCTCAAAGCGAAAGGGAGTGCCGACTTGGAGCGTGTGACGATCGAGAACGCGACGATCAGCAGCGACGTGGGCAGCGCTAAAATCGCCGGCGAGTCGTCACTCGCCTCGCTCCCGGCAGGGGCATCATGGTCCGACTGGATCGGTGCGACGATCGAGCAGAACGTCGAAATGACCGCATCGGTCGATCTGGCACGGCTCGCGAAGCAATTGCCGCCTTCCGTCGGACTGCATCAAGCCGTCGAGTCCGGGCGGGTGGACCTGGAGTTCCGATCGGGCGAAGACGGCGGCGACCGCATCGGCTTCTGCAAGGTGCGAGCTTCGGACATCGTCGCCGGTCAGCCGGCCCGGCGCGTCGTCTGGCAGGAACCATTCTCGCTGGACGTTCGAGTGCGGCGTGATGCACGAGGCGTCTCCGTCGATCGCCTGGAAGCGAAGGCCGATTTCCTGACCGTCACCGGATCCGGTTCCACAACCGATGCGAAACTCGCCTTTGATGCCGATCTCGACAAGTTGCGTCAGCGAATGGCGCAGTTCGTCACTCTGCCGGAAGGCACGCTCGCCGGCCGGATTTCGGGAAGCCTCAGTGCAAAACGAGTTGGGGAGGCAGGCGAGACGCAAATTGACGCAAGTGGTCGCATCCGCGACTTCTCGTTCGTCGCGGCCGGACGTCGCTGGGCGGAGCAGGAGCTTGAAGCCGGCCTTCGGTTCGAAGCCACGACTTCAGGTACGGGAATTGAGGAAATCCACTCGGGTCGTCTCACGATTCGCAGCGTCGAGCAAGATGAACTGACCGTCACGTTGTTGAAGGCGGTGTCGCTCGACGAACCGCGCGAGTGGCCTTTGTCCGTCGTCGCGAAAGGAGAGATCGCACGATGGCTCTCTCGCTTGCGGATCTGGAACGACTTCGCGACTGCCCCCGATCTGGATGCCCGCGGTTCACTGAATGCCACGGCTGACGTCCGCTACGGTGAAAGCGAAATCGCGATTCAGAATCTCGTTGCCGATGCGACGAATCTGCATGTGCGAACAGGCGGCGTGACGATCGATGAGCCGCGCGTTCGTCTCACCGGAAGCGGCGGCTGGAGCGTTGCGACGAACGTGCTCAGCGTTCCGCAGGGCCGCCTCATCTGCGAAACGGCGACGGTCGACGCGACGAAGCTGGAACTGCCGTTGTCCGGAGATCGGCCCGCAGCGGGTCATCTCGCGTTTCGGGCCGGCATCGGCCGCGTCGCACAATACGTTCTCCCCGAAATTCCCACCTTCTGGTTGTCGGGCGTCGCCGCGGGATCGGTCGATTTGCGCCACGAGAAAGCGGCGACGATGATTGATGCACGAATCGATCTCGAACACCCACGGCTGAGTCGTTCCGCGGCCGACGCAAGCGGCCGGATGGCCTGGGAGCCGATCTGGACCGATGACCGGGCGTCGGTCTCGCTGGCAGGGCGGTTCGATCATGCGAGCGATGTTCTGGCAGTGAGTTCATGCCGAGCATCCGGATCCGGACTTTCGATTGAAGCCGCCGGAAGAATCGAACGCCCCACGACCGAGGCCACGGTCGACATCTCCGGAAAACTGTCGTTCGACCTGGAATCTTTGCGGAGCCGTTTTGCAGTCGGCTTGCCGGATGGAGTCGCGGCGAGTGGGAAGGGTACGAAGCCGTTCCACATCCGCGGCCCGCTGTTGACCATCGGAGGCATCAGTCCGCAGCTGAGTGCTCGTGCGGGAATCGGCTGGGAGAGCGCGGACCTGTGGGGGCTGTCGATCGGTGCGGGCGAATTGACCGCCGGCCTGAGCAACAGAACCCTGACGCTCGAACCGTTCGACTGGCCGGTCGGCGGCGGTCGCGTCCACGGGTCGGCCGCCGTTTTACTGAACGATCGAGCGATTCTCACTGTTGCGAAGGGACGGCTGGCTGAAAACATCGTTCTGACGCCGGACATCTGTCGCCAGTGGTTGAAATATGCCGCACCCACGCTGGCCGATTCGACGGCGGTCGAGGGATCGGCCTCGTTCGACGTCCGCGCCTGCTCGTTCCCGCTGGCCCGTCCGGAATCCGCCGAGGCCGAAGGCGTGCTCGAGTTGCAGAACGCGAAGGCGACGCCCGGCCCGTTTGCAAAGTCGGTGCTCGACGTCGTTCGGCAGATTCAGGCCATCGCCGGTCAGTCGCCGACCAGCGGGTCCGACTTGCGTCTCGTCGCCTCGAAACAGAACGTCACCGTTCGCGTGAGCCGTGGCCGCGTCTTCCATGACCGGTTCACAATGCACATCGGAGACGAGAAGGGGCCGGCCATCGCGACGACCGGCAGCGTCGGGTTCGATGAGACTCTGGACCTCGTCGCCGAAGTGCCGCTCGATCGGGAATGGTTCAAGGAAGAGCGAATCGCAACGGCTCTCGGTGGCCAGACCTTGCGAATACCGATCCGCGGCACGCTTTCCCGCCCGGCTCCCGATCCTCGAGCGCTCCGGGATTTTGCCCGCAAAGCCGCTGCCGGGGCCGTTGGAGGCTTCCTCGATCGAGAACTCGAACAGCAGGTCGGCGAGCCGCTGCGCAAGCTGTTCGACTGAATCGCCCCTTCATCGCCGCTTATGAACGTCCATCCTGCCGCGAGGCTTCGATGCGACCGACGAGGCGCTCGTAGTTGGACAGGCACGTGCGAATCTGGCGTGTGAGCTCCTCGTAATCTTTCGACTGCCGCTCGCTCGCCGACAAAACCGGCTTGAGCCACGTCTCCATCAGTCGAAATTGTTCTCGAAGCACGTTCAAAAGTGTCGACGGAATCTTATTGACGATCGTCACCGTATCGGGCATGGCAGTTGGCGCGGGGGCTTCGTCGCCGTTTCGATTGTTCGCAGCGATCGGCTGCAGAGACTCGATGATCGAACGCAACAGGTTCGGGTCGAGCGTGACATGTCGCGGTTCGCCGGCGTCGGTCTGACGATCGGCGAGTCGGGCCAAGTTTTCCTGGACCGACGCACCGAGGGCCGCGAGCACCCGATGAATTTCGTTCAGGGGGGCGACGACGGCGGCATTGTCTATCGACGGTGAAGGGGGCCGACCATCCGCCAGGCGGTCGATGCCGCCCGAGAGCGTTTCACGAAGGTCCGTCAACCCGTCGGCGAACAGTGAGAGCTGGGCGATCGCCTGTCCGAACCGGTCCGATTGATCGACGCCGCGCAGCTTCTGGTTCCGGCAGAAGGACGCTTTGATCTCGTTCCAGCGCTTCGCTTCGTCGGCGCTCGACCAGCCGACGATTTCGCGGAAGCGGAGCAGGTTCGACTCGGCACCCGTCGTTAGTGTCTGGGCGTCGTTGCGGTAGCTCGACCAGATCACGTCATCGAGTTCCGCATCGTTCATCGCCGGCAAGACCTTTTCGGCGATGCGGTTCATGTTCCGGTACGAGCCTTGGAGTTTGAACGGCGGGGCGACGCGGAACTCGTCGGCCTGGGCGGCCGATCGAATGTATTCGGCATTGACCTTGAGGATGACGTCGCGAACACGCAGCAGCTTCCGCATGACCGACACGATCGACTGCAGCTCGCCCGCGTCGTACGTTCCTTCCAGCGCGACGGAGGAGGGATCGGCGTCCGCGGCGAGGGCGGCGACGCCGGCTGCGTCTGCCGGACGATCGGCGAGTCGCGCGAGGCTCGCGTTCGACGTGAGGGCGTTTTCGAGGAAACTCAGTTCAAAGGCGTCGCGATGCCGTCCGGTGATGTCGCCGAGGTTATAGACGTCGGCCCGGTTGGCGAGCATGTCGGGAATCTGAAACTTTTCGCCGCTTTCGGTGTACGGGTTGCCGGACATGACGACCGCGACTTTGCGTCCCCGCAGGTCATACGTCTTCGCCTCGCCTCGCCAGACGCCTTCGATCTTCCGCTGTGCGTCGCAAAGTGAAATGAACTTCTGCAGAAACTCCGGGTCGCAGTGTTGGATGTCGTCGACATAGATCATCACGTTGTCGCCGGCTTCCAGCCCGAAACCGAGCTTCTTCAGCTCTTCGCGGGCCGCGAGGTTCGGCGCCGACGCCGGATCGAGCGAAGTGACGGCGTGACCGATCGCAGGGCCGTTGATCTTCAGGAAGATCAGCCCGAGCCGGTCGGCGACATACTCCATCAGCGTCGTCTTGCCGTAACCGGGCGGTGAAATCAGCAACAGCATGCCCTGCCGGTCGACGCGAGTCTCTTCGCCGGCGACGCCGATCTGCTTCGCGAGGTTCGCGCCGATGAGAGGCAGGTACGTGGCGTCGATCAGCCGGTTCCGAATGAACGACGCCATGACACGCGGCTTGAACTCGTCGAGTCGCAGTTCGTCGTGCGCCTGTTCGACGGCGGCGTGCTTGAGCTCGACGAAGCGTCGGAACTTCGGGACGGTTTCGAGATCGTGACGGCCGACCTTGTCAATGAAACGATGGTAGTCGAATTGGTAAACGCCGCTTTTGATTACGGGATGTTCGCCCAGCAGGCCGGTCAGTTCGCTGGTCGTCGTCGCATCGATCACCCCGGCCGTCGAATCCGAGAGCTTCGCGGGATCGCAAGTCAACAGCAAAGCCGCGGCTTCGTGCAGCGTTGCCGGGTCATCGACCGGCTCGCCTGTGAAAGCCGCCAGCCAATGACAGGCCAACTCGAACTGCGCTCTGACGTCGCTTCCGAAAAGGTCGAGAGCTCCATGGAACCGAACTTCGGCATCGCGTCGGGCCAGGTCGTTGCGAAACGCTGCCGTCAGATCGACGGCGCGACGACTGACGGCGAGAACGTCTCCTGCGACGAGTTGATCGACGAGAAATGCCGCCGCGGTTTCGGCATCCTGCAGAGTGAAACGGCCCAGTTCATCGACGAACGCCGCGAGCGACTGCCGCAGCTCGTCGCGAAACGTCGAAGTGTCGAGACGGCCTGGCCAGACGGCCGCCAGATCCCGCACGGCAGAAAGCCGCCGCATCAACCGTTCTTTCGCCCGTTCCGCGCAACCGCGATTCCAGAAGAATCGTGCGAGCGCCCGCGAGGCCGGCGGCGTGCGAAGCGGCCCCAGCGACCGGTCGATCGTGACGGTCGCTCGCAGAATCGCGTTCGCGTCGCGATCGTGAACGCCCTTGAGATAGCCTTCGGAATAGCGGGGGGCCATGCGCTCGGCGACCCAGGCGAGAAGCGCCGCGTCGTCGAACGCCGCCAGATGATCCAGCCGATGGTGCGCCCGCTCTTCCGCGAACAGCGAGTAGGCGAGATACTCGCCGCGATAGACCGTCGGCGATTCCGAGACGTATTGCAGATTCCAACAGTCGCGCGAGTCCGACAATTCCGGGTCGCCGAGCGGCTCGTAGAACCGCGTTCCCGTCAAGTGCAGGTTCAGCTGCTCGTCACGAACGACCGTCGTCAGGCTGACGGGCTGCGTGTTGACGCTGAATCGATAGCCGCCGAGATTGATGATCCCGGCACCCTCGGCGAACAAATCCTGCCGGTCTTTCAATTGGCGAACGGCGTCGTCGCGAAGCGACTTCAGCCGCGTCAGCAGCCCGTCGGCACGAACCGCATCGCCGAGAGACGTCAGTTGCGTCGCAAGATCTCGAATCTTGGCGACGGTCAGGTCGCCGGCGAAATATCCGTGAATGGATTCGACCGCATCGAAGGTCTTCGACCGCGAGGCGATCCCGCCGAGCAAGCGATCGGCAGCGGCGGCCAGCGCATCGGCCCGTTTCGCCCGCGCTTCGAGCAGCGACGACTTACGAGTCTCGAACGCCGAGGTGACTTCCTCCCGCTTCTCGGCGAGGGTGACGGCGAACTCGTCAAACTCGGCGAAACGGCCTTCCAATTCTTCGATCTGCAGCAGCAATCGCGTGAGCTGCCGGTCACATTCTTCCGGCGAATCGCAACGGGCGATCGCATTCGCCACGGCCTGCCCGAGCAGCTTGAGCTGTGCGCCGAACTCGGCGGCTCCCTCGGTGCGTGCCAGTTCGTTTCGGCGATTGCGAATTTCCGCCCGCAACGCGTTGACGGTTGCGAACACCGTTGAAATTGAATCGACGACTCGCGTCCGCTGCGTCGCATCTTCGATCGGCAGGTTCGAGATCGTCTCGATCAGCATCTCGAGATCGTTCGCGACCTCGGCGACCTGCTCGTTCGCTGTTTTCGCGTCGCGTGCGGTCTTAACTTCGTCGAGACCGTTGCGCTGCGTCTCGAGTGCTGCCCTGAAAGGCGTCAGCGCCTCGGGCCGGTCGAGAAAGCCGACGCACCGGCCCGCCACTCGCTCCGATTCGACCTTGAGCGTCTCTTCGAGCTTCGCGAGCGCGCCTGCATCGGTGTATCGTACCTCTCGAAGCCCGATCGTCTCGCCGCGAAGCGTGCGAAACGCGGCCAGGGTCCGGGTGAACTCGGCGATCGCCTCAAACCGCTGGCGAGACGCCGCCGCGACGGCCTCCTTCACGCGCTTCGTGAGATCGGCGGTCTGCTTGCGACCGCTCTCGCGTGCCCGCGCAACCTTTTCGTACTCGTCGATCGCCGCCGTCGCCGCGGAACGGATCTGCAGAAGCGGCTCATCGAGCCGCAACGTCGCTTCGGAGCGAATCCAGTGGTAACTGTCGAGCAGGTCGCCGGCCCGCTTGGCGATTTCGGCGTAGAGATCTCCGTATGAATCCTCCTTGTCGAGTAGCGTGAGAATCTCGCGGCAAGCGGACAGCCCCGCGACGATCTCGCGGTTGCCGATCTTGAATAACTCCGAACTCGCATCGGCCTCGGGCAGCAGCGACTCGGCCGAGAAAGGCGTCCGCCAGATTTGCGTCGCGTGATGCCGCTGAGGGTCAGGCTGCGCGCGGAAGCAGACCAGCTCGCCCTCGGGAAACAACGTGAAGCCGTGACACAGCAGGGGAGCGTCAGCGGTCTGCGCGATCAGGTTGTAGCGCAGAAGCACGTACAAGCCTTCGGCGCGGTGATAGAAGACGTAGAGAAAATCTTCGCCGTTCGGAGCGTCGATCCGCTGCTCGAATTTCGCACCGGCCGGGACGCCGTCGAACGACTTTCCGTCGCCGGTATGCAGCGAGTAACCGGCCGGGTGAATGAGTCCCTGATCGGCGGGAAGCAGCCGGCAGCAGTCGCCGATGCGATCAAGCCGGACCGCCTGCCGGGTCTTTTCACAGTAGACGATGTAGCGAGCGGCCGATTCCTGATACGGCGTAATCCTCAGCAGCACGAGCGAGTCGAGCAAGGCGTAGCGGATGTCGGCGTCGTCGAGCGTCTGGTCTGCATTCTCGACCGGCTCGGCATAGATGCCCTCGCCCGATTCGGTATTATTCTCGACCTTGATGGTCAGATCGCCGCCGACCGTCTCGACAAAAACCTTGTCGGCAATGTTGACGTGCGGATGCGTGCCCTGAACATGATCCTCCCGGCGGGGGCGACGCCACTCGAAGTCGTACTGCGGCGGCAGCCGGACTTCGTGTTCGCTGCGATTGTCGACGTAGCGCAGCCCGTCGCTCGTGACGGCCCACTTGAACGTCTTGACGTCTCCTTCGCCTGGCCCTGTCCGCAGTTGCATATACAGCAGCGGTCCGCGGCTGACGAACTTCTCGAACGAGGCGTCTTTATAGAAGCGGTAAACGTCCTGAAAGTCTTTGTCGAAGGCGGCGTCCGCCAGAAGGTCGAGCGGACGCGGGTGAAAGCGATTCTCGGAAAACGTATAAGCCGCAAGCGCATCTGTCGGAGATCGGGTCGCCTTCAGGCCGAACTGGACATTGAAGCCGAACAGCAGCGTGTCGCCGACTGCGGCGATGTCGCGCGGAACGCAGCTGTGCTCGGTCGAGACGCGCTCGGTGGCGATCAGTTCCGGCTCGACGCCGCCGAACGTTTCCTTGCGCGCCGTATTAACTTTCTCGACGCGGTCGGCGAGTTCGCGACCATGCCCGCGCACTCTCTCGCGCAGCAGCTCGTACGTTCCGCGATCGAGCGTTTCGGGAGCCATCGGCGCGAGCCTGAGATCTTATGGTCAACCGTTTAGCCGCGACCATCGGGAGCGCGCTCCTGAAAGTCGCGGCTAAACGCCCTCGTGAATGAAATCAATTCGCTGCCGGTTCGCGGTTCAGGCCGAGCGACGAGACCCGCTTGTCGCCCTTTCCGCTGCCGCGGACCAGGTCGAGCAACCGCTTGAGTTCCGACCGCTCGCCGTCGTCGCCGGCCATCGAGAGCATCCGGCCGACGAGGGCTGCGACCGACAGGTCCTTGATATCCTCGAAGCTGAGATTGAAGCGGCCGACGAACTGCTTGAGCTGGCTCTCGAAGTGCTCGCCGTTGCCGTCGAAGAACGTCTCTTTGACGTCCGACAGCGTGCGACTGCCCAGGACCATGCGGTCGATCGTCTTGCCGCTCGTGACGGCGTCGACGATCTTGTCGAAGAAGGTCGACTCGCCGCCGACGATGTCGATTTTCGCGCTCTTGAGGGCCTCGCCGACGATGCGGCTCTGCGAATCGGCGATTTGGCGCTGGGCGTCGATCGCGGCGATCTCGATGTCTTTGTCCTTGTTGAGCCGCAGCTTGAATTCTTCGTGTTCCTTGCCGACCCCGTCGAAGAGCTTCATCGCATCGGCCTTCTCACGGATGCCCTCGGCCTCCGAGACGTACTTCAGCTTGAGCACCTCGGCCTCCGCGGTGCCCTGTTTTTCGAGGGCGTCTGCTTTGGCGGCGATGACCTGGGCTTCGGCCAGTCCGTCGGCGGCATGATTCGCCTGTTTCGCTTCGGCGAGCATTTTCGTCGCCGCCATTTCGCGTTCGGCGCTTTGCCGCTGGGCTTCGGCCTCGATGACGATCTGCTCAGAGTGCAATTCGGCGGCCTGCTTGGACGCCTGGGCCTCTTTGACCTTCATGACGAGCTGTTGCTCGGCATCCTGCTCGGCCTTGGTGACGGCGACTTTCTTCTGTCGATCGGCGGCCGCGAACTCTTCGGTGTCCTTGATTCGCTGCTGCTCTTCGACGACCGTCCGCTCGACGCTGACTCGCTCACGAATCACTTCCTGAATGTCGCGTTTCTGCGCTTCGATCTCCTTTTCCTTGGCGATCCCGGCAAGCCCGACGACGCGTTCGCGTTCGGTCACTTCGAGCAGACGATCTTTCTCGACGCGCTCGGTCTCGACGGCTTCGGTGCGTTCCTTACTCTTGCGGGCGACGACGATCTGGCGTTCCTTGTTCTCCTCGGCGACGCCAAGCTCTTCCTGCGTGCGGATTCGCGCGCCTTCGGCCTTGAGGCGTTCCTCCTCGCTGACTTTCGCCGCTTCGGCCACCTCGCGAGCGGTGATCGACGCGATCTCCCGTTTCTGCTTCTCTTCGGCTTCGACCCGTTGCTTTTCGAGTTGGTAGATCGCCTCCGCCGCCTCGACGTCCTGCTTTTTGATCGTCTTTTCCTTATCGCGGGCGATCTCGTTGGCGCGCATGTGCTCGCGGGCCGTCAGCTCGGTGATCTTCTTGATGCCCTCGGCGTCGAGGATGTTGTTCTTGTTGAGCATCTCGACGGGCGTCTGCTCGAGATAGTCGATCGCGCAGTCGTCGAGCACGTAACCGTTCAAGTCGGTGCCGATGACCTTGAGAATCTCCTCCTTGAACTTGTCGCGCTCGACGAACAGCTCGACGAAGTCGAAGTGCTTGCCGACCGTCTTGAGCGCCTCAGAGAACTTCGCGTCGAACAGTTCGATGAGTGCGGCGCGGTCGCTGGCGCGGCGGCAGCCGAGGCTCTGTGCGACCTGCAGGATCGCTTCCTTAGTGTTGTTGACGCGGACGAAGAACGCGACCTCGATGTCGGCGCGAATGTTGTCCTTGCAGATCAGCCCCGATTCGCCCTTGCGATGGATCTCGATTCGCTTGACCGACAGGTCCATCTGTTCGGCGCGGTGCAGAACGGGAATCACCCAGGTTCCCTGGCCCGAGGCGGCGCGCAACCCCCCCTTGCCGGAGGTGACGATCGCTTCTTCCGGTCCCACCTTGCGGTAGAACTTCGAGAAGAGCGACCCGATCGCCATCAACCCGAACAGGGCGATCACAATGGCGCCGATCACCAGCGCGAGCGATCCGATCATGACGTCGGCAGGGGCGACGGCGAAAATCTGGGCGGGCAGCGACATCAGACGGTCTCCCGGCAAGCCGGTTCGGAGGGAGCGGCAATGGGTTCGATCAAGAAGAGGTGCCGGTCGTCGTCGTAACCGACGATGACCGCGACGTCATTTTTGTTGAGCGTACCGGCCGGTCCGCGGACGTTCAGCAACAGCGGAGCGCCGTGGGAATCGACGCGTGCCTGGCCCGCACGGTCGGAGACTTCACCGGTCGTCACGACGCAGGTCCGACCGATAAGGGTTTCCGCCTTGTTCGGCTCGACCGTCTCGAACTTGCCGCGCAACGGCTGGGTCAGCAGCTTCGTCGCCGCCAGACCGATCGCGGCATTGCGAACGATGACGGCGGCGATCGGGCCGATCCCCTCCGGTCGCTTGCCGCCGTCGAGCAATATCGCGGCAGCGATATTGCCGATCGCGAAGATGGTCAGCCAGATCATCAGCGGCACATCGTTGATGTTGAGAAATTTGAGGGCTGTCAGGCCCCAACTCGAGCCGCCCGCATCGACCGGCGCATCCGAGTCCAGTTCCAGGTCGATCAGATCGAGATCGACGGCCCCGGCGATCATCAGCAACCAGTACGCCAGGCAGACGCCCAGCAGGATCGTTCCCGGTAGCACCGGTCCGGAAAAGAGGGTCGTGAGGAGGTTCGACATGGGGCACCCGCGACGTTGCCGACGGGCAACACGGTGTACTCTGCATCAGGATTCGCGGCGTCAACTGGCGAACGAGCGCAAGCGGGCGACGGATCACGGTTCTCTGGAAAAACTGGAACGGATCGGTCGTTCGAGAGGATTGCACCGCCGAGATCGATGAGACCGCTCGGATCGAGTGTATCGGAGGCGTCCTCCGCTTTCAGGTAAAATCCTTTCAGAGCCGCGACCGTCAGGGAGCG
>JBAQZJ010000336.1:0-23392 GCA_049790855.1 Planctomycetaceae bacterium | reverse complement strand
CGCGACGACAGAGCCGTGCCCGTGACCTCGTCGCCGCCTTGCAGTTCCAGTCCGACGAGGGGGCGACGTGGGGCTCGCCGCAACTGGAACGGTCGGTGATCGGCTCGGTCGACGAAGCCAGCCGCGATCTCGACCTGTTCGAGAGCTTCTCGTGGAAGCCGTTGCCGGGCCGGATCGTGTTGCTCGGCGGCGCCGTGCTCGCCGTCGTTTCGCTGGCAGTCCTCTTCCCGCTGCATGCCTCCGCGTTCTTCCGACGGTTGACGTTTGCCGACGTGCCCTACCCGACGCGCACTGTCATCGTGTCGGTGACGCTCAACGGCACGCCGGTCGACTTGAGCGACCCGAGGCCGCTGCGAGCCGCCGCGGGTTCGACGCTCAAGTTCACCGCGACGGTCGAAGGCGTGCGACCGGTGACCGGTACCGTCTCGCTGACCGGCGACGGCGGCGGAGCGACGAACGTTGCATTGGCGCCATTTTCGTCCGATCCAGGCAATTACGTCGGCACGCTCGACGCGATTCGCGAATCGATGAACTTCGTCGTTCGCCTCGGCGACGCCGAGACTCGCGCGCGACGCATCGACCTCATTCCGCGTCCGACCGTCACCCTCGATCTCGTGCCGACCCCGCCCGCTTACGCTCGCGCGAATGCCCCCGCGGCGCCGCCGGCCGGCGTTCGCACGGCGTTCGTCCTGGAAGGCTCGGACGTCGCCGTGGCGGTGCAGGCGATCAACAAACCGCTCAAGAGTGCGACAGTCACGATCGATGCGGCCGACCACTCGACGACCACCGAAGCACGCGTTCCGCTGACGGCTTCGTCCGACGGCAAGACCTGGAAGCTCGACCCTGCGGGCACTCCGTTCGCGAACGTGCGGCAGCCGTTGTCCTTCACGGTGTCGGCCGTCGATCGCGACGGACTTGCGCCGGCCGAGCCGCTGTCGGGTTCAATTCGATTGCGGGCCGATCGCCCTCCGCGCGTCGCATCGACGGCAGTCGTGAAGGACGTTCTGCCGACGGCCCGGCCGGCGATCTCCTATGGCGCCAGCGACGACTTCGGGTTCAAGGCCGTGCGGGCCTCCGTCGCGGTGACACGTTCCGACGGCAAGACCGGCGTCGAGACCATTCCCTTGCCGCTCGACACGCCGACAGCACGCGAGTTCCAGGGCCGGCACACCCTCGATCTCTCACCGTTCGCCTTGAAGAAAGGCGACACACTGGTCGTCACGGTCGAGGCGGAGGACGCCCGCGGCGATCGGCCCGGCGAGACGGCGGCCGCCGAGCCGATCACCTTTCAGGTCACCGACCGTGCCGGACTGCTGGCGACGCTGCTGGAAGCCGACGAAGACAGCGCCGAGCGTCTCGACGCCGTCATCCGCCGCGAACTGGGCATCGGAGAAGAACGATGACGAGCCATGTTCGACCCTGGTCCGAATCATCGTCGCGACCGCCGTCGATCCCCCTCTCCCAGGGGAGCGTGGCAATCATCGCGACATTTCTGTTGACGTTCTTCGCCCTGCACGCCCGCGCCGACGACGCCGATCTCGCCCGTCGGCAGACTGCGCAGCGTCAGGCGCGGGCGATGGTCCGCGAACTGGTCTCGACGGTGCTTGACTTGCAGTTGCGTCAGCTCGAAGAGAACGGCCTGACCGACCTGCCGTTGTACGGCGACGTCCGCACGATGCGGGCCAACCTTGCCGGGCTGGTCGAAACCGAGATGGCGGCGATCGTCGAACAACTGGCCGCCGTGGATCAGTCGACCGGCGCCGAACGCGAAGCGAAGTTCGTCGAAGCACGCCGGTCGATTCGCGAGATCGTCGTGCGGCTGTCGGTCGAACGCCAGGCGTTGCTGCGGCGTCTCAAGGCTGCGGCGATCGCCGAGCAGGTTCGGCGCCTGATCGCGCTTCAATCCGAGGCACGTGAGGCGACGTCGGAATTGCCGTCTCTGCCGAGCGAGCGACGCCCCGAGGCGACGTTGAACGTCATCGAAGACCAGCGCGACGTCAATGGCTTGTTTGTGCCGCTGACGGAAACGCTTGCCGACTTCGCGACCTGGGATGATCCGATCGCGACCGCCGCTTCGGAAGGTCTGCGAACGCTGAAAGAGGCCGATGCGGGCCGCCGGCTCCACGATGCCGACCGCACGCTTTCCGCCGCGATGTTCGACGAGTCGACCGAACATCAGGAGGCCGTGCTCGTCGCGCTTCGCAAACTGCTCGCTTCGATTGAAAGCGCTCAGGGGGCGACCGACGCGAGCGCTCACACGCTTGCCGACGCGATCGACGCACTGCGTGAACGGCAGCAGAAGTTGCGCGACGAGATCGAGGCTCGAGGCCTCGAGACGCCGCCCGAACCGGAACAGGTCGAAGCCCAGCAGGCCGTCGCGAAAGCGCTCGCCGAGTTCGCCGACGAACTCGCCGGCCATCCGATCGCGGCGCCGCTCCGCGCTCAGGCCGAAGCGGCGGCGAATGCCGCGACCGCGGCGCTGTTCACATCGAACGAAGAAACGACGCTCGCCGAGCAGCAACGGGCGATCGACCGTTTGACGGTTCTCGGACAGACGTTGCGCGTTGAAGCCGGTGAGCAGTCGCGCGATCGCTCGGCGGCCGAGCTGGCAAAGACGGTCGAGGAACTGAAGCAGGCGCGCGACGAGCTTCGGCAGGCGAAGACCCTGCACGACAAGGCGGCAGCGCAGCGATCGGACGATTCACAGGCCGCCGCCGAGTCGGAAAGGACTGCCGCCGAACAGGCCGCCGTCATCGACGACGGCAAGCAACTGCCGGCGGCCCTCGTCGCCCGTCTCGCCGACGCTGCCGACGCGGCCCGCACCGCCGCAGACGCTCTCGCAACGGAAGACGCCGGATCGAAGCCGTCAACCGCCGACGCCGTCGCCGCGGCCGGCGATGCGTTTCAACGGGCCGGGGCTGCGATTGAGGAGACGCTTGCCGACACCGCGCGGGCCGAGGCTGCCGTCCTCATCGGCGAGCTGGCCCGCGCCGCCGAAGCCATCGAACGCGCCGCCGCCGCCGAACGGGAACTTGCCGCGCAGTCGACCGCCGGCGCTCTCGACACAGAAGCCGCCGCCGCGATGAAGCAGGTGCAGTCCGACGTAAGCGCCGTCGCCGAGAAGACCGCTGAAGGCGTCAAGAGCGCCGCGCCGATCGCTTCCGAAACGCTTGAGAAGGCGCTCGCCTCATCGAAGCAGGTCGAAGAGGCGCTCGCGAAGGCCCAGGCGAGCGGGGGGCGTCAGCCCTCCGAGAACGATCGCACAGCCAACGACGAAAAACCTCGGGGAGCTGACGCTCCCCGCTCGCCTGTGGCGGCCACAGCGAATGAAACGGCGAAGCTGCTGACGACGGCCGCGGCCGAGTTGCGTCGCGAGATCGGCGTGACGGCCAACGAGCTTGCCGACTCCGTCGACGAGCAACTGACACCGGTCGCCACGGCTCAACAGGCGGTGCAACGCGCCACCGAAACCCTCAAGGCGACGCCCCCGTCGACCGAAGCCGCCGCGAACGCCGCCGAGGCTTCCTCTCACGCCGAGATCGCCGCGACTTCGGCCTCGCAGGCGGCGCGCAAAGCGCTCGAAGGACAGGGCACGCCGACGGATGCGGCCGACGCTCTCGATCGGGCCGCCATCAGCCTCGCCGCCCGCGAGCAGCAGTTGCGACAAGATCAGCAACTCGCCCGTCAACTCGCCCAGCTTGCCGAGCATCAGCAGAAAGCTTCCGACACGATCGCGACGACGCGGCAGAGCCTCGCGGAGGCTCCGTCCGATCCGCAGGCGATGTCGCCGCAACAGCGCGAACAGGCGAAGTCGCTTCATGCGGCGACCCGACAGTTCGCGGCGGCTCAGCGGACGACTGGTCAGGGAGCGGCGATGGTCTCGGGCCAGCAGCAGGTGATGAACCCTCCGATCCGCGAAGCGCTGCAGGCCGCCGAACGACTTCCCGTTCCGCAACTGCCCGGTGAACCCGTCGACGAGCAGGTCGCGCAGGCGAGCGAGGGGCGTCCGCCCTCCGAGAACGGTGAGGCGAGTGAGGGGGTGAAGGGGCGAGAGGGAGAGACGCCAAGCGGCGATCCTTCCCAGCAAACCGCGTCGTCTGGCGCGGAAGGGAACAAGGCATCGGCGGCCTCGTCGAGTCCGAGCGGTATGCCGCAGCCGACGGGCCTGGGCACCGGCCTCGTTCCTGCCGCCCCCGGCGAGACCGCTCGCATGATGGCCGGACCGGAGGCCCAGGCCGCGCTCGCCGCGATGGCCGCCGCGGGAATGGAGTCGATGGAAGACGTCGCGGCTTCCGAGACGGCTTCCGGCTCTGAATTGCCCGACGGCACGCCGATGCCCGAGGGCATGAACGATTCGCAAGCGGCGTCGATGAAGGGCACGGTTCCGACCGAAGGCAGCCCCGCCGACTCTGACTCGCAAACCGCCGACGCCGCCCCCCGCGACGCCGCCGCCGGCACCGCGCCAAACGCCGACGCCCCGTGGTTCGCGAAACTCCCCCCGGAAGTCCGCGCGGCCATCCGCGCCAGCTCGTCGCAACCGGCACCGAAGGGATACGAGGGGCGCCTGAAACGCTACTTTGAAAGCGTCGAGTAGGTCACGCTGTGCCTGACAGCCCCGTCATTCGACGAGAGCCAACGAATCACACGAATAAATGCCTCACGCAAAGACTTCCGGTTCTTGGCGTCTTTGCGCCTTTGCGTGAGTCCTTCATCATTCGTTTTCATTCGCGTCATTCGTTGGCCGAAACTGCAAACCGCACTAATTCATCAAGCAGACTTTCTATGACGAGCACTACCGAACCCACTTCCGACGACCTCGCCGCCGTCGAGCGCTGCGAGCAGTCTTACAATCGCCTGCGCGACGAACTGGCGAAGGTGATCGTCGGGCAGGATGAAGTCATCGAGCAGGTGTTGATCGCCGTGTTCGCCCGCGGGCATGCATTGCTGGAAGGCGTGCCGGGACTAGCGAAGACGTTGCTCGTCAGTTCGCTGGCGAAGGCGATGCATCTGTCGTTCAAGCGGATTCAGTTCACGCCCGACCTGATGCCCTCCGACGTCACCGGCACCGAGATCATTCAGGAGAATCTCGAAACGAATCGTCGCGAATACACCTTCCTGCCGGGACCGCTGTTCGCGAACCTCGTGCTCGCCGACGAAATCAACCGCACGCCGCCCAAGACGCAGGCCGCAATGCTCGAAGCGATGCAGGAGCGGCAGATTTCGGCGGGCGGCAAGACGTATCCGCTGCCCGACCCGTTCTTCGTTCTCGCGACGCAGAACCCGCTCGAACAGGAAGGCACCTACCCGTTGCCCGAAGCGCAGCTCGACCGCTTCCTGCTGCACATCAAGGTCGATTACCCAAGCGGGGCCGAAGAGTGGGAGATGGCCCGCCGGGTGACGGGGGCCGGTCTCGGTGAGATGGAGGCCTTTCTCGCGGGCGACGACATCGTCGCGATGCAGAAGCTCGTCACACGGGTGCCGGTCTGCGATCAGGTGCTGGGTTACGCTTGGACGCTCGTGCGGGCGACGCGGCCCGGCATGCCGGAAGCGCCCGACTTCATCACAAAATGGGCCTCGTGGGGCTCAGGCCCGCGGGGACTGCTGACGCTGCTGACCTGCGCCAAAGCCCGCGCCCTGCTCTACGGCCGCTACCACGCCACCGCCGAAGACATCCAGGCCGTCGCCCGCCCGGCCCTGCGGCACCGCCTCGCGAGCAACTATTCCGCCCAGGCGGCGGGCGTCACCAGCGAACGCCTCGTGGAAATGCTGCTGGAAGCCGTTCCCGCCGACCGCAAATATGAACGGCCGGCGGCGTGATGTTGGGAAGGACGATTGCGCTGCATACAATCGAGGCGAACGAGACGTTCAGGAGCAAACAATGTCCGATCGATTTAGTGCAATCACCAAGGAGGCCCTGTCCCTGTCGCCGAACGAGCGAATGGACATGGCCCTCATGCTCTGGGACAGTCTGTCCGATCACGATCGCGGCGAACGCGACAGCGTCGATCCCGACCTGATTGCCGAGATTCGCCGTCGAAACGCGGAGATGGAGTCTGGTGCGGTGCAGGGGCGGTCACATGCCGAGGTGATGGCCGCTGCTCGAAAGGCACTCGGATGCGGTTAAGCTATCATGCGGCAGCCGAAGCCGAACTGCTTGACGCAGCCCTTTACTATGATTCGTCGCGATCGGGCGTTGGCAAGAGTTTTCTGGACGCGTTCGACGCCTCTGTGACCTCGATTCTCCAGGATCCTTCGCGACTGCCGTTCGTTTTCGACGATGTTCGCAGGCAGCCCGTGAGGGGGTTTCCATACGACGTTTACTTTCGAACTTCGTACGACGAAGTACGTGTCGTAGCCGTTGTGCATCACCACCGTGCTCCTGATTATTGGAAAGGACGACGGTGACTCGGAAATCCGTCCGCCCATCGCGTTCCGTCAGGCAGAGCCTGACCTACCTGTATGAACCCTCTCGCCCGCTATCTCGACCCCGAGGCGCTCAATCAGCTTGGCGGCCGTCCCATCGAGCCGGGGGCGCTCGTGTTGGGGAATCTCGCGGGATCGCATCGGTCGCCGCTGGCCGGGTTCGCGGTCGAGTTCGCCGGGCATCGCGAGTACGTCCGCGGGGACGATCCGCGGCACGTCGACTGGCGGCTGTACTACACGCGCGACAAGCTGTTCATTAAGCAGTACGAGATGGAGACGAACTTCGTCTGCCATCTCGTGCTCGACGTCTCGGCGTCGATGCGGTACGGCGAGGGCGCATCGAACAAACTCGGATACGCGGCGAAGCTGGCGACGACGCTGGGCTACGCGATCGTCCGGCAGAATGACAAGGTCTCGCTGGCGACGATCGACGAGCGGGTTCGCGGGTTCATCCCGCCGGGACATACGATGGCTCAGATTCATCGCATGACGTTGCACCTCGACGAAGTGCCGCCCGATCATCAGACGCGACTCGCCGACTGCCTCGGCGAGCTGACCGGCCGCATGGGACGGCGGGCGATCGTCATGATCTTTTCCGACTTCTTCAGCGAACCCGACGAACTGGAACCGGCGCTGCAGCAGTTCCGGTTCCGCAATCACGAGGTCGTGCTGTTCCAGGTGCTACATCCCGACGAGCGCGAGTTCCGCCTGAGCGGCATGACGAAGTTCGTCGGTCTGGAAGCGGAAGGCGAAGATCTGACGCAGGCCGAAGACGTCCGCGGTGCGTATCTGGAGGCGCTCGCCGAGCACCGGCGGCGACTCGGCGACGTCTGCCATCGCAACCGCATCGAACTCGTGCCGATCGACACCGGACGCCCGGCAGCCGAATCGCTCGTCGATTATCTCGACCGGCGACAACGGGTGCGCCGACGGTAGCGAACTGTGAGCGACGACCGGGCACAGGTCTTACGGCGACTCGCTGTGCAGCAAGGTCGGCTGGCCGATCTCCTTCACGAGTCGATCGAGTTCCGCGGCAAGGCGTTCGGTCGCCGTCGAGGCCTCCGCGTTTCGACCTTTCTGCGTGAGTTGCTCGACGTCGTAGGCCGCCGCCGTCGCGGGCCGCGCTTCGAGCATCGCCAACATGCCCTTCAGGCCGTGCGCGGTGCAATGGGCGTCGTCGATGCGGCCGCCCTCCAAGGCCGAGCGGATCTCAGCCAGCATCCGCGGCGAGTCTGCGAGCACGCTGTCGAGAAAGTCGTCGAAAATCCGCTCGTCGCCGCCCAGTCGCGCCAGTGCCGTTCGTCGATCGATCGGAAGCTCGTTCGTCGTGTCCATTCGGCCACCTATCTCGATCCTGAGATATGTTGGACGGCGTGCTGCCTGGCTGACGTCGCGCGGCAAACCGCCATCGTCGATCCAGCGACGAAGGTCGATGATAGCGGCTCGCCGGCGTCTGGTCGATCGGGGTGCGGTCAGGAACACCCCTATTAATCGCGAAATTTCGTCAATCGGCGTCAGCGAGGGAATGCGATTCTGTGTCTCTACGTCTGCCCGGTCCATTCCACCGGTGCGACCGCCCGCCAGCGTTCGCGAATGGCAGTGAAGCGATCGGCGGGAAGCTCGCCGGCGGCGACGGTCTCGGCGTTCTGACGGTAGCGGCCGGGCTTTGTCGTGCCCACGATCATCGTGCTCACGCCAGGGATTGTGAGCGTGAACCGGAGGGCCGTCGTCACCGACTCGTCGAGCGTCGCATCAGTCCAGTCGTATCGCAGCTCGCGCAGCCTTCGCCAGTATTCCTCGTGATAGCTGTCGGCCGGCGGATTTTCACCCGAGCGCCAGGCGACGTTCGCGACGGGACGTTTCGCGATCACGCCGAGACCGCGCCGCTTCGCCTCCGGCAGAACGTCTTCGATCGCTTCCTGGTCGGCGACGTTGACCGAAATCTCGAGAGCGTCGAACAATCCGCATTCGACGGCGTAGCGTGCCGCAGCATGATCGCCGCTGTAGCCGATGAGCCGTGTGTGTCCCTTCTGTCTGGCGTCTTCAAGGCCTCGAATCGCCTCGCCGCTTCGCAGTTCCTCTTCCGAGCAACTGTGCAGCAGGACGAGATCGACGTGATCGGTTTTGAGTCGTTTCAGGCTTCGCTCGATCGATGCCAGCGTGCCGGACCGGCTCCAGTCGGGCTTGTCGTACCCGTTCGCATGGCCGGTCTTCGTGAACAGCAGGAAATCGTCACGCCGATGCGAGACGGCGTCGCCGATCAGTTCTTCGCTGTTCTTGTAGCACTCGGCGGTGTCGATGACGTTCAGCCCGGCATCGAGCGCTTCGTTCAGCAACTGCGTCGCGGTCGTCGGATCAACGTTCTGGTAGCCGATCTCGGCGCCGCCGAACCCCAGCACGCTCACTCGCAACCCGGTTTTTCCGAAGTCTCGCAACTCCATCGTCACTCCTCCCGAAGCCGATTCGTCGAAGATGGAAGCGAACCCGGTGCATCGGGATTCGCGACAGGCTATTGTTGCTTCCTGGAGGCCGACGGCCAGCGTTGCGAACAACAATTCCCGCATCGCGTCGTTTGCGAGAGACCGTTGCGACCGTTGAACACAGGCCACACAGGAACATCGAGTATTCCATGTCGTCACCCCTCGATCTGACAGATCGTGTCGCCGTCGTGACGGGCGGAGCCGTCCGCCTCGGACGGGTGATCGCGCTGGCCCTCGCCAAGGAGGGTTGCGACGTCGTTCTGCATTACGGGCGATCGCGGTCGGATGCCGAACGAACGGCCGATGAAATTCGCGAGATCGGTCGGCGGGTCGTCGCCGTCAGCGCCGATCTCTCGCAGCCGTTCGACGCGGCAGCCGTCGTATTCGATGCCGCGGCTTCGATCGGCACGCCGACGGTCCTCGTCAACAGCGCTGCGATCTTCGAGGACGCGCCGCTGGTCGAGACGGGCGAAGAGCTTTACGACCGCCACGCGGCGATCAACTTGAAGGCGCCGTTTTTTCTGTGTCGCGAGTTCATGCGGCGATTACCGGACGATGCACGCGGTCACATCGTCAACATGGCCGACTGGCGGGCGGAGACGCCTCCCGCCGACTTCGTCGCCTACACTCTCAGCAAGGCGGGCATCGTCGCGCTGACGAAAAGTCTCGCGTTGCAACTGGCACCGCGCGTGCAGGTCAACGCGATCGCTCCGGGAGCGATCCTTCCGCCCCCCGGCGAGTCGGCGGAACCGTGGCAAGCGAACAAATTGCCGCAGATCCCGCTGGCGCGGACCGGCTCGCCCGACGACATCGCCGCCGCGGTGATGTATCTTGTCCGTTCCCCGTTCGTCACCGGCGAAGTGCTGCATGTGACGGGCGGAGAGCACTTGGGTTGAAGGCTGAGAGACCACTTCCCACTTCCCATTTCCCATTTCCCCCCTTCATGGACCGAGTCTTCATCCGAGACCTGCTGCTGAGGGCGATCGTCGGCATCAACGACGACGAGCGCGTCAAGAAGCAGGACGTCGTCGTCAATATCGAGCTCGAAGCCGATTGCCGGCCCGCCGCGGCGTCGGATGCCATCGGAGACGCGATCAACTACCGCGACATCGCGAAAGACACGATCGACCTCGTCGAGAACAGTTCGTTCTTTCTCGTCGAGAAGCTGGCCAACGAAATCGCTCGGGTCTGCCTCGCCGACCGTCGGGTCGTGCGAGTTCGCGTGACGGTGGAAAAGCCGACGGCCGTCCGATTCGCGAAGAGCGTCGGCGTCTCGATCGAACGGAGTCGGGACGATGTCTGACGAAGCGTTCCGCAACCGCGTCTTCATCTGTCTCGGCTCGAACATCGATGCCGAAGCGAACCTGCCCGCAGCGGTTCGGCTGCTTGCAGACCATGGTCGCGTCGTCGCAGCCTCGACGGTCTACGAGACGCTGCCCGTCGTTTTCACGGCGCAGCCGAAGTTTCTCAACGCCGCGGTGCTGCTGGAAACCGACCGATCGCTCGAGGAGGTGTTCGACGACGTCGTACCGAGCGTCGAGCAGGCCCTGGGTCGCGTCCGCGACCCGGCGAACCCGAACGGCCCGCGGACGATCGATCTCGACGTCGCGCTGTACAACGACGTCGTGACGCGCACGAATCGGCACGAACTGCCCGATCCCGACATCACTCGCAGGGCATTCGTCGCCATCCCGCTCGCCGAGCTCGATCCCGGCTACGTGCATCCGACGCTCGGCGAGTCGCTGGCGACGATCGCCACCCGGTTCACGATCGAAGCCGGTGACATGCACCCCCGGTCCGACATGCACCTGATGGCGTGAAGGGAACGAGGAAGTCGGGATGCGGGAGATCGTCACCGCCCCCACTTCACCCGTCTCCCAAACCGACTCAATACGCGACCTGCAGACCCGGTTTGGCCGTTTCGATTTTCTCGGCGGCGTCGGACTTCAGGTTCGTGCCGCGGACTTCGAGTTTCCTGAGCTTCGGAAATCCGCTTTTCAGGATTTCGTCGAGACCCTCGTCGACCTGGGTGCTGCTGAGAATCAGCACTTCCAGCGACGGCAGGCCCGCGAGGCTGGCGACGCCTTTGTTGCCGATGCTCGTTTCGAGCAGGTTCAACTCCTTGAGTTTTTCGAGCGAGCTGAGCTTCTTCAGTCCTTCGTCAGTGACCTTCGTCTTCCAGAGGCCGAGGTTCTCGAGGCTCGAAACCTGCCCGATGTGGTCGAGAGCCGCGTCGCCGATGCTGCGGACTTCGTTCAGGTCGAGTAGTTTCAGCTTCTTCAAGCCCGTCAGGTGCGCCATGCCGTCGTTCGTGACCATCGTGTCGCGCAGAAAGAGCTGTTCGAGGTTCGACAGCCCCTTGATGTTCTCCAGGGTCTGGTCGCCGACGAAGGTCCGCCGGGCCGAGATGATGCGGAGCTTCGGCAGTCCCGCCAGGTGCTTCGTCCCCTCGTCGCTGATGTTGTAGGCGTCGTCGAACTCGATGACCTGCAAGCCCTTGAACCGCGCCAGCGTTTCGAGTGCCGGGTCGCCATACTGCGAACCGACGAAATTGATCGCCCGCAGCGGCTGGCCGTCCTTGAGGTACGTCAGGCCGGTGTCGGTGACGTTCGTCTGTTCGATGTTCAGAACTTCGAGCTTCGGCAACTCGGCGATCTGCTTCATTCCTTCGTCGCCGATGAGCGTGCGCGTCAGGTTCACGCTCTTGAGCGACTTGATCGCCGCAAGATGGACCAGTCCGTCGTCCTTCACGTTCGTGCGTCGCAAATTGATTTCGACAAGGTTCTTGAGCGGCGCGAGCGCCTTCAATCCTTCGCCTGTGACGGCCGAATCCTGCATGCTGAGCACCCTCAGCCCCGTCAGTTTCGCGATCGAAGCCATGCCCTCGTCACCGAAGTCCGGTCCCTCGACGTAAAGTCGTTCGAGATTCGGAAACTTCGCGACCAAAGCCAGCGTGTCGTTGTTCGCGCTGCTCTGATCGGGCAGGCGGATCGTCGTGACGGGCCCTCCGTCGGGCGGCTCGACCTTCCCGCCGACCGATTCGACGTCCTGGATCGCCTGCTTCTGATCGGCGGTCAGTTCGGGAGCCTTCTCGGCGGCCGGGCCGCCGGCCCCAGTGGATTCCTTCGTCTTCGATTCGGGGCAGCCCGCCAGCGCGAACGACAGCAGGCACACGCACAGGAGAACCGCCCGCTCCGGGGCGGAATGTCGCAGCGTCATCGGTGTCTCCGACCTATCAAAGGCGGCGTCATCGCCGGCACAGGAATCGCAGGTCTTGAAGCTACCCCCTGCCTCGCCGGAACGCAAATGTAAGGAACGGGGCAGGCGGGTGGCTGCCGGTTGAATCCCTGGCTCGTGTCCTGAATCACCGAGACCTTGAAGAAGGCCTGTTGCCGCGAAGAGACGCAGAGAGACGCAAGAAGGGCGCCGTCTCGTTTGACGCTGCGACGTTCGGCACGTGGCCTTCTTGCTTTTTGCGTTCCTTGCGCCTCTTTGAGGCCAACCTTCCGCCATAAAATTCCAACTCAGGACACTAGAATCCTGATGTGGGGCGGCATGAGCCGCTGCTCTTGACTCGCTGATCGGAATCACGCCGTGCTGCCGCGAACTCTCGAACCCGAAGTCATGGACTCCGCCGAGGAGGCACGCGATTACGACGCGCTGGACCACGCAAAGGTCAACGAGGCATTCGTCGACGATTTCCTCGACGCGGTCGGTCGCACGCCGCTCGTCCATCGATTTCGCGATCGCGGCCGGCCACTGGCGGTGCTGGATTGCGGAACGGGAACGGCGCTGATTCCGATCGCGCTGGCGGCGTACCCCGTTCCCACCACGATCACCGCGATCGACTTGTCGGAGGAAATGCTTCGTCTTGCGGCGGCAAATGTCGCTCGTGCCGGGCTGGAATCGCGGATCATGCTGCGCCGTGCCGACGGCAAGCGACTGCCGTTCGACGACGGCACGTTCGACGCCGTCATGTCGAACAGCATCGTCCATCACCTGCCCGATCCCATGCCGGCTCTGGCCGAGATGATTCGGGTGTTGACGCCGGGCGGGCTGTTGTTCGTGCGCGACCTCTTCCGACCAGACACCGTCGAGCAAGTCGAGTCGCTGGTCGCGGCATACACGGGAAGCGCGAACGAACGACAACAGGCATTGTTTCGCGACTCGCTGCACGCCGCGTTGACGCTTGATGAGATCGGTGCGTCGCTCGTCGGCATGGGGCTTCCGGCCTCGATGGCCTTGCAGACGTCCGATCGACACTGGACTGTCGCCGGGCGTCCGCACGCCGCTTCCGGCGTCCGGACGTGACGACGATGCAGGCCGCAACGTCGCCGCAAGCAAGAGACAGGACGCAGCCGGCGCAAATTGCCTGGACGACTCACGCGGCGTGTTCGGAAGGGTCGATCAACGCTTCCGGACGGCCCCCCCGAAGGAGACTCTGACAATGCTGTGCCCGAATCGCCCGGAGACCGCTCGCGACCGCACGGATGACTGGCAAGCCGAATGGAAAGCGACGTACGCCGAACTGGTCGACGTTCTCGCGTCGATTGAAGACTGCCTCGATGGACTATCCGAAAATCGTTCGTCATCGCCGGGGTTGTCGGTGTTCCGGCCGGACGATCGTCGCTAGCCCGACATGCCAGCGAGGGATCGAACCGCCGGGTCACTCGACCGACGCCGTTTGACACGCCGGCTGCGCGACCTATGTTTGGCGCGAGGCAGCGACGGCAACCGTCGCTGGTCCGAGGCGAGCGAACGCAAAACGCGCACAAGTGCGGCGCGGCAGGGAAAGCTGGAAGCTTTGAGGGGACTCTGCTGCGCCGCCTTTCTCTTCGGCCCGCGTGGCCGCCGTAGCGCCGCGAAATCGTGAGCGTTGGCTCGGGACGTGTTGAAACGTCGGTTGCATCTGACGCCGCGCGATCGCCGCCAGTTTGCCCTGGCTGCCCGGTTTCACGCCGGCCTGGTGTACAAAATCGGCAATTTCTGACGGTCGTGCCGATTTTTCTGAAGACGACGCCAGTCGGGCGGCGCGATTGCCGATACCCAACTCCGGTCGGCGACTGATGGGCCGTTCCTTCGTGCGAGAAGGGTCGACGACCGAAGTTCCCCTCCTCCGGTCGCGACAACGCGCCCGCCAGCGATCGCCCCATCGCATGACGACTCTCACACGCTTGCTGCACGCCCTGACACTCCGCGCGCCGAACGCTTCCGCGCTGGCCGTCCTGTTGCGGATGAATGGGCACATCAGGACACCGGTGATCGAGAGACCCGCGATTTCGAGCGCGATCAGGCCACGTTCGACGGACGACGAATCGCTTGTTCGCCCGTCGCGCCCGCTACCGCGGCGACCGAGGTGACTGCCCGTATGACGCGGCACATCGCCGACGATTGCCCTGCCCGACTTCCATCGCACTGAGACGACATTCATGTCGATCCCGATGATCTGCCGAGCCACGCTGGCCGCGACGCTGACGATTCTTGCCGTGCCGGCCTGGTCGCAGAGCTACCGTCACGCACCAGCCACGAGAGCCGGTCACGACTCGATGTTTCCGGTCTCGTTTCCGATCGACTTGTCGTCGATCGGCGGATCGCTGTCGCCGACGCAAACCTGGTCGACCACACCGTCCTGGTCGACCGCACCGTCCTGGTCGACCGCACCGACATGGTCGACCGCACCGTCCTGGACGCCGACGCCGTCCTGGACGCCGATCTCGTACGGATCGATGCCGTCCAGCTCGATGGTCGGACCGCGGCCGTTGCCGTCGCGACTTCATTCTTCGGCGTTCGTCGTCAAGCGGCCGACGTACAAGCCGTCGCCGCAACAATATCAGCGGCAGCAGCCACCGCAGCCGATGACGGCTCAGACGGCAACACGGCCGATGCCGGCTCCTGCGACGATGCCGAACGCCGCTTCTCCGACGTCGCCCCCGCAGCAACAGCTGACGTCATCACCGCAGCGCCCAATGCCGCCGCACGTGCCGATGCCGGTTCAGCAGGCTGCCGCGGGGCCGTCGGCTGCGACCGTCGCGCCGGCTAGTCATCCGAGCACGGCGGCTCCCATTCAGCCGGTCCGTCAACGGGCGGCGCCGCAGCACGCTCCGCGACAAGCGGAGCAGCCGATGTCGACCGATGAAATGGCGCAACACGCCCAATCGCGCGAGGCGGTCGGAGACTGGGCCGCTGCGATCGCCGTTTACGACGCCCTCGCGCAGCGAGAACCGTCGCAGCCTCGCTGGCGCGTGCGGCGGGCCGAATGCCACTACTCTGCCGGGCAGTACGATCTCGCCGCAGCCGATTACCGCGTCGCCGCGGTTTCGATCCGGCTGGCGTATGACGAGTTCGCGCGATTCGGCGACGCAGCGCTACGCATCGGCGACTACGCGACCGCCGAACGTGCGTTGGCGGCCTTGTCGCGTGCGACCGACGAGCCGACGCCGCAGGTCGAGCTTCTGCGAGGCATCGCCATGCTTCGCCAGGGAAATACACGGGCCGCCAGGAACATCCTGCTGCGGGCGAGCGGACGCTGGCCGGATGATCCGTCGATCACGGAAGCCTTGCGGATCGCCTCGGCGGCGCATTACGGCGACCGGCCATTACCGGTCCTCGATGAGGACCACCATCGACGGGAAACCGCCCCGGTCATGAACGCCGACTCGGTGAAGCCGGCACCCTACGACGCCGCTTCGGTGCAGCCTGTTCCGACTCGACCTGATGCAGCCGATGCGGTGTCGAACGCCGCACAGACTCTCGTCGAGTCTCCGGCGAGTTGGCGACCGACGCCGGCAACCCAGGCGACGCCGTCGACGTCGGCAAAATCATGGTCGGCGACGAAGCCGCAACCGGTCACGAACGGCGACGTCTTCGCCGATCCTCCTGCGGAGATCATCGAGACCTCTGCCGAGGTCGCCGCACCCGCTGAGATCGATGAGTTCGCCGCGGTTCGATCGCAGCCGATGAACTCGACAGCGGCTCGCAGTTGGCGGGCCGCACAAGGCGAAGCGTCGCCGTGACGTCGCTGGTTCATTGGCATTTTCGCGCACGATCATTGACGCGGCATTCACGACAACAACCGTCCGACCGCCGTCGTCAAGCGGTCGACGTCGTCGGGCGTGTTGTACAGGTGGCACGAGACGCGCAGCAGGCGGCGGCCGCCCCAGTGGGCGACCGGCACCTCGATGCCGTGCTCGTGCCATAGCGCGCTCTGCAACGGATCGATCCGGCCGTGACCTCCTTCGAAACCGTCGAGCGGCGGCAACGGCAGCGAGATCATCGAGCCGTATCGCTGCGGCGAATCGGCGACGAACGGCTGCAGGCCGGTGAGAGCGACGATGCGATCTCGTGCGAGTTTCGCGAGTGCGTGCATCCGGTCGCGAAATCGGTCGACGCCGACGGCTTCCAGGAACTCGATTGCTGCCGGTACGGCGAGGTACGGCGCCGGGTCGTGCGTTCCGGACCAGGTGAACTCATCTTTCCAGCTCGCGGCACGTCCCGACAGGCTGCCGCCCCAACTCGTCACGATCGGGCGGAACGCCTGCTGATGTTTGCGGGAGACGTACAGAAACCCGCTGCCGAACGGGGCCGAAAGCCACTTGTGCAGGCTCGCGCAGTAATAGTCGCAAGCAAGCCGGCCGATGTTGACGTCAACCATCGCCGGGGCATGCGGTCCGTCGATGCAGACCGGGACGCCTCTGCGTTTCGCTCCCTCGCAAATCAAATGCACCGGCAGGATCGCGGCTGTCGGACTCGTGACGTGGCTGACGACGATCAGCCGCGTGCGATCGGTGATTCCGGCCAGGAGCGTCTCGGCGATGACGTCGTCGGTGTCGAGCCGTTCGGGCAGCCGGCGGACGACGAGTTCCGCCCCGGCCGCCCGGCAGGCTTCTCGCCAGATTCGCAGCACGGCCCCGTATTCATGGTTCGTCGCCAGCACTTCATCGCCTGGCCGCAGCCGGACGTTCGCCGCGACGAGGTTCATCGCCACCGTCGCGTTCGGCAGAAAGACGAGATCGCGTCCCGCGGCACCGACGAAGCGACCGAGTGCCTCTGCCGCCGCATCGAGATCGTCGTCCATCGTGCGGACGAAGAAGTCCATCGGCTGGGCTTCGAGCCGACGGCTCCAGGCCTCGCGCGATTCGATCACGCACGTCGGGCTTGGTCCGAATGACCCGTGATTGAGGTACGCGACGCCGGGACGCAGTGCCCAGGCTTCGCGGATGGCCGGCCAGTCGGGTTCCGAAGTCTGCATGCCGCCATGATACTCGATCGGTTCGCCGCCGCGGCCGTCAGACGATCGAACGACGAGTCATGCTTCGGCAACGGCAACCGGGATTCGTACTTCACAACTGCTGAAGCGCCTTCCGTTCGAGATCGGCGGGCGGCGGGCCATAAATCCGTTCCCCCGTCGCGGCATAACGGCCGCCGTGGCAGGGGCAGTCCCAGGTGTGTTCCGCATCATTCCAATGCACGTTGCAGCCGGCGTGCGTGCAGGCGGGCGAGAGGGCGTGGGTCAGTCCATGCGCGTCGCGATAGACGGCAAGCGTATGACCTTTATAAGAGACAAGCCGACCTTCGCCTTTGGAGATCTCGTCGAGAGACTTTACCACGATTGGGTCGACGAGCTTGCCCTTCACGTACTGTTTCGCGACGTCGAGATTCTCTTTGACGAAGTTCGCGGCTTCGGCCATCGGCTTGAAGCGGCTCGGCGAGAAGATCTTCGCCAGAGAGTTCTCGCGTTCGAGAATTAAATCGGTGATCAGATTGGCGCACGCCGTGCCGAACGTCAGTCCGACGCCGCTGAAGCCGGTCGCGACGAAGACGTTCTTCATCGACGGCACCTCGCCCGCAAAGGGCACGCCGTCGTCCGAGGCGAACAGTTCGGCCGACCAGCGGCGCTCGACAGTGAAGTCGCCGTAACGCTTTTTCGTATAGTCTTCGAGATGTGCGCATCCATCACGTTCGTCGATCGCCTGGCCCGTCTTGTGATCCGCACCGCCGATCAGCACGAGGCCGGGATCGCCCGGCTCGGCGATGCGCGTGTAGTGATACGGGTCGTCGTCGTCCCAATAAAGGGCGTCGCCGACCGGCGGCGTGACGCGGGCTGCGATCAGATACGACTGCCAGGCGGCGACCCGCATGTCGAGGCTCGATATGCCGAGGTATGCCGAGTGCGTCGCGACGACGACCTGCGTGGCCCGCACCGTGCCGCCGCGGTCGGTCCCGACGACGCAGGGCGTGCCGCTTTCGGGAATCGCCGCGCGGGTCTGCTCGTGAATCGTGCCGCCCTGCTTCGTCACGGCGTCGGCGAGCGTGCGAAGATACGCGACGGGATGGAACCGGGCCATTCCCGGAAAGCGGACCGCCCCGGCGATCGGAAACGGCAACCCGATCTCCCCCTGCGCCTCGATCGCCGTCAGGCCGAGCTTCTTCCAGTTCGGGATTTCGTCGCGCAGCCGATCGGCGCGGTCGGCATGCTCGGTGTACTGGTATCCGTCGACCCGCTGAAACTCGCAGTCGCCCTCCAGCTCGGCGATGCGGCGTTCGATATGGTCGATCGCGTGCAGCCGGGCATGAATGAACGTGCGGGCCGCCTCTTCGCCGAAGTTCCGGAGGTGCGTCCGCGGGCTGACTTCGGGATGAGCGTCGAGATGGGCGCTGGTCCCGCCGGTCGTTCCGCTGCCGATCCGTCCGGCTTCGAGCACGACGACCTTCCGCCCATGCCGGGTCAGGGCGTCGGCGACCGTCAAGCCGGTGATTCCGGCGCCGATCACGGCGATGCCGGTCGTCACGTCTGCGGAAAGCGGCGGATGCACTGCCGGCCGCTGGGTCGAATGCAGCCAGAAGGAGTCGGGGCTGATGTAGAATTCCATGACAAGCCCTTCGTGAATGAGACACTGCCGATGCTACCCGGCCCGAAAGAATCGGTATCCCGGCCCGATGCCGAACGACGGACCAGCAGATTCCCGACGGCCTGTAGGATTCATCAGAGCCGCGACCGTCAGGGAGCGATTCTCGACGGCCGCGGCTCCAAAAGCGTTCGCCTTCGGCCGTCTCGCGTCGATACAATGGAATGCACTCACCAAGAATCGCGTTCACCACGGGCGGCGAATCATGACCGTAATCACCATCGACCGCTCGACCGGCGACAAGCTGCTCGGCCTGCACGGCCCGGTGCAGCTCCGCGACGAACGCGGGTTTGTCCTCGGCAAGTTTCGACCTGCTGACGATGCGGATCGCGTCACGTCCGCCGCAGGACGCGACGAAACTGAATCTCAGGCCGCCCTGCGACGGATGGTCGAGCGTATGAGGCGGGCGTCCGTCTCGGCGGAAGCGTTTCCGATCACGCGGGAAGCGCTTCATGAACGCCGTTGATACGAATGTGCTCATCTACGCCGTCGATCCGCGAGATCCTGACAAGCGAGCCGTTGCGCTCGAACTGCTGGAATCCCTGCAGGACGCCGCGCTGCTTTGGCAGGGAAACGGAGAAGACAATGAATTCACACGGCACTGCAACCATCGACTTTTCAGCAGTGTTTGGCGGCCGCGATGCGGCTGCCGCAGTTCTGCCTCACTTTAAAGCACTGAAAGCCGCTGCAAAGGGCATCACCCTTAACGGATTTCCTTATCCACAGTTGGCGTTTATCTTGCGGGTCGATGGGGACGTAAATCAATACGGATTCTCTGGCACCGGAAACCCTGATGTTGATAACGAGGGAATGTATCTTTCGGTCGACATTGGAATCGCAGAGGAAGATCGCGATAATATCCGTTCCCGGATCACTTCAGCAATTCGGGATAGTCTTCCAATTATTGCTGCCGCGGTTAGTGATCGGGGAATCGACAATTTTGATGCCGATGGCTTGAGAGACTCTTTGGAACTTCTCCGTCAACGATACACAGAAGTCTGGTCATGAAACGTGCATCGGCATGTCACGCGCTGAGCGGATTCCGTTCCGAACACTCTCGATTCCCCAGCCGTGATGTTACGCCGCGCGCCTCGTCGCGCGAAAGCTCCCGTCGTCGGCCACGTCGTCGAACCGCACGTTGAGCCGTTTGCTGACGCCGGCCTGTTCCATCGTCACGCCGTAGAGCACGTCGGCCTCGCACATGCTCGGCTTGCGGTGTGTGATCATGATGAACTGCGTCGTCGCCTTGAACTCCGTGAGCACGCCCACGAAGCGGCCGATGTTCGCTTCGTCGAGGGCGGCGTCGACCTCGTCGAGCAGGCAGAACGGGCTGGGACGGCTCTTGAAGATCGCCAGCAGCAGGCCGACGCAGGTCATCGTCTTCTCGCCGCCCGACAGCAGCGACAGGCTGCGCAGCTCTTTGCCGGGCGGACGGGCGACGACATCGATCCCGCATTCGAGGATGTCGTTCGCGTCCTCCAGCACGATGTCGCCTTCGCCGCCGCCGAACAGCTTGCGGAACAGATCCTGGAAATGGCCGCGGATCTGTTCGAACGTCTCGGCGAACAGACGCTTGCTTTCGTTGTTGATGCGACGGATCACGTCTTCGAGCGTCCGCTTCGCCTCGACGAGATCCTGGAGCTGCCCCGACAGCCGCGTATAACGCTCTTCCAGCTCGTCGAGATCGCTGAGGCTGTCGGCATTGACGGCTCCCATGACCTTGAGCTTCTTCCGCAGACGATCGACTCTCGCTTCGAGCTCCGGGCGCAGATCGGCGAAGGAGGGAAGGTGGGTTGAGAGTTGAGGGTTGAGAGTTGAAAGCGGTGTCTCTTCCTCAGTTCCTCGTCCCTCGTCCTTCGTCTCTCGTCCCTCGTCCAGCCACAGCGCAATGGCCGAATGTTCGCCGTCGGCGAGTTCCGCGAGTTCGCGGCCGTACTCTTCGCGGATCCGTTCGGCGAGCGTCGCGAGGCGGTGCTCCTGTTCGCGGGCCGCCATCTCGGCGACGTGATGGGCGTCGGCACTCGCGCGGCGACGCGAGCGAAGCTGCGATTCGGCTGCTGCGAACTCGCCGCGGTGACGCTTCAGCGCGTTGCGAGCCGTCAGGGTCGTCGCGACGGCGGCGGCGTGCCTTTCGCGACGGAGCGTCGCTTCGGCGAACTGCGACTGCGTGGTGAGCAGATGCCGCACGACCTCGCCGTGCTTCGCGATTGCGGCGTCGAGCCTGCGCACGGCCTCGCCCCGTTGCGCGGCTCGCTGACTCGATTCCCGCTCCAGTCGGGCGACCGCCTCGCGGAGTCCCGAAAGCCGCTCTTCGGCCTTGGCGAGATCCAGCCGGCCGACCGACAGCTCCTTCTCGATTGCGGCGAGTTGACGCTCCTCTTCGGCGACGCCGTGCTGTGCGATTCCTAGTCCCGTTTCGAGCGTTTCCAGGTCGGACCTGGCCGCATCGCGTTCGCGCTGGGCGGCAGCGATTCCGGCCGACACCTCATCGAGCCGCGTCTGACGCGCCGCGACGTCGTCGGCGAGTCGCTTTCGGTCTTCGCAAAGCCGCTGATGTTTCCGGTCGGCCTCGGCCAGCTCGGCTCGCGCCCGATTGAGCCGGTCGATGGCGGACCGTAGTTCCGACTCGGCCGCGGCGAGTGAGTTCGTCAGCTCCGCTTGCGACTCGCCGAGCGTCTCCTGCTTGCGGACGCCCGTCTCGATCGCGCGATCGACGTCGGTCAGCTCGTCGCGCAGCCGCAACAGCTCGCTTCGACGCGACAGGATTGCGGCATCGGCTTTCAGGGTGCCGACGACGAGAGTTCCGTCGGCGTCGAGCAGCTCGCCTGCGAGGGTCACGAACCGCATCCCCCGCCCCGCGCCGGCGGCCAGTTTCAAGGCGACCGGCAGCGACTCGACGACCCACGTATCGGAAAGCAGCCGCGTCGCCAGGTGCGGCATACGCGACGTCGGTCGGATCAACTCGTCAGCTCGCTTGATGACGCCGGGCAGGCCGTGAAGAGGGTCGAGGGTCGAGGGTCGAGGGTCGAGAGACGCAGGCGAGCCGGGGGCGTCCGCCCCTGGAGTCATCCCCGAGTTTTCGTCATCCCGCGCGACGCGCGGCGGTCTCGCCTCGATGTACCTGACACCCGCGAACTCGCTGCCGAGCGAGCCTGGCAATCCGCGGTTCGACAAAAATCCGACGCGGCCGCTGATCTTCGCGCTCGATCGCCCGAGATAGGGCAGCAGCGTCTCGAAATCTTCGATGACGACAAGTTGCGCCCGTTCGCCGAGCGCGACCTCCAGCAGTGGAGCGTCGTCGAGATCGACGTCGAGCAGGTCGGCGACGGTGCCGTAGATTCGGTTCCACGGAGCGTCGCCGAGCGTGCGTGCTCGCCGCAGAATCTCGCGGACGCCGATGCCGATGCCCTCGCCCTTTGCGAGCAGGTCTTCCAGTACGGCGATGCGGGCGGCCGTCGCACTTCGATGTTCGCGCAGCACGGCGAGGTCGGCGGCAAGCCGCTCGCGCGACGCGGCCAGCTTCTCACGAGCAGTATGAAGGTCCGAGACTCGCCCGCGGCGCACCCGCACGCCCGCTTCGGTCTCGTCGACGGCGAGCGTGCGGTCGGAAATGGCCGCTTCGGCGGTCGCCAGCTCGGTATCGAGCGTCGCGAGCTTCGCAGCGACGCCTTCCAACGCTGTTGCGAGCGCCGATCGTTCGGCAGATCGAGCGGCGATGCGGCTCTCGGCCTCGGAGACCTGTCGCAATCGCGAGAGTTGCAATTCCCGATCGCTGGCGATCTGTTCGCGATCGGCATCGATCCGTCGGATCGACTCTTGAAGTTCTTCTTCGCGTTCCGCCAGCCGGCTCTGTCGCTGCGCCAGTTCGGCTTCTGACGACGTCAATGCTGCGGTGTTGTGCCCGCGCTCGGCCGACGTTTCTGCCGCACGCGCCGACAGCAGGGTCAACTGACGACGCAGCCGAACGAGTTCGGCGTCAAGTTCTTCAAGCCGTGCCGACTGAAAACGTGCCGCGGCTTCGTGGCCGGTAATCGCTTCGCGAGCCGACGACGCTTCTCGTTCGGCAGCCCGCAGCGCGTCGTCCGCCGCGCCGAGTTCCGCATCGAGGCCGCCGAGTCGCCCGTCGAGCACGGTGCGTTCGGAGTCGAGGGCGTCGAGTTCGGTTTGCGTTTCGGCGAGCGATGTGCGGAGAGTCGTCAACTGGGCGTCGGCGTGACGGTGGTCATCGGCGGCCAGCCCGAGCCACCAGCGTTCCAGTTCCTTCGATAACTCGCGGTGCTTGCCGGCTTTGGCGGCCTGCGAGCGTGTCGAGTTCAACTGAGCTTCGACTTCGTCGACGATGTCGGTCAGACGCAGCAGATTCTGATCGACGCGTTCGAGTCTCCGCAAGGCGTCCGCTTTCCGGGCCTTGTAGCGACTGATACCCGCGGCTTCCTCGAAGACGGCCCGGCGACCGATCGCGTTCGCCTGAAGAATCTGGTCGACGCGGCCCTGCTCGATGATCGCGTAAGCGCTCGCACCGGCCCCAGTGCCGAGAAACAGGTCGCGGACGTCTTTCAGCCGCACGACCTGGTCGTTCAGCAG
>JBAQZJ010000335.1:0-7097 GCA_049790855.1 Planctomycetaceae bacterium | reverse complement strand
CCACGCTCGTCCCCGCCGAGGACGTGAAAATCCTGAACGACGCACTTCCCGGTGTGGAGGCGACGCTCTACGGTCAGGGTGAAGCGGTGCCAAACTGGTGGTGAAGATTGAGAGGACGAAACGGCGCTGTGGAGATTGCGATGAGGTCATTCATACGCCCGTTCCTGCTGATTCCCGTCGTCTGTCTTGGAGACGCAGCCTTCGGCCAGTCGCAAACCGTCCAGCAACCGGTCGTCGACACGTTCTCCGTCGGCACGAGCGTCAGCGTTCCCGATCGTGGCGAGGTGTTTCTCGGCGGGGGCGGGCGGGCTTCGGAGCGTTCGTCCGTCCGTGGGTTTCCCGATCGTCGCGGAGCGTACGCCCGCAGTGCGTCGGCGGCGTCGATGTCGGCGCGGGTCTTCATTCACGACTTCGAGGCGATGGACGCCGCGGTGTTGAACGCGGCCGCGGGCCACGGCGAGCGGCCGGCCTTCACGAAGAGCCGCTACGACGATGCGACGAGTTATTCGATGAGCCGTCGCTGGGCCGCTTTGGCGAGCGGGGGGCGTCAGCCCTCCGAGTCGTCGATGCGAATTGAAGCGAACATGCCGCGGGAAGCACTCGGGGGGCTGACGCCCCCCGAGCGCCAGGACGTATTGCAGGATGTCGGGCGATTTTTGTCGCTGGGCGCTGCGGCGGAGAGCCGTGGGAAGCCGGATCTCGCGGCGATTCATTACCGCTATGCGGCAAGGCACGGCTCGGCAGAGGCGGCGCAGAGGTTGGCGGCACTGGCGAAAGGCTCCACCGATCGGGTGGAATGAGTCGCGACCGGCACTCGGATTGCGACTTACCCGCTGGCGACCGGTTGCAGGGGCGACTTGGCGGCGATGAATGTTTTGCGGGTGTCGTCGTCGTCGAACTCGACGGTGACGCGGCGGTTTCGCGAGAAACCGTCGGCGGCAATCACGGTGCCCACGCCGTAGCGCGGATGACGCACCTTCTGGCCGATGCCGAATCCCTGTGGAATCTCGGCTGCGCCGGACTCACCGTTGAGAAGCTGCGCCCCCGTCGTGAGCTTCAGCGAGTTGAGGGTCGAGAGTCGAGCGTCGAGAGACTTGGCAGGACGAGCGTCGTCGTGCGGGGCGTCGACTTGCTCGACGAGCACCTCTTGCGAAAACGACTCTTCGTCGAGATCCCAGGATGGCTCGAACGCCATCGGCGTATTGTCGCAGAAGTCGGCGTGCTCGAGGGACATTTCGTGCAGGAATTCGCTGGGAATCGCCGGTAGCGGCCGTCCGCGGGTTTCGCGTCGCGTCGCGTGAGTCAGCGTCAGTTCCTCTTTCGCGCGCGTGATGCCGACGAACAGCAGCCGTCGCTCCTCTTCCAACTCCCGCAGGTCGTTCGTCTTCGTCGCCCGTTCGTGCGGCAACAGGCCGTGCTCGACGGCGACGATGTAGACGCAGGGGAACTCCAGCCCTTTCGCGGCGTGAAGCGTCATCAGCGTCGCGCGGCCGGCATCGGCGGCGACGCTGTCGACTTCGGCGGCGAGGCTCGTCTGTTCCAGGAAGCCTTCGAGCGAACCTTCTTCTCCATCCTCGCGATCGTACTGCGCGGCGGCGTTGATGAGTTCCTCGACGTTCGCCAGGCGTTGCACATGCTCTTCGTTCGTGCTGCCGACCCATTCGGCGGTGTATTTCGTGTCGTGGACGATCTTCAGGAGCAATTGCGAGACCGATCCGGCGAGAAGCTCGGTGAATCCCGCCATCAGCGTCGCGAACTTGCGGACGGACGAGACCGCCTGCCTGGAAAGTTGCGGCACGTCGCCCGCATGACCGGCCGCTTCGAGAGGCGTCATCCCGCGGTCGGCGGCGAAGTTCAGCAGGCGTCGCTGCGTCGTTTCGCCGATGGCGCGTTTCGGCTTGTTGACGATCCGTCGAAAGGCGATCACGTCGGACGGGTTGTAAAGCAGCCGCAGGTAGCCGAGCAGATCCTTGATCTCGGCCCGGTCATAGAACGACACCCCCGCAGCGATCTGATAGGGCGCCTTGTTTCGCGCGAACGCGAGTTCCAACTCGCGAGACAGGGCGTTGACGCGGTAGAACACGGCGAAGTCGTCGTAACGTCGCTCGCCGGACTCGACGCAGGCGGCGATTTCCTTCGCGATGGCGTCGGCCTCGTGCCGGGCGTCGCGAAAGGTCGCCCGACGGACGCGGGCGCCGGCTTCGTTGTCGGTTTTGAGCCGTTTCGGCTTGCGATGGACGTTGTGGGCGATCAGGTCGTCGGCCGCGGTGAGAATTGACTTCGTGCTGCGGAAGTTCTCTTCCAGCCGCACGACCTTCGCCCCCGGATAGTCTCGCTCGAACCGCAGAATGTTCTCGATCCGCGCGCCGCGCCAGCCGTAGATCGACTGGTCGGGGTCGCCGGTCACGCAGAGGTTCGGATGGTCCTGCGCCAGCGCCCGCACGATGGCATATTGGGCGAGGTTCGTGTCCTGGTATTCGTCGACGAGGACGAAGCGATGCCGCTCGTCGAGGTCAGCCCGCAGATCCTCGTTCTCGTGCAGCAGCCGGACGACGTGCAGCAACAGATCGTCGAAGTCGACGGCGTTCGAGTTGAGGAGCGCCTGCTGGTACGCCGGGTAGGCTTTCGCGAGCACCGCCTCGACATGATCGCCGACCCGCTCATTGAAGCTGCGGGCGAACTCCTCGGCGGTAACCATTTCGTTCTTGAGCCGTCCGATTCGGTGCAGCAGCCGCCCCGGCGGATAGCTCGTCGAATCGAGTTCGAGATCGGTGAGGACGCTTCGCATGACGGCCTGCTGGTCGCCGTCGTCGAAGATTGTGTAGTTCTGCTTCAGCCCGACCGACTCGGCCCGCTGCCGAAGCAGCCGCGCGCAGAAGCGGTGAAACGTGCTGACCCAGATGCGCGATCCGGGAAGCAGTTGCTCGACGCGGGCGGCCATCTCGGCCGCGGCCTTGTTCGTGAAGGTGATCGCCAGAACGCTTCGCGGATCGACGCCGCGTTCGATCAGGCGTGCGATGCGTCGCGTGATGACGCGCGTCTTCCCCGAGCCAGGCCCGGCGAGCACGAGCAACGGCCCGGCATGGTGCTCGACGGCGGCGGACTGGCTGGCAGTGAGATCGGACATGAACGGGGATGCTGAATTCGTCGGGTCAGGACGAGCAGTCACGCGAAACAGGCCGCGTCCATCTGCGCGTGCCGGGCCGCATTTGCGGCGGGAAGTGCGATTTCTGCGGCGATTTCATCGATTGTATGCGGAACGACTGCGGACCGGGACCGTCGAGCGGAAATGATTTCTTCGCCGGAGTCGTCACACTGGGGGGTTTGCGGTCGCTTTTCGGCGACCGTAGAATGCGGCCTTCAACTGGGTCGGGATGACCCTGCCGAACGTGCGGCTCTCGAATGCGTCGTTCTGCGTCACAGAGCGCCGATGGAGCCGAAAAGACCGTCGCGGCCGTTCGCCGTGGACGATCCCTAAGAAACCGCACAAGCCGCGCTCGCGGGTGACGCACGACGTGTCCCGCCGTTCCGGCCTCGCTGCAATGGAGTGTTTGCTGATGACCACGCGGCCGCGTTCACGCCCGCTGATCTCGAAATGTGTTCTGATCGCCCGCGACGCCGCTCGGCGCGGACGTCTCCGGCTTGTCGCCGGTCTGACGGTCGCCGTCACGCTCGCCGGCACAGCGTCGTTGGGCTTCGCCCTGAACCAGGCGGCACCGGAAGAGCCGGTCGGACTGCAGGGCGCCTGGCCCGACTTCCCGCCGGCCTCGCTGTCGTTCGAGGCCTTCGCGAGGCTCGACGGAAAATGGGCGAAGTGGAGCGAAGCCGCGGCCGTCGACGTGGGTGAATTCTACGCGCTGGCCGACAAAGATCTCGCCCGGCAGCAGCAGGCTCTGGAGAAGATTCGACGACGGATCCGGGTGCTGGAGCGAGCGCTGAAAGACCCGGCGTACTCGATGATCCGTGAGGAGTTGACGAGCGTTTACGTTCCGCTCAAGCTCCGCGCGAATCTGTTCGACCGGTCGCTCGACCTGCTCGCCGCCGATGCAGCCGCCGCGGCCGGCCCGGCCCGGCAGACGGCCGCGGTCGATCTGCGCAACGCACTTTCGTCGCTCGAGAGCGACCTGCGATCGATTCCCAAAGGTGAAGCGTGGCTGCCGTACGTCGCGGCCGACGAAGTGCGTCGCAGCATCGACACGCCTGCCGCGATCGACGTGCTCGCCCCGCTGCCCGAAAAACTCGACCCGTACGTCGAAGGGCGGACGCCGGAACAGGCGGCGTTTCTGAAGCGGCCGAGCCTGCTGCGCTATCGGTCGGCCGTCGTCGATTTCCTGGCGATCTCGCAGGTCGCCGAATCGGGGTCCGACAAGGCGCTGCTTCGCGAACGACTGGCCGCCCTCGTCGAAGCGATCGATCTTCACGAAGCGTCGCCGACGGGCGAAGCGAGCCGCGCGATCCGTCACGCGCGGACAGCCTTGCGGCATGCCGCCGGGCCGGTTTCGGCCCCGATCGACGAGCTGATTCGTCGCAACTACCTGAACTACAACCTGCGGCTCGTCGCCGACGCGCCATTTCTGTCGAAGCTGGTCGCGACGACCGACATCAACTGCGGACCGGTGCGCGACCAATTCATGGGCGCGAACATCTACGGAAATCAGCAGACCAACACCAGTGCCGACCTCGTGTTCATTCCCTCGAACGACGCCGCAAAGTTCAACCTGACGCTCGCCGGCAATACGAACAGCCAGACCACCGCCTACACCAGCCAGGCGACGGTGCAATCGGTCGGACAGCACCAGTTCTACGCCGTCAAACCGATCACGTTCAACGGCGATCTGTTCGAACTGGGGCCGGCGGACCTGTCGATCAATCCGCGGATTCGCCACGTCGGCATTTCGACGAAGTACGACAACATCTTCTTCGGCCTGTTCAAAGGCATGATCCAGCGTCGCGCGTTTTCAGAGGCGAACTCGCGGCTGCCCGCGGGCCGTGCCCACGCCGCCGACGAACTGCGACAGAGCTTCCTGCCCGAGTTCAACGGCAAGGTCGATCAGCAGTTCGGCGAAATGAATGCCGAGCTCGCCGCCTTCGAGAGCCGCATGCGGAAGCAGGGCGTCGCACCGCAGGCCGAGCGCACCCGGACGACGAGCGATCGCTTCCTGCTGGACGCCGCCGTCCGCGACGGCGGCGAGGTGAGCGGCAGCCCGCCGAACATCGGTTCGACTCGCGGCGTGGGCTTCACCCTGCAGGTTCACGAGAGTCTGCTGAACAACGCCGCCGACCGCTGGGGATTTGCCGGCCGGCGGATGACCGATCAACAGGTCGAAGCCGAACTGAAGAAATGGTTCAGCGACCTGATGGGCCGACCGGTCGAATTCGGCAGCAAGGACGAGTCCGACGGCCGAGAGCCGACGACCTTGATCTTCAATGAGACCGACCCCGTCCGCTTCCGGATCGCCAACGGGGCCGTCGTGCTGATCCTGCGAGCCGGCATCGAACAGGAAAACGGCGAAGACATCCCGCCGCAGCTCGTCGAGGTGCCGCTCAACCTGTCGGTCCGCGACGGTCAGGTGGCGATCGAACGCGGGACCGTCAAGGTGTCGCCGGTCGATCGGCCGCGAAGCCGCGCCACGCAGATCGCCCGGGCCGGAGCGATGCGCCGCAAGATCGAAGATTCGATCGAGGACGGCACGCGCGACGGTTCGTTCCTCATCGAACGCGAGGGACGCAGCCCGGTGGCCGTGCAAATCCACCGCATCGACGCGGGCGGCGGTTGGCTGACGATCTACGGAACCTGATCGAGCCGTCGTGTCGAACGAAAACTCAGCCCGTCGGCCTTGGCCGGCGGGCTGTTTCATTCGATCGCAAGAAATGCGGAACGTCTCGCCTCGTCAGAACGTCGGCCGACCGCCGTCGGGCGCTGGCCGGCCTCCGCATGAAACAGGTCGTTGACGGCCCCACCGCGTTCGGTGACAATGTCGCCGGTTCGCCCCGGCCGGTTCCGATGGCGCAGGCCGACGGTTTCGAGGGGGCGAGTCTCCCCGGTGAGAACACGCCGCGAAGGAAGCCTGCCGATGAAGGGATGCCTTCTGCGGATCGCTGCGGCCCATTGCGTCGCGACCCTCGTTGCCGCGATTCCGGCGTCTCTCGGCGCTGCGGAACCGGTGCGTGCGGTGAAACCGCATTTGCACGCGGCGATCGACGTCGATCTTCCGCCGATCGTCACCCGCATGCCCGTGCGGCTTTCGCAGCCGCGCCGGGTCGTGCTGGGATTCGACGGCGTCGCCTATGTCGCCGACTGGGGCGACGGGACGATTCTCAGAGTCTTTCCCGACGGGACGTCCGACACGCTCGCTCGCGGCCTCCATGAGCCGGCCGGACTCGCTTTCGATTCTTCGGGCAACTTGCTCGTCGCCCTGCATGCCGGGGGCGTCCATCAAGCCGGTTCGATCGTACGCATTCGTCCCGACGGCGCCGTCGAGCCGTTCGCTGAAGGATTGACCGGCCCGACCGGAATCGTGCTCAGTCCGACGGGAATTCTGTACGTCGCGAACTTTCACGACCAGTCGATCGCGAGAGTCGGCGAAGACGGGACGTGGACGCTGCACGCGACGGACCTCGCGGGTCCGTCGGCCGTGGCGGTCAACTCGGGCGGCGTGCTGTATTGCACCTGTTCCTCCGACGGAACGGTGGTCCGCATCAATCCCGATGGCTCGACGTCGGTCGTCGCCCGCGGCCTGGCGACGCCGTCGGACCTGACGTTCGACCCGCAGGGGCGGCTGGTCGCCGTGTGTTACGGCAGCGGAGAACTGATTCAGATCCGCCCGAACGAATCGTCGCGGCCTTACGCCATGACGCCTGGCGGAACCATCGGCGTCGCTTTCGACTCCTCAGCGAATCTGGTGCTGGTCAACTGGGACGAAGGCACGCTGGTGCGTGTGATCACCAACAGCGCCATCCGCTGCCCGCATTGCGGGGCCCTCATTCCGCTGCGGCTCCGACAGCCGCCGATCGTTCCGGCAACGACGCCGCACGACGACGAACCGGTCATTTGAGTGTTCGTTGGCTGGCCGGCTGGTTCCGGGGCAGTTTAATGG
>JBAQZJ010000334.1:0-17980 GCA_049790855.1 Planctomycetaceae bacterium | reverse complement strand
AAATGCTCGGCGATCGATCCGTCCATCGCGTCCTCCCTGGTCTCGAAGCTCCTGTTCGATGCCAAGCAAGCCTGAACGAATCAATCCTTCCTCGCCAGCGTCCAAAGTTAGAATGCGATTGCCCTGCTCTTCGCAACCGGGCGATCGCCTTCGCATTTGGCAGGACAGAACTCGTCGAAGGAACGGGTTGGCCATCCGAGACAGCCGCCGTGGCAGTTTCTGTAGGATGGGCGCCTACGACAGGAGTTGGAAGTTCGTGGAAGAAGACTGGCCGCAAAGGTTCACAAAGAACACAAAAGTGAAGGGGAGTCTTGCCAAGTCGCTTTTCGCGTCTCTTTGTGCCTGTTCGCGGCTACTGGCGTTCTTCAAGGAACTGGTGATTCAGGACGCCGGGACGTGCGACCCCAGTGCGCATCCAAGCGTTTCGGCTGCATAAGATTCTTGAGGTCGGACCATCGACAGCGCCGGCGAGGCCATCGTGGCAAAAGACACGCAACATCGGTGGTGGCAGAAGAAACGGTGGCAGGCCGTCGGTCTGCTCTGGATGCTTGCGATCTACGAGTCGTCGTTCGGGCCGGGGATCTATGCCGTCGAGCGCGGGTGGATCAGCGCACGACTGCTCTGGACCATCCATCCCGAGGTAATTCCGGACGAATGGTACGTTGCAACTGGTGCTGCGCGATACAACCAGTGGTGGCAGAATCTCGGCCGGCGGCATGCCGGAAAACCGCCGAAGGTCTATCCATGACGGTTGCTTGCGTCGAATGGTCCGACGATGCGCTGCCATCGACGAACGCCGATCGGTCTTGACGCGATCGCGCTCGAACCGCTAGACGACGCTTCTCTCCCGCTGCGCCTCTTCTCCCTCTTTGCCCGCTGACCCGCCTATGGCCGTTCCGGCCGGTTTGCGCCTGCGCTGCGGCGTCATCGCCGTTTGTTCAATGCTTCTGGCGGCTGGAATCCTCCGGTCTGCCGAGGCTCGGGTTCTGCCTGGTTCCAATGCAGGCGAGTCGTCTTCCTCGTTCGCAAACGACGACGGAATGCTCGTTCCCGCCGCCGCTCAGATCGGCAGTGCCGCGGAGGCGACGCCCGAGCTTCCCGAGCCGCCCCAATTCAGATCGCCGCAGTCCGAGGCCCGGTTTCCGCCCGTCGCCGAGCCGGGCGTGTCTCTCAAAAAGGCGACCGGCCGATTCTCGATGCTGGCGGGGCAGGGCAACAGCCTGGGCATGGACATGCTCGACGGCGAAGCGGCGTTTGTCTTTCGCGATGTGCCCGAGCTGACGGTCGGCCCGAGCGCGGGTGTCATTTTCGTCGATGGACCGAAGCGGACCGATCTGCCCGGCCAGCTCTACACGGCCCAGGTCGACTTCAAGTGGGCCGGGCAGATCGCGACGCCGCTGTTTTACGAAGTCGCGTTCATGCCGGCGGTCTTCACCGACGGCGACAACTTGAGTTCCGACGCGCTGCGGTTGCAGGCGCAAGCCGTCGGCTATCTTGCGTTTTCGGAACAGACGCAGATCGCACTCGGGGCGACCTATCTCGATCGCGAGGACGTTCCGATCCTGCCGATCTTCGGCCTGCTGCATCGACCGAACGACGATCTCAAACTGGAATTGGTGTTCCCCCGACCGCGCATTCTGGGCCGGGTCGCCCGCGACGGCGATGCCGAAACCTGGGCCTACGTCGCCGGTGAACTGGGCGGCGGCTCGTGGGCGATCGAACGCACGAGCGGCCGCGACGACATCGCCAGTTACCGCGATTTTCGGTTGCTCGTCGGGCTGGAGCAAAAACGACTCGAACGCTGGGCGGCTGCCGTCGAGGCCGGCTACGTCTTCGGGCGAGAGTTGGAATACGACTCTCACCGCGGCGACTACAGCCCCGACAGCACGGTCCTGCTGCGGCTGGCATTGTCGCATTGAACGAGGTTAGCCGCCCCGCTTGCGGGGCGATCGTCGGCCGAGGCCGACGGCTAACTCAGTTCGCGCGGCACGTCGACCCAGCGTTTCGTATCGTTCGATTCGAGCACGGCGTCGGCGATCTGCTGGGCGCGGGCGCCGTGATCGAAGCCGGGCACCGCGTCGCGCTGGTCGACGATCGCCGAGACGAACTCCCACATCAGGTCGTAGCGGAAGACGGTGCTCGGCGTGCCTTCACCGGGTTTGCGCGGGCTGCCGGGCCAGACGAGGAAGTCGTCGGGAACCGTTTCCTTGTGCATCGGCTCGCCGTCAAGCCCGATCTGGATCGTGTTCGGGTCGGTGAGCTGATAGGCGGCGCTGCCGGTGCTGCCGTTGACCTCGGCCCATTCGTAGCCGACGCCTTCGTTGTGATAGCCTTTCATCAGCGTGCTGCCTTCCCAGACGCCGACCGCCCCGTTCTCGAACGTGCCGATCAGCCCCGACCAGTCGTCGACGTCGGACGGTTCGCATTTCCGGCCGTCGTCGGTCACGTCTCGCGGGCAGAAGCGGGCCACGGCTCCGCAGACGGATTTCACCGGCCCCATCAGGTCTTCGGCGAAGTCGATGCGGTGAATCGTCATGTCGTACAGGTCACCGGCTCCGGCGAGCTTCTTGTACTGCCGCCAGCCCCAGCTTGTTTCCGGCCAGTCGAGGAACCGCTGGCTGCGGAAGTGGCGGGGCATGCCGAGCGCTCCCGTCTTCACGAGATGACTGACGTACCGCATGCTCGGGGCGAAGCGGTAGGTGAAGGCCGTCATGTGCCGCACGCCCCTGTCGCGCGCGGCTTCGTACATCTGCTTCGCCTCGCCGTAGCTGACCCCGAGCGGCTTCTCGCACATGACGTGCTTACCGCCCTCGATGCAGGCCAGCGTGATCGGCAGATGGGTGAAGTTCGGCGTGCAGACAATGACGGCGTCGATGCCCCGATCGGACGCGATCTGCTCGTAATCGGTCGTCGCCTTCGGAACGTTCCACTCGTCTTTGCGCTTCGCGAGCAGTGACTCGTCAGGATCGCAGATCGCGACAAGTTCGGCGCGGGGGTCGATTCGAATCGCCGGAACGTGGTGGAAATCGGCGACCTTGCCGGCCCCGATGATCGCGATGCGAACCCGTTCGGACATTGCGTTGAACTTTCGTGCGCTTGCGTGCGCTTGCGTGCGAAAGCCCACCCCTCGCAGGGGGTGGGCTTGAAGGAGCTATTTCGTATCCAGGAAACCCGCCGCGTGCAACCGCCGCGCGAGGTCGATCGCTTCGTCGCGCGTCGCGATCGTCTCGTCGAGCTGCGCGTTGCGGACCTCGTCGAGCAGACGCTTGAACTCCGGTCCGGGTCTCAAGCCGAGTGCGATCAAATCACCGCCGGTCAACAGCAGCGGCGGGTCGATGACTTCGCGGGGCGTGCCCGCAAGAAATGACTCGACGAACTGGACGTCGGACAGGTCGCCGCCCTCCGCGAGCGTTCGAACGCGAACGAACTCGATCAGCTCGGCGATGCCCGGATTGGCACAGAGCCGCTTCAGCCGCGACGGGCGGTCGCGACGGATGCCGTCGAACGCCGGCGAGTGCGCGACGAGCCAGGCGACTCGCTCGGCCTCGTCGTTGGACAGTTTAAGACGGCGAACGACCGCTTCGACGGCCTCTGGCGAGCGGGGGACGTCAGCCTTCCGAGCGTTCCGCGCGTCACTCGGGTTCGATTCGGAGGGCTGACGCCCCCCGCTCGCCAGACACTCTGCGAGTGAATGCAACAGGCACGCCAACGCGACTGCGAATGATGGTTCGTCGAGCGACGCGAGCATTCGCAACGTTCGCTCGTGCGGTGTGACTTCCGGAAAGATCACGGCGAAGAGTTCGGAATCGATGCACAATTCGACCGCTCGCCGACGGTGCTCGTGGACGAGCATCCGCCGCAGTTCCTGCGTGATTCGCTCGGCGCTGACGACGACGAGCTGCGGCGCCATCGCACGCACCGCATCGGCGGTCGCGTCGTCGAGCCGGAAATCGAGCGTCGCGGCGAACCGGACGGCCCGCAGCAGCCGAAGTTTGTCTTCCGACATGCGTGCATGCGGATCACCGATCGCGCGAACGACGCCGGCTTTCAGGTCGGCCTCGCCGCCGACGAAATCGAACACACGGTCGTCGATCGGATCGAGAAACATGCCGTTGATCGTGAAATCGCGGCGTTTCGCGTCCTCTTCGGGCGTCGCGAACGTGACGTGCTCCGGTCGGCGACCGTCGAGGTACGGGCCTTCGGTCCGAAACGTCGCCACTTCGACGGGCTGGACGCCGCGATCGCGCTCCGACTTCGTCGGCACGACGACCACGACGCCGAAGCTCGCCCCGACGGCGTGCGTCCGCTTATGCCCGAAGAGCGAGCGGACGGCGTCGGGACGGGCGTCGGTGGCGACGTCGTAATCCTTCGGCGTCCGCTCCAGCAGGACGTCGCGAACGCAGCCGCCGGCGAACAAGGCGCGGAACCCCGCGACATGCAGTCGGGCCGCGACCTGGGCGGCGAATTGGCGATTCGGATCAACGGCAGGCATTAAACGCACGATGTTTCAGACGGATTCTGAGACCATCTCACGCCGGAGGCCGTCCGGTTGCAACCAGTCGGCTGCGATCGGTCGGCTGCGACCGGCGTCGACCGCCCGTCGTCTTGTCGGACCCTGCAATACCGGTATAGTTCGGCGGGGATCGGCGATTTTGCGCCGCGCCTTCCCGCCGCACCGCCTTCCGTGTCTGCCCGCCCGATGAGCGGTCCGTCGCCCGCGATCCTTGAATCGACCGATCGTTCGCCGTCGGAAGCCAACCTTCCCGCGCGGCTCGAATCGCGGAACATCCTGCTGCTCGCGGCGTATCAGGTGCTGCTTCGGCTGGCGTGGGTCTTCAAGACCGAAAGCGTGGTGATTCCGGCGTTCCTGCATGCGATCTCGGGAGCCGCCTGGATGCAGGGCTGGCTGCCGATGCTCAACCGGTTCGGCCAGAGCCTGCCGCCGCTGCTGTTTGCCGAACGACTCCGCGACATGCCTCGCAAGAAGGCGAGCCTGCTGCGGACGACCGCCGCGATGGGCCTCGTCTTCGTGGCGCTGGCCGGTCTGCTGGCCGTCGCGGCGGAACCGGCCGTCTGGTGGCCGACGGTGTTTCTCGTGTCGTACGGATTGTTTTTCGTGGCGACGGGCTTGAATACGCTCGCCTTCAATACGCTTCAGGGAAAGCTGATTCGCGCCGATCGTCGCGGCCTCTTGATGCGGCGGGGCGGGGTGGTCGGATCGTTCGCCGCGATCGCGGCGGCATGGCTGGTATTGCGACACTGGCGCGGGGAACAGCTCTCGTCATTCATTCTGCCGTTTGCGGCGACGGGCATCGGAATGCTCGTTGCGGCCGCTCTGGCGGCGGCCGTGGCGGAGCCTGTCGATCGGCGGCGACCCGATTCGAGGATGCGGTGGCGACTGACGGACCATTTTCGCGAGGCTGCCGCGGTCTTGCAGACCGACCGTCACTTTCGGCGTCTCGCGTATTGTTCGATGGCGTTCGTGACGTCGCAGTTCCTGTTTCCGCACTACGTTCCGCTCGCCGAACAGGGCTTGACGGGAAATGCCGTCGACCTGACTTTGTATCTGATCGCCCAAAACGTCGGTGTGGGGCTGTTCAGCATTTTCCTGGGAACGCTGGCCGACTGGTACGGCAATCTTGTCGCGTTGCGTGCGGCCCTGGTGCTGTGCGCTCTGACGCCGATTCTCGCGGTTGCGTTCGCCTACGACCTGTTGCCCGGTGGTCGTTCGTACTTCTGGGTCACGTTTTTCGTTCTGGGCGTTCAACCGGTTACATTCAAAACGTTGACGAACTACACGCTGGAACTGACCGAGCCGGCCCGGCATCCTCGCTACCTGAGCACCTTGACCATCTGTCTCGCGGCCCCGTTCGTGTTTTCACTTCCGGTCGGATGGCTGGTCGGCCGGCTGGGGCACGGCCCGGTGTTTCTCGGGGTGGCGGCCCTGATCGGAGTTGCCGGTCTGTTGACGTTCCGGATGGTGGAACCGCGCTCCTGGAGGCAGGCGACTTCGCTCGAACCCGGCCCCGCCGAATAAGGCCAGACGCAAGCAATTGTTGAAACGACGGCCGGCAACCGGCAGAATGGCGATTGCCCTTCGCCTGTTTTGGATCTCCTCAAGTGCCGGACGACGCGCCCCCGATGTCTTCGCCCCCCGACGGTACTTCGGCCAAGCGAAGGATCGGGCCGTTCGTCATCGAATCGCGGCTCGGCGTCGGCGGGATGGGGATCGTCTATCGCGCGATCTACACCGAGAACGGCAAGGAAGTCGCTCTCAAAGTCCTGTCTCCGGGTCTCAGCGCCAATCCACAGGTGATCGCCCGCTTCGAACGCGAAATGGCGATTCTCAAACGATTGCGCCATCCGAACATCGTTCAGTATTTCGGCGGCGGACGAAGCGGCGGGCAGAACTTCTTCGCGATGGAGTTCGTATCCGGCGGCTCGGTCGAGCAAATGGTCAAGCAGAAGGGCAAACTGTCCTGGGAAGAGTCGCTCGACATCCTTGATCAGGTCGCGAAAGCTCTCGAGTACTCTCACAACAAGGGCGTCATTCATCGCGACCTGAAGCCGGCAAACCTGTTCTTCGCCCAGGACGGACACGTCAAGCTCGGTGACTTCGGCATCGCCCGCGACACCGATGCGACCGCCTTGACGGCCGCCGGCAAGACGGTCGGCACCTATGCTTACATGGCACCGGAACAGATTTCCGGCAAGCCTCCGGTCTCGCGACGCAGCGATCTCTACGCGCTCGGCTGCGTCGGGTTCGAGCTGCTCACCGGTCGGCCGCCGTTCGTCGCCGAAACGCCGGCCGAGATGCTGATGGGGCATCTCGAACTGGTGCCGCCGCGCGTTCGCGAGTACGCGATCGACTGCCCGATCTGGCTCGACGAGGTCATCGACCGTCTGCTCGAAAAGGATCCCGAAGACCGCTACTTCGACGCCCTTGCCGTGCAGGTCGCCCTCGACGAGGTGAAGCAGAAGGTCGCGCAACAGGAAAGCTTCGTCAAGCAGACGCTCGCGGGCGGCACGACGGCGTCCGCGACGGCCGAAGGCAAGGCGCTCAAGAATCTCGTCGGCGGCAAGACGAAGAAGAAACGCAAGCAGAAGCAGGTTCCCTTTTACGAGAAGGCGTGGTTCCTGGCCGGCTGCCTGGCGCTCGTCATCGGCGGCATCACTTGGGCACTCTGGCCGCCCAGCGAAAACGAGCTTTATGCGGCTGCCGTTCCGTTGATGAAGTCCGAGGATCCGGCCGACTGGGCGGAGGCGCGCGATGCGTATCTCGCTCCCCTGGTCGAGCGCTTCCCCGAAGGCAAGCACGTCGCGCAGGCGCAGGCCTGGCTCGAACAGATTGAAATGGACGTCGTCGAGCGACAGGCCGAATCGCGCGTCAAACGAGACCAGGAACCGCGCAGTGAGCCGGAACGGCTGTTCATGGACGCACTGCGTTACGAGAACGAAGACCGGATCGCGGCCATCGGCAAATACCGGAGCCTGATCCGTGTGCTGCGGACGGATCCGAAAGCGAAGATCTACGTCAATCTCGCCGAGAAACGATCGCAGCTCCTCGAATCGCGCATCGGCAGCGGCGACCGGGTTCAGCTCGTTCAGCAGGCGCTCCGCAACGCCGAGCAGCGCTACTCGGCCGGCCGTGTCGGCGAGGCGCGCGACGTCTGGAACGGCGTCATCGACCTCTACGGCGACGTCGCCGAGCTGGACCCGTTCATCCGCTACGCCGAGGGGCGGCTCGCCGGTCGCGAGGATCTGTTCATCGACCTCGGCCAGGAGAAGCAACAGGGAGAAGGAACGACGTCGGGCGATGCCGAAAATTAATAGGAACGACAGACCTGTTGGAATTCGGGGGTGGCTGGGGCAGAAGCGAATGCGGATGCCCCAGACCGTCGGGGACGATTCGGCAAGGAACGTCAGGAGACCGTCGCGATCTGGGGCATTTTGCCCCAGCCACCCCGAGATTCCGGCCATCTCATTTCCAACAGGTGTGTAGTGCCGAAATTAATTGCGGAATGACGACGTTGACGAATCGCGGCTCATCCGACCGCGAGTCCTGACCGCTCAGGAGAGATCGTTTCTCATGCCCGGACAGCCCGTGCCGCCGACTCTCGAATGGATCGGCGGAACCGACGGCGTCCTCCGTCTGCTGGACCAGACCCGGTTGCCGCTGGAGGAATCGACGCTCGATTGCCGCACGCCCGAGGACGTCTGGCGGGCGATTCGATCGCTCTCTGTTCGCGGCGCACCGGCGATCGGCGTCGCGGCCGCGTACGGAGTCGTGCTGGGTGTCCAACCGGTCGCGTCGGCGAATCGCGACGCCTTCGACACACGTTTTCAGCAGGTGTGCGACCATCTCGCCACCAGCCGGCCCACGGCGGTCAATCTCTTCTGGGCGCTCGACCGAATGCGGGGCGTCGTCGCGAGAAACCCGTCACTTCAGTCCTCGACGATGGCGAAGCGTCTGCTTGGCGAAGCGCGTGCGATCGAGTCGGAAGACCGCGCGATGTGCGAAGCGATCGGACGGTTCGGAGCATCGCTCCTCCCCGCGGCGGGCGGCGTGCTGACACATTGCAACGCCGGCAGCCTGGCCACGGCAGGTGACGGCACGGCGCTTTCGGTCCTGTTTGCCGCCGCGGCCGCCGGGAAGCAGATTCGCGTTTATGCCGACGAAACGCGACCGTTGCTGCAAGGCGCGCGGCTCACGACATGGGAGCTGATGCGCCGGCAGGTGCCAGTCACGCTGTTGTGCGATTCGATGGCCGGCCAAGTCATGAAGGAGGGCCGCATCCAGGCGGTCGTCGTCGGCGCCGACCGTATCGCCGCGAACGGCGATACGGCGAACAAGATCGGCACGTACACCGTCGCCGTTCTCGCTCGTCGACACGGCCTGCCGTTCTACGTCGCCGCCCCGTCGAGCACGTTCGACCTGGCGCTGGAGAGCGGCGAGGGCATCCCGATCGAGCAACGGGCCGCCGAAGAAATCACCGAAGGTTTCGGACGCCGCACGGCACCGCACGAAATCGACGTGTACAATCCGGCGTTCGACGTGACTCCTGCCGAACTGATCACCGCAATCGTGACCGAACGAGGCGTCATCCAACCCGTCGACATGGAGACGATCCGGCGGACGCTCGACGGCTGACCGTCACAGGACGGCTGACCGTCACAGGACGGCTGACCGTCGCAGTTCGTCATTCTCTTCCCACGGAACCGCCATGGATCTCGAACACCACGAGCCTTTTATGCGACGGGCGATCGAGATCGCCCGGCAGAACCCGAAAGCGCCCTTCGGGGCGGTCATCGCCGACTCGAAGACCTCGGAAATCGTCGCCGAAGGCGTGAATCGGGAAGAGGAGAACCCGATCTGGCACGGCGAGATGGTCGCCCTGCACACACTGACGGTCGCGCCCGCCGATCGCTCGCGATTGATCCTCTACACGACCGCCGAGCCGTGTCCCATGTGCCAGGCGGCGATCGTCTGGTCGGGCATCGGCGAGGTCGTTTACGGAACCTCGACCTCGACCTTGTTGTCGCTGGGACTTCCGGCCTTCGTCGTGAGGGCCGAAGAAGTCGCGACCCGAGCCAACTTCGCTGCGTGCGACCTTGTCGGCGGTGTCCTCGAAGCGGAGTGCGACGAACTGTTTCGCACGATCACATCGGCGAAAGAGGACGCCTGAAGCGGAGCGGCCTCGCTCTCCCGAAAAAAGTTCCTGAACCGTTGGTCACGGAATCGCGTGGACGAGCATCAGGTCGTGACCGTCGGCCGACCAGTTGCTCGTGCCGACGAGCACGATGCGGCTGCCGGAATGGAGCACGCCCGCGCCCTTTCCCCAGCGCACGACGAGGTCGAGCATTTTTTGAGGGGTTTCGCCGACGGTGCCGGTGACGATCGGCGTCACGCCCCAGTAGAGCGACATCCGTCGCGCCGATTCTTCGCGATCGGTCAGCGCGACGATCGGAACCTGTCCGCGCTGTTTTGAAACGGCCAGAGCCGTCCGACCGCTATGCGTCGCCACGACGATCAGGTCGGCGTCGAGGTGCTTCGCCGCCGCTCCGGCCCCCAGCGTGACCGCCTCGGTGACCAGCAGCGCCCGGTGGCGCTCGCCTTCGGCCAGCGATGGTTCCGGATACGGAACGACGAGTCGTTCGGCTTCTCGCACGATCCGGCTCATCATGCTGACGACCTGCTTCGGGTGTTGTCCGATCGCCGTCTCGCCCGAAAGCATCACGGCATCGCTGCCGTCGAGAACGGCATTGCAGACGTCGGTCGCCTCGGCCCGCGTCGGCAGATCGGCCGTCGTCATGCTCTCGAGCATCTGCGTCGCTGTGATCACGGGAACGCGCCGTCGATTGCAGAGCCGGATGATCCGTTTCTGAAGGATCGGCACCTTGGCGATGTCCGACTCGACGCCGAGATCGCCGCGGGCGACCATGACGGCGTCGGTTTCGTCGAGAATGCGATCGAGGTCGGCGAGCGCCTCCATTTTCTCGATCTTGGCGACGACGTGCGGCGGATTTTCGGGATTGAGCTGTTGGATGTGCTGTTTCAGTTCCCGGACGTCCTCCGCCCGTCGAACGAAGCTCAAACCGACGTAGTCCAGGCCGTGACGCAAGGCAAACGCGAGATCTTCCCGGTCTTTCGCCGTCAGACTCGGCGTCGAGAGTGCGACTCCCGGCAGGTTGACGCCCTGCCGCGAGCGAATGCAGCCCGGCTGCTCGCAGACGCAGACCGCCTTATCGTCATGCTTTTCCACGACCCGCAGCGCGACGGTGCCGTCGGCGAGCAGAATTCGGTCTCCGACGTGCACGTCGTCGATGAGCTTGTCGTAACTGCATGTCAACTGGTTCAGCCCGGCAGAATCTGTGCCGCGCACGAACTCGACGTGCCCTCCGGCGATCAGGCAGAGACCGTCGTCAGGCAGTTCGCCGAGCCGAATCTTCGGCCCCGAGAGGTCGCCGAGCAACCCGAGCGATCGCCCGATTTCCTGCGAAACCTCGCGTACCGAGCGAACGATCACTTCGAGCTTCCCATGCTCGGCGTGCGCGAAATTCAGCCGGAACAGATCGACGCCGGCGAGAGCGAGTTCTCGCAACTGATCGCGCGACGAGGACGCCGGCCCGACGGTCGCGACGATTTTCGTTTTGACGAGCGGTCGTTCGGCAGAGGCGTCGCGTGGCGGCATCGGTAGCATCCGGGTGAAGGAACTGCGCAGGCCGGTCAGGATACCAGTCGCAGCAGGCGCCGGGAAATCGGGGCTCGATTCGGCGACGAGCCGCCTCAAACGTCGCCGAAGCCGAATTCCGACCACGTCGACGGCCGAGGCGCTTCGACCGTCAACGCATCGTACCGGACCGGGTGCCGAATCGTCAGCCGGTGCGCGTGCAGGGCGATGACGTCGCCCGATTTCGCCCCGTCGGGCAGCGACATCGCCGTCGCCGCTCCGTAGTGAATGTCACCGACGATCGGCCAGCCGCGGGCGGCCAGCTGCACGCGGATCTGGTGCATGCGGCCGGTCTGAGGTTCGACGAGCAGCAAAGCCTGGCCATCTCGCACTTGCTGCACCCGGTAGTGCAGCGACGCCTGCTTCGCTCCCGCCGTGTCGGCAGCCACGCACTCGACGTGCGAGCGCACGGCATCCTTCAGAAGCCAGTCGGTGAGCGTTCCATCAGGCTCGGTGGGAACCGATTCGACGATCGCCAGATATTCCTTGCGCACCCGGCGATCGTGAAACTGTTCCGCCAGACGGGCCGCCGCTTTCGAGTTCCGTGCGAACACGATGACGCCGGAGGTCGGCCGATCGAGCCGATGCGGAATGCCGAGATAGACGTTGCCCGGCTTGTCGTACTTCTGCTTGATGTAGTCGCGAACCTGCCCCTCGAGCGTCGGCAATCCTGCCGGCACGCCCTGCGTGAGCAACCCCGCCGGTTTGTTGACGGCGAGGACGGGACCGTCTTCACAGAGAACGTCGAGAGAGGACATCAAGTTTTCATCAGAGCCGCGACCGTCAGGGAACGATGAGCGGCACGGGTTGCCGCACAAACGCTCCCTGACGGTCGCGGCTCTGATGGCGGCCCGTTCGATCGCGGTCCGTCTTCAACCTCGCTGGGCTGCTTTCTTCCGCCGCTTTTCCTGTTCGTCCTTCTCGAAGACTTTCTCGTTGATCTTCTTGACCGGTTCGCCCGCCGCCGCGACGGGAATCTTGCCGATGAGCTTGGTCGTCTTCGGCGCCAGGCAGAGCCGTTCGTTGCAGGCCTGGAACTTGATTTCGACCGTGAGCTCCTCGGTCTGCCGCGCCGCAGCGTCCGGAACGTTCAGCGTTCCGAACAGCATCACTTGCCCTTCGTAGACGCTGACAGGCTCGTCGAAGCCCTCGATCGTCAGATCGTGGCCGGTGGGGTAATCGACCGTCGTGGCTTTCGTGCCGTGCTTGGCTTTGACAGTGACCGTCGTCGGCTGAGAAAACGACGGACGGGCCGGGTTCGTGTTGATATGCCAGCCGTTCTCGACCTCGAGAATGACGGCGAACCGGACCTGGTGACCGGCAGGCAGCCGATCGACCGGCAACAGCACTTGAGGACGAACGTGATCCTTCTGGGCCTTTTCGCCCGAGGCCAAAACGACCGCCTCTTTCGCTTCGTCCTCGGCGTCTGCGGCACTCTCACCGGAAACGCACGCCGTTGCGGTGCATGAAACAAGAACGGCAGCGGCAAGCCAGACGTGGCGGGAAACACAATCAGCAGGCATCATTCGGATCCTGTTACGTCAAAGGGCCGGCTGTTCCGGCCGGGTTCGACAGACATGCGGTCAAGATGGACGTCGTCCGCACGCTCGTCCCTCACGACGGGACTCGGGCCTCGTTCACGATCTGGCGAATGATGAGTCGCGTCTGATCGCGATGTCCTTCGCGAAACAAGCCTCGGGAAACGACGCGGTGCGCGAGCACCGGCTCGGCAAGCACCTTCACATCGTCGGGAACAGCGTAGTTTCGCCCCTCGAGAAATGCAGCCGCCTGCACGGCCCGGAACAGCGTCAGCGCCCCGCGCGTCGAGACGCCGAGATGCAGCTCTTCGTGCGTGCGTGTCGCCGCGACGATGTCGAGCAGATATTCGTTCAGAGACTCTTCCACCGCCACGTCGCGAACCTGCGCCCGCAACCGTCGAAGTTCTTCCGCATTCAGGATCGGTCGCACCTGATCGACCGGCTCGCCGTTCAGCCGCTCCGTCAGCACCCGTCTCTCGAATTCGCGATCGGGATAGCCGATGTCGGTGCAAATCATGAACCGGTCGAGCTGATTCTCGGGCAGCGGATACGTTCCCTCGAACTCGTACGGGTTCTGGGTCGCGATGACGAGGAATGGGTCGGGCAGGGGGATCGTCCGGCCCTCGACCGACACTTGCCGCTCGCTCATCGCTTCAAGCAGGGCGCTTTGGGTTCTCGGGGTCGTGCGGTTGATCTCGTCGGCCAGCAGGATGTTTGTAAAAATCGGCCCTTCGCGAAACTCGAACTCGCCCAGGTTCGGCAGGAACAGGCTCGACCCCAGGATGTCGCTCGGCAGCATATCGGGGGTGAACTGCAACCGGCGGAACATGCAGTCCAGGCTCTTCGCCACGGCCTTGGCGAGGCTCGTCTTGCCGACGCCGGGCGCGTCTTCGATGAGCAGGTGTCCGTCGGCCAGCAGGCAGATCACCGTGAGTCGAATCGGCCACGGCTTGCCGAGCAAGACCCCCGCAAGGGTCTGCTCGAGTTCGTGGGCGGCAGTCGTGGTCGCGGTGACCTGCGTCGGCACGGAACACTCCTGCGACAGGCCCGGACCTGCCGCGGTGGATAAGGGAAGAGCCGGCATTATAGGCGTCCGTGCCGCCGGCCGTCAGGTCTCGATTTACCTGGTCAGGGAGAAGTCGAACTCGTTGGAGCCGCCTCCAACAATACTCACCGTCAGAACTGACTGTTCCGCGTCGGCAAATTTTTCGGGAACGCCGTCCCCTTTCACCGAGACGCGATACTCACCGGCCGGAACTCCCTTCTTCCCACCATCGCGGGCCATCCGATATCGGCCGTTCTCGTCCGTCGTGCCGGTTGCGACAGATCCGTTGTCCCGCGAGAAAATGACGGTCGCCCCTTCGAGCGGCTGACCGTTGAGCGTCAGAATACCCGAAACCTGCGCCGATGCGTTCGGCCGGTTCCGCGCGGCACGGCCGTCCACCCGAATCAACTCATACTTGTGCGGCTGCGGTTTGTTGATCTTGAAGATTTCGTCTTCGATCGCTTTCGCGTCCGCTTCGGCTTTGACGACCCGCTCCTCCATGCCGGCAATCTTCGCTTCCGCCGCCTTGAGCTGCTCGGCGGCCTGTGCATTATCCGGCTGCTCGGCGACTTGACGCTTCAGGCGGGAATACACCTGAAAGTTCCGCCATTCGCCCCGCAGCGCACCGATCGGTCCGTCATTCCGGGTCTTGTTCAATTCCGCGACCTTCGCCGCCTGACGGTACTGCGGCGTCTTCTCATTGCCTTGCAGCTCGATGCCATCCGCCAAGCGAGCCGACGGAAACTTGCCCACGACTTCACCGTCGATGAGCAGTTCGTACGTTCCGGGTGGCAGGTTCGAGACCGTCAACGCCTCACGACTGGCGCGATGACCGAGATGAAGCAGCTTCGCACCTTCGGCGGCTTCTTCGGGCACGACAAACGGCAGCGAATCGGCCGTCCAGGTAAAGCGAACGCCGACTTCGGACTTATTGACGTCCGACAGTTTGCCGCCGGTCGCCTGATCCTTCGCCTTGCCCGCCGCATTGACGCGGATCGCTGAAACCGGCCCGCGCAGCTCCAGATCGTCGAGAATCGCATAGGCCATGACGAGCTGCCCCGAGGGGCCGGGATGGACGGCATCCTCGATCATCGTGAAGTTCGGGGTCGATTCCCGTTCGTCGATTGTGAGGTTGTTGAGCGGCGACCACATGTCGACGAAACCGTATCCGTTTCGCTGGGCGACATCCCGCAGCCATGTGCCGTAGTAGGCGAGTGTCGAGTTGTAGAACTCCTGCGACGGCGTGTCCTTGCCCTTCATCCGCGCGGCGCGGGCGTCGAGCATCGTCGGGGTCATCAGAATCGGCGTCGCGCCGATGCCCTTGATCTTCTCGAGGACTTCCTTCATGTCCTTCATGTAGGTGTCGAAGATCTCCTGGTTGAACGGCTGGTACGCGCCGTCGTTCATGCCGAGCAGAATCGTGACGTATTTCGGCTTGTAGGCCGCGACGTCGCGATCGAACCGCTCCAGGGCATCCCAAGCCTTCGCACCGCCGACACCCGCGTTATGGAAGCGAATCCGCTTGTTCGGATAGCGGGTATAGAAGAAGTCTTCGACGTACTGCGTGTAGAGCCGCTGGTGCGTGATGCTGTCGCCGAGGAAGACGACGCAATCGCCGTCTTCGAGTTCCAGCGTGTGCAGAGGAGCGGGGAACTCTGCGAACGCCTCTGCCGTCGCACCGGCGACAAACAGGGCGAGACACAACATCAGCAGACGCGACGCGAACCTCGACATCGGCGTACCTCTCGAACGGGTGGGTTTGACCGTTGCAGTTGCGGCCCCGATAATGGCCGCACTTCCCACCGCGCACAAGCCATTGCTGACTCTCCATGAGTTCTCCAGCCGCCTCGGGGGGCTTACGCCCCCCGCTCGCCGATGGCGACCCGAATCTTCCCGACGCCCACGGGCGGTTCGGCGAGTACGGCCGTCGCTTCGTTCCCGAAACGCTGATGCACGCACTGAAGGAACTGACTGACGAATATGCCCGCGCGAAAGCCGATTCCCGGTTTCAATCGGAACTCGAGTCGCTGTTGCGCGATTACGTCGGCCGTCCCTCGCCGCTCTATTTCGCCGAGCGACTGACGAAACACTGCGGCGGCGCGAAAATCTACCTCAAGCGGGAAGATCTCAATCACACCGGCGCGCACAAGATCAACAACAGCCTCGGTCAGGCGCTGCTCACCTTGCGGATGGGCAAGAGCCGCGTCATCGCCGAGACCGGGGCCGGCCAGCACGGCGTCGCTACGGCGACCGCTTGCGCCCGCTTCGGCCTGCCGTGCGCCGTCTTCATGGGCGAAGAGGACATCCGCCGCCAGAAGCTCAACGTGTTCAAGATGCGACTGATGGGAGCCGAGGTCCGACCGGTCAGTTCCGGTTCCAAAACGCTCAAAGATGCGACGAACGAAGCGTTCCGCGACTGGATGGCGACCGTCGAGAACACGCATTACATCGTCGGCAGCGTCGTCGGTCCGCATCCGTTCCCGATGATGGTTCGCGATTTTCAGAGTGTCATCGGGCGCGAGACCCGGCAGCAGTGTCTGGAAAAACTCGGACGCATGCCCGACGAAGTCGTCGCTTGCGTCGGCGGCGGATCGAACGCCGCGGGAATGTTTCACCCGTTCGTCGAAGATGACGACGTCGCCCTGACCGGCGTCGAAGCCGGCGGTCGCGGACCGGAACGCGGCGAGCATGCCAGCACGCTGACCTACGGTCGCCCCGGCGTGCTGCACGGCAGCTACAGCTACGTTTTGCAGGATGACGACGGGCAGACCGAAATCGTACACTCGATTTCGGCAGGACTCGATTACCCCGGCGTCGGTCCCGAGCACAGCTACTGGAAGGATTCGGGCCGCGTGAATTACGTCAACGCGACCGACGACGAGGCGCTGGAAGCGTTTCAGACGCTGGCGACGCTCGAAGGCATCTTGCCCGCGGTCGAGTCGTCGCATGCCATCTCGCATGTCCTGAAGACGGCCCGCGAGCGATCGCCCGACGACGTGATCGTGATCTGCCTTTCCGGACGCGGCGACAAAGACGTTTACGAAGTCGCCCGCGTGCTGGGGCGCGAAATCTGAAGGCCCGCTTCACGACCTTACGAAAGGGTTAGCCGTCGGCCCCGGCCGACGGGAGCGCCTCGCGAGCGAGGCGGCTAACGATTCGCCTGTATGAGCACTCTCGCCGCTTCGTCACGCATCGCCGATACGTTCGCCGTCGCCAAACGGGAAAACCGCCTGGCCTTCATGCCGTTCGTGACGGCGGGCGACCCGGACCTGGCGACGACGCTCGACGTGATCCGCGAACTGGCAAGTCGCGGGGTCGACCTGATCGAAGTCGGCGTGCCCTACAGCGACCCGATCGCCGACGGTCCGGTCATTCAGGCGTCGTACACCCGCGCCCTCGACGCCGGCTTTCGGCTGGACGCGTTCTTCGACGCGTTTGCGTCGCTGAACCAGAGAGAAGAGGGAGAGAGCGGGAGAGAGGGAGAGGGGGCGAAGAAAGTTCGCGATGGCCGAGCCGCAATTGGAATGGCCGACCGCAATTCCCCTCCCTCTCCTCCGCTCCCCCTCACCCCTTCCCGAACTCCGCCGCTGGTCGCGATGGTCTCGTTCTCGATCGTGTTCCGCTACGGCGTCGAGCGGTTCACCGCAACTGCGGCGCGAGCCGGCTTTTCGGGAATGATCGTGCCCGACCTGCCCGGCGACGAAGCTGGCGAGTTTGCCGCGGTCGTTCGCGCTCAGGGGCTCGATCTGATCGAACTCGTCTCGCCGCTGACGCCGGCGGAGCGAGTCGCCCCGATCCTCGCGAACTGCAGCGGCTTCGTCTACTGCATCGCCGTCGCCGGCACGACCGGTGAGCGGGACCGGCTGCCCCCCGCATTGACGAACCAGCTTGGGGAACTGCGCAAGTCGACCGACCTGCCGCTGGCGGTCGGCTTCGGCGTCAGCCGGCCGGAGCACGTCGACGCCCTGCGCGGCAAAGCCGACGGCGTGATCGTCGGCTCGGCAATCGTGAGGCGGTTCGAGCGGTTCGCCGATCAACCGCGAGAGGCCGTCATCCGCGAAATCGGCGAGTACGCGGCCGAGATGGTCAAGGCGTGCCGGTGAGGCCGAGCGACGACGAACGACATGTTTTATCAGAGCCGCGACCGTCAGGGAGCGCTTGTCGGC
>JBAQZJ010000333.1:0-18995 GCA_049790855.1 Planctomycetaceae bacterium | reverse complement strand
CGCTTCCTGCCGCCGTACAGCCCGGACCTCAATCCGATCGAGGAACTGTGGAGCAAAGTCAAAAGCCTGATCCAGGCGAAGCGGCCGCGGACCGTGGACGAGATTCGACGATCCTGCCAATGGGCCTTCTCGCACATCACTCCCCAGGACATCGACGGCTGGATTCATCACGCCTACCCGTCACTCATTTCGTAAACCGCTGTAGTGTAACCGATCCGCCCCCGCGAGCAGTCCGCAACTCAAAGCGGAATGGGAGAACATCAAGCGGAGTGTAACCGATCCGCCCCCGCGAGCAGTCCGCAACGACGCGGGCATTGTCGCCCGCCGCATGAAGAGTGTAACCGATCCGCCCCCGCGAGCAGTCCGCAACTCAAAGAAACGCCGTAACGATCACGTCGCCAGTGTAACCGATCCGCCCCCGCGAGCAGTCCGCAACCTGAATGCCCCTCACACGTCCAAATCCTTCACCTCCAGCGCGTGTTTCTCGATGAACTCTCTTCGGGGGTCGACCTGGTCGCCCATCAGGACGCGGAAGATCTCGTCGGCGGCGGCGGCGTCGTCCATCGTGACCTGGAGCAGCGTGCGGGTCTCGGGATCCATGCTGGTCGACCAGAGTTCGTCGCTGTCCATCTCGCCGAGACCTTTGAAGCGGGTCAGGCGGAGGCCTTTTTCGCCGAGATGCCAGAGCGTCGGCACCAGCTCGCGCAGGCTCGACAGCGGAACTTCGTCGTGGCCGCGGATGACGAACGGGAAGTACGGCTCGCCGTTGCGGTTGCCGGCGGGCAGCAGGTCTTCGATCGACACGCCGTAATCTCGCTTCAGCTTGCCGAGCACGTCGTTGATCGTGCGGACTTCGTGCAGGTCGGTCACCTGCAGCGCTCCGGTCGCCGCGGAGTCCTCGGCTTCGCCGGCGTTCGCCGCCGACAGATCGTCGGCGACCCGCAGCTCGGTGCCGCGCTTGGCCTCTTCGGCCTGCAGGAAGGCGTCGCGTTCGGCCTTGTCGGCGAACCAATGCACGTCTTGTCCGACGAAGATGCGGTAACGCGGCAGCAGTCCGTCGGGCGTCATGTGATGCGTGGCGAGAAACCGCAAATCGGTGCCGCGACGCTCGAGCGTCTCGAGCGGTTCCTGTAGCTGCGACAGCAGGGCGATCAGGCGATCGAAGTTCTCGCCGTCGAACACGGTGCCGTCCGACTTCATCAGCAGGCTGCTGCCTTCGCGACCGAGACCGATCAGCTCGGCCCGCATCTGTTCGTGCGTCTGCACGTACCGCGGCTTGCCTTTGCCGCCTTTGCTTTGCACGCGGTACAGCGGCGGCTGGGCGATATGCACGCAGCCCTGCTTGATCAGTTCGCGCATGTGGCGGAAGAAGAACGTGAGCAGCAGCGTGCGGATGTGGCTGCCGTCGACGTCGGCGTCGGTCATCAGGATCAGCTTGCCGTAGCGGCGCTTGCTGATGTCGTCGCTTTCGGCCTGCGGCGGAATGCCGATCGCCTTGAAGATGTTGCTGATTTCGGCGTTGTCGAGCACCTTGACGAGCTGCGCCTTCTCGACGTTGAGAATCTTACCCCGCAGCGGCAGGATCGCCTGAGTGTTGCTGTCGCGGCCGGTGTCGGCGCTGCCGCCGGCCGAGTCGCCTTCGACGAGATACAGCTCGGTGATGTCGAGTTCGCGGCTGCGGCAGTCGCGGAGCTTTTCAGGAAGTCCGCCGGTAGTCAGTGCGCCTTTGCGGCGGACCATTTCGCGGGCTTTTTTGGCGGCTTCGCGGGCCTCGGCGGCGCGAATCGCCTTCTCGACGATCGTCTTGGCGATGTCGGGGTGCTCTTCGAGGAAGCGGGCCAGCCCTTCACCGAAGACGCTGTTGACGATGCCTTCGACTTCGTTGTTGAGCAGCCGGTCTTTCGTCTGTCCCTGGAACTGCGGATCGGGCAGGCGGACGGCGACGACGGCGCTCAGACCTTCTCGGAAGTCGTCTCCGCCGGGCATGAAGTCTTTGAAGAGGTTCTCTCGCTTGCCGTAGACGTTCAGCGTGCGGGTGATCGCGGTCCGCAGGCCGGAGAGATGCACGCCGCCGTCGGGGTTGTAGACGCCGTTGCCGTAGCAGCGAATCGTCTCGCTGTAGCCGCCGTGGTATTGGAGGGCGACGCGGACCTCGACGTCGTTCTCGTCACCGCCCATGCCGTCGACGTAGATGACTTCGGGGTGGATCGGGGTTTCGGTGCGGTTGAGGTACTGGACGAACTCGACGAGGCCGTTCTCGTAGTGGAACTCGTCGGTCTGACCGGTGCGTTCGTCGCTGATCTTGCACTTCAGGCCGGCGTTGAGGAACGCGGCGTCCTGAAGCCGGCGATGGAGGATCTCGTAGCTGAACGAGACGTCGGGGAAGATCTTCGGGTCGGGCTTGAAGCTGATCTTCGTGCCGGTCTGGTCGGTGGTGCCGAGCTTCGTCAGGCCGCTGGTGACGAGGCCCTCGGCGAACTCCATCGTCCAGACGTGGCCTTCGCGTCGGATTTCGGCTTCGAGCCATTCGGAGCAGGCGTTGACGGCCTTGATGCCGATGCCGTGCAGTCCGCCGGTGCCGGTGCGGTAGCCGCCCTCGCGGTCGAACTTGCCGCCGGCGTGGATCTCGGTGAAGACGACTTCGAGGGCGCTGCGGTTGCCGAGGTTGGGCATCGGTCCGACGGGAATGCCGCGGCCGTCGTCGCTACACGTAATCGAGCCGTCAGGGTGGATGCGGACGGTGATCGTGGTCGCGTGCCGGTTGACGTATTCGTCGATGCTGTTGTCGATCGCCTCGTAGACGAGGTGATGCAGCCCGACCGAATCGGTGCCGCCGATGTACATCGCCGGCCGCATGCGGATGCCCTGGATGCCCTCCAGGTGGCGGATCTGATCGGCGCCGTAGTCTTCGGCGGTGCCGTTTCCGGTCGCTCCGTCATCAGCCGTCGTCGGGGTCTCGGTGCTCACAGAGGCTCCTGGATGGTTTGGTTCCGCATCCGGTCGGAACGCGGGTCGCCTATTGCGGCCGGAATGCTTTGCGGGGCCCGGGGAAGGCACTGGTTCAATTCCGGCACATCACTGCGAAAAGACCTGCTTTTGAGAGAGCGCCGCAGAGAACGATTATAGGCGAAAACGCCGGCGAAGGCAGGTGCGAGCGAGGCCGATTTTGTGCCGGAATTTGCAGTGTTTCTTCGCGATCTCGACGCTGCCTGTGCCCGCCTGCCGGGGACTCTTCCGAAACCGCGGCAGAACGGTACCGGAACGTCACGCGCCAGCCTGGAGCTATGGCGCGAAGTTCTCAGCGAATTTCGCTAACCAGCTCCGACCGACTTCAGGATCTCTTCAGCCAGCGCAGGATTTTTCTCGCGAATCTGCCCCAGTTCCAAGGCCAGATTGATCGCGTCGATCTCCTCAGCGTCCCGGAACAATTCCTCTTTCACGAGGTTATTCTCGAACAGCCAACTGGCGACCTCACACCAAGCCCAAAGCGGAGAGCCTTCGCACAGGTCGCATACGGGCGGCGGAAAACCGCCAGGACCGCGTTTGCCGTTGATGTATTGATGGATCATCTGACGGCTGCGACCGCTTCGCCTTGCGATTTCCGCCTGCGTCACCAGATTGCACTCGTCGACCCGCAGCACGTTCGCGCCGACGCCGGCATCGCGCACGTCAGCGATCGCGCTCAGAACCGCCTCCTTCATCGAAGCGGCCTCGCGCGAGAAAGTGGCATACGCACGGCCATAGCGGAGTGCGAGAGTCGCGTCATCGAGACCGGCCTCGTAGAGTCTGTCCACCACGTGCGGAGTCAGTTCGGTGACGCCCGTCAGGGCCAGAGTGAAGTCGTATTCACGGCTCATCTTCGTCACCCTTCTTGAACGCCCGACTCTCCTTCATTCTTGCCGGCGGCATCTTGAGCGGCGTGAGGGCAAAGATCGACTTCGAGTTGAATATGGCGCGCGTGGTTCTCGGCGCTCCTCGGCGTGGACCAGACGGGGACAATATGCCCGTCTCTCGATCGTTCGGGGCAGAGAAGATGCCCCCAAGCGTGCCCTCCGGAAAGCTCGACCCGCCAACCGAGCGATTCCGCATACTGAATCGCCTTCTCGATGTGCTTGTTGGGATGTCGTGGTCGTGCCATGGGAAGTCTAGGCTGTACTGTTTACACTTGTCAAGCAAATACTCTCGATACGGATCCTCCCTTTACCCATCCACATGACAGGCGCTCTTCCGTCAACGACAACTGCTCCCCGAAGTAGGCTTCACTTCGCCAAATCCCCCCGCAGCCGGAATTTGATACCTTTCAGCTTGAGCGCGGGGAACTTCGTCTGGAGGTCGCCGACGAGCCGGCCTTTGTGAAACGACGCGAGTTCGCCGAGCATTGCGGCGCTCGATACGCCGACCTGCAGGACGCCGCGATTGACGCCCATGACGGTCGTCATCGAAGCGATTCGCTCTCCGGCCGTGGTCGCCCAGGCGTCGGCAAGCTGCGCGTCGCCCTTCGTGTTCCCGTAGCCCTTGAGGGCGAACAACTCGCTCAACGCGGAGGCTAGCGAATGCGGCTCATTCTTAGCCGCAGGCCTCGGCCTGCGTGCGGCGGGCAAAGCCCGCCGACCGACAGGCTTGCCGTGCGAGCCGCTCATCAGTCGCGATCCCTCGACAGGGGCATGATGACGTAGGTGTAACCGTCGCCGACCCGCGCCACCGCCTGACTCTCGCCGTCGGACAGGTTCAGCGTGAACGCCGTTTCGGCGTCGAGCACCCGCAGGAACTCGGCGACGTACTTCGGGTCGAAGGTGATCGTCAGCTCGTCGCCGTTGTAGGGCACGGGCAGTTCGATCTTCGAGGCGCCGACGTCGGCGGCCTGGCTTTGCAGCGTCAGGTTGCCTTCGCTGAAGGAGAAATCGACACCGCGGCTCTCGTCGCTCGTCACGATCTGGGCCTGGCGGACGGCCGTGTAGAACGGTCCGGCGACCATGTCGATGACGATCGGCGTCTCGGCGGGAATCACCTGTCGGTACTTCGGGAAGCGGCCTTCGACGAGCCGGCTGACGATCGTGCCGTTGCCGCTTTTGACGAGCACGTCGTTCCCGCGAAGAGCGACCCAGACCTCGTCGCCTTCGGCACCTGCGATGCTCTTCTCGATGAGGCTCATCGCCTTGCTGGGAATCACCGCGCCGTTCGACGGGCCGCTGCCGGGGTCGCCGTGTTTCGTGCAGGCGACTTCGACGACCGCCAGCCGCCGGCTGTCGGTCGCGGCGAGCGTCAACGAGTTCTCACCCGGCTCGACCAGGACGCCGCCCAGGGCGTAGCGGGTGCTCTCGACGTCGGTCGCGAACAGCGTGCGACGAATCGCCTCGCGAAGAGCGTCGCCGGGAATGGCGAAGTAGGCTTCCTCGTCGAACGCGGCGACCGGCGGGAACTCGGCAGGGTCTTCGGGCGAGAGGCGAAACTCGCTGTGACCGCTGGCGATGCGGATCTTGCCGTCGGTGGACTCGATCGAGAGCTGCTCTTCGGTCAACTCGCGCAGAATCTGCATGACGCGCTGGGCCGGCAACAGCGTCTCGCCCGGCCGCTCGACCTCGACACCGCTGATCGTGTAGCGAATGCCGACTTCGCTGTCGGTGCCGGTGAGCGTCACGGCGTCGCCTTCGGCGACCAGCTTGACGTTCTTGAGAATGTCCTTGGGGGTCCGCGAGGGAACCACCCCGCCGACGATTCCGAACGCCGCTGCGAGCGATGGGCGATGGCAGTGGAGTTTCATGTCCGGCCGAAAATCTTTCTGAGGAATTGGAACCGGGTCGTTCTCAGGCGAGCGGAACGGTCGCCGAACGACCCCTTTGAGAGACTGGCCAATAAATTTTTAGTCGTATTAGAAACGGCCCGCAGCGAACGTGTGGATTCTAATGGGCCGGGTGTCGAAACGCCATGCAGAGCCGACGGTTAGAACACGAATCGACTGCTGAAAATGCGCGAATTTTCTGTTGAAACGCTGTCGAAACAGTGTCGCGCCACCGACGAGAACCATCGCGTTTCCCACAGCCAGTTTCGGCACCCTTCCGTGAGCCTGTTTTCCTGCACGGTTTCCCGACAGGTTATTCGCGCAACCACAGTCGACGGCGGCATCATTCCCGTGAAGGAGATCCGGCATGTTTCTTCGCCGAAGGTGGCAGGCGATGACGCTGATCACGGCCGCGCTGGTGATCGGCTTGGCGTACCTGTTCGGTGGGTTCCTGCCACAGCACGAATTGTACCTGGCACCAGTCGGCGTCGCCGGGATCGGGGTCGCGTTCTGGCACGGTCTGCGCGGCTCGCAAGCCGCCAAGCCGTTTGTTCGATTGCGTCCGGCGCTGATGTGGGCGGCAGCGTTTCTTATGATTCTCGCACTGCCGGCGAGTGTGCGCTGGCTGCAACTGCGGTGGGAAATGCGAAGCATTCCCCTGCCGGACGACGCGGTGAACATTCGGCGTGAAGCGAACGTCGTCTTGTGGGACAATCCTCCCTACACCGTCGGCTACGTCACGCGGCTCTCCGCCGAGGAAGTCGATCAGCTTCTGCGGAAGCGGTTCGCTACCGGCGGCTGGACGTACGGAACGGGCGCCAGGCAGCCGCGTGCTTCTGCGAAAGGATGGGCCGGGCACATGGCCGAGGGGCTTGGCCGCCGGCCAGTGGATGGCGCCCTGCGCAGTTATACGTTGACCCGGTCCGCGCGAATGCTCTCGGTCTCTCTGTTCGACGCCGGAACCGAACGCTGGGTTTATGTGCGTGCGTTAGACGATCATCCTCCGGAAGCGCTGCGGAAACTTCCCTTCTAGCCGAAGGAAGGAATCTCCGAGCGACGCGTCCTCATCAAGATCAAGGAACCGAATCTTCACGTCGGCGGCCGCAGTTCTCCAGAACGGTCGGGGAGACCTCGCCACAGCAGAACAGTCCCCCGCTCCCCCCCTCCCCGCTGGCATCACTGTGCCGCGACGCCCAGCCGGCGGCGAATCTGGGCGACCTGACGGCGGAGGGCCGCGTCGTCTTCCATGCGGGCGATGAGCTTCTTGCGGGCGTGGATCACGGTGCCGTGGTTCTGGCGGCCGAAGAACGCCGCGATGCGTTCGAGCGACTGGCCCGTCAGTTCGCGGGCGAGGCTCATCGCGATCTGTCGCGGCAGAGCCGTCGCGGCGGTGCGTCCGCCGGTTCGTAAGGCGGCGACGGTGATGCCGAACTGACGGGCGACGGCACGGGCGATTTCCGAGATGCCCGGCGACGGCGGCGCCTCCGACTCGCCGATGAACCGCTCGGCGAGCGCCGGATTGACGATCGACGCGCCTTCCGTGTGGGCAAGCGAGTCGAGTCGTGCGATGCCCGCCTTTAACTCGCGAGGTGAAACCGGCATTCGCTCAGCCAGGAGCTGCATCGCTTCTGCGGGAATCGAAAGCTGCCTGGCTCGCGCGAACGTCGACAGAAGCTGCAAGCGGCTGGTCAGCCCCGGCGGAGAAATCCCTGCGCAAACGCCGCCGTGGAACCGGTTCACCGTTCGCGGAAAGACGCCTTCCAATTCTCCGGGCGCTTTCGAGCAGGTCAGCAACACTCGGCCGCCCGAGGCGATCGTCTCGTCGAAAATCGCCGTCAGCAGGCGTTGCGATTCGGGTTTGCGCTCGATCGCCGTCAGATCCTCGCAGACGAACAGATCCAGTCCAAGATACCGGCTGCGAAGCTCGTGCACCAAACCGCCTGCCGCGGCTTCGTCCAGCTCGGCCACGAAGGCCGCCGCCGTCAGGTGGACGAACTGCGGGGGAACCGGCTTTCGGCTTTCGAGTCGCAGGAACTGCCGCACGAGATGCGACTTGCCGTTGCCCGCGGGACCGTGCAGATAGACCGTCCGCAGCGCTTCGTCGGGTTCGACCTCGACGAATTGTTCGATCGCAGCGACAGCGAACTGATTCTCGATGAGCGTGACGAACGGCTCATCGGTCAGTGAAGGGGTCGTCGTGCCTGGTTCCGTCACCGTCGCCATGAAACCGGACCGGTGCAGTCGCCGTTTCGACGGGCGCATACGACGACCGTCGGACGACCCATTCTACCCGGCGTGACGCAAACAGGCACCAGTTTTCGCCCGGTACGCCCGAAAGGGAGCTTCGAGTCTGACGGTTCGTCCGAGAATCGGGGGCGGGCGCCGCCGGAATCCACGCTTGAGAGACAACGCTCTCCAGCATGCTGGCATGTGTTTTACAGACAACCCGCTGAAATCGGGCTTGAGATCACCCGCCCCGAAGACGACCGGAGAAATGAGCATCGCCAGTCGTCGTTTCGCGCCAACGAAGAGGCGATTCTTTCCGGCGACCTGTGAATAGCGCGTCAACAAAACACGGCCCGGACGGAATTGTCCGGGCCGTGCGGCAGTGAACATGAACGGATTGGCCTGACGGTGCCTCGTCCGTCGTTGCGGTCACTTCAGGTCGGAAACGTCGATCGGAAGCTTGCCGAGATCGGCTGGTTTGCCGGCTTTGACTTCGACGTTTTCGAGAGCGTTGATGCCGCGAAGGGTGCCGGCGGCTTCCTGCCAGACGGCGAAGTCGTACTTGCCGGGCGGCAACCCGTCGATCGTGAACTGCCCCTTGGCGTCGCTGAGCGCGGCGTAGGGGTGTTCCACGACGAGCATGTGTGCCTGCATCCAGGGGTGGATGTCGCATTGAATCGGCATCGGCACAATCTCGCCCTTGGTCATCTCGCGCGTGACGCCTTCGCGGTCGTTCGGGGCGATGCTGTCGTTGAAGGTGCCGTTTCGCAGCAGCGTGGCCCGCACGTTGTGCGACACGGCGTCGCCGTTGAGCGCGACGAGCGACTGCCCGGCGCGAACGATCAGGCAGTGTGGAATGAAGACGCAGCCCTTCTGGTCGAGAACGACCTTCTCTTCCTTGGGCTTCTTGAGCTCGTCCGGAATGTCCTTCTCGTTGACCCGCTTGATCCAGACGAAGACGTTCGCCAGACCTTTGGTTTCGGGGTCGACGACGATCGTCTGGTTCGGCACCGGCGCCGCCGCGCACACCTGCTGATCTTTGTTGATCAGCGGTGCGGGCAACTTGGGAAGTTCGCCTTTGAGGACGAAGGTGCCCGTGATGCCGCCAGTCTCCTGAGCGGCGACCGGGGCCACGTTGACGGCGAGTGCCAAGCCGGCGACGACGCCGGCCGACAGAAGATTCGCGAGTCGCATGTACTTCTCCGAAGCGCTGGGGTGGGACGGTCGAGAACCGATTTCACGCCGATCGAGAGACCGACACCTGCCGATCGCCGCAAAACCCGCGGGGGGAACCCTATCCTACCCGGCTGGAGAGACGAAACGGAAGCGGGGACGGAAGAAGCGCGACGCAGGGAAATCCTGGATTGGGAACAGAAATCTTGACGCTATTCGACAGTTCCTGGATTTACGGCAATCACCAGCGTTGGAACGAGATAAACGCCGCGCACCGATTCGATCTTGCGCCGAGTGCTTCTCAAGGAGCAATGCCAATCATGACCGAAGAGCTTCGGTTCTCCGGTCACGATCATGATTGCAGCGTCGATGTATTCGTTCGAGTAATCAGCTAGGAACTCGAAAAAGTCCGGAAAGACAAGTCGTTCGTGACCTACTTCGATTTCAATCGGTATCCGGATTTCAGCAAATCATATCGCATCCCAGGAACAGAGAAAGCAGGCTGCTCGGTCTTCCATCCTGCATTGGCAAACCATTGCTTGATCTGGCTGGAGAGCGAACGCTGCTTCTGGCCGGCCCCCAACTCCAATTCGTGATCGGGGTCTTGGAGAATTGCGTAAATCCGTTCCAATTCTCCGGGCGCGACCGATTGGAGAACGGCCTTGGCGTTTCGGTAATCAAACTCGTCTGCGATTGTCATTGCAAACGAGAGTAGATCCAATCGGAGGAGAGATCCACCGAGCACCGTCAGAATGAAAGAGTCGATGGAGATTTCCGAGATACACTCGCACCTGAATGGCTACGAATGGCTGTCGGTTCACAGACCGGAAGTCGTCCCGGAGTTGCAAGCGGGTCTTGAGCCTTTCGGGATAGATAACTGCGATCCGGCGGAAGTGATCGGCTTTTTGAGACGGCGCGGTTGGCAGAAAGGCAGTAGATGGGAGGCCATCGGTCGTGGTGTGGGTGTCATCGTCGGCCTTCGTGGACATCACGACTTGTGGCTCGCAAAACAGCTTGTTCAATACGAACGGTCTCAGATCGAGGTAGGCATTCAAATTCTTCCAATGGCAATCTGTATCCGAGATCAGTTGATGAGACGCCATCCGATCGGACCAGCTCGATTTGAGGATGCCCGTACCGATCTATCACGATTCGGCCGCGGCCATCCGAGTGTTCCCCTTGTTCTTCTGGCCGTGCGATAGGTCATGATCCGCTCAAAGGCCCTCTACCTCGACAACAACGCCACCACCCACCCTCTCCCCGAAGTCCTCGAAACGGTGGATCGGGTCTGGCGGGAAGCGTTTGCCAACCCCGGCAGTCGGCATGCGGCGGGGCGGGGGGCGCGGCAGGTGTTGGAGGAGAGTCGCGAGACGGTGGCCCGCATTCTCGACGCCGAGCCGGACGAGGTCGTGTTCACCTCCGGCGGGACCGAGTCGATCAATCTCGCGTTGTTCGGCCTCGCTCGCGGCACCGGAACGATCGCGACCGGGCCGGGCGAGCATCCGGCGACGGCCGAGAGCGTCGCGACGCTCGTCCAGCGCGGCTGGTCGCATCAGCAACTCGCCGTCGACGCCGACGGACGGTTGATCGAACCTTGCGAGCCGCCGGGTTCATCCCGGCGGCCTGACCCTGCCGACCTGAAACTCGTCTCGATGTTGCTTGCGCACAACGAGACGGGGGTGATTCAGGACGTGTCGCCGCTCGTCGATCGGTGCAACGCGGCGGGTGTGCCGACGCATCTCGATTGTGTGCAGGCGGTCGGCAAGATTCCCGTGTCGTTCAAGACACTCGGTGCGACGGCGTTGTCGTTCGGGGCGCACAAGTTTCATGGACCGCGCGGCGTGGGCGGGCTGCTCGTGCGGCGGGGCGTAAGGCTGGTGTCGCTGCATCACGGCGGGCATCAGGAGACCGACCGCCGGCCGGGAACGGAACCGGTCGCCCTGATCGCCGGCATGGCGAAGGCGCTTGAACTGTGGGAGCGCGACGCGGCCGATCGCACGAGGACGATGCTTGCCGCACGCGATCGGCTGGAAGCGGCGCTCGCCGAGCGGTGTCCGCCGGTCGTCGTTCACGGCTCGCAGGCCACTCGACTGCCGAACACGGCGAGCGTGGCGTTTCCCGGCGTCAACGGCGACGAGTTGCTGGTCGCGCTCGATCTCGAAGGCGTCGCCTGCTCGCTGGGCAGCACCTGTGCGAGCGGGTCGTCGGAACCGGCTCCGATCCTGCTGGCGATGGGCGTCGCCTCCGAAGTCGCGTTGTCGACCGTCCGGCTGAGCGTCAGCTTCGAGACGACTGAAGGCGAGATCGACGACGCCGTGGCGCGAATCGCCCGCGTGGTGCGGCGGTTGCGCGGAGAATGACGATCAGAGCCGCGACCGTCAGGGAGCGCTCATCGACGTGGATGCGCCGACAATCGCTCTCTGGGGGTCGCGGCTCTGACGAAAAAGCCCCCGGCCGGCAGGCCGAGGGCTTCGACGTGAATCGACACTTGCGCTGGAATCAGCGAGACAGCAGCGTCCGCAATTCGACGAGAGCCGGGGTCATTTGGCTGCTCGCCGAGGCGAGGCTCGACCGTTCGCTGGTACGGCACTGGATGATGTGGTTGTAGACCCGTCGCCAACTGTCGAACAGGCCGTCGCACATCTGACGCACTTCCCGAATGTTGGCGTTGGCGACGAGCGCCTCGTGGAGCTCCTGGGCGTTCTGTCGGAAGTTCGCGATTTCGCGCTGGGCTTCGGCGGCATACGGCGGCCGGGCTTTGCCGAGCCAGCTGCGAGTGTCGCGCTCCAGGTGCAACGACAGGTTGTCGATGACGGAGGCCAGCTCGCCGGCCTGGAAGCGGTCGAAGCCTTCCTGGATCAGCAGCGCTTGCCGCAGCGTGACGACGTCTTTCTCGATCGCGTTGAGCACCTGCTGCCCTTCGGTGCTGTTGAGCGGGCGATAGACCCGCGAGAAGTTCCGCCATTCGCCTTCGATGTAGCTGAAGGCGTCTTGCAGGTCGGCCTGATTCTCGCCGCGGTTGACGCAGTCGACGAAGTTCTCGAACACGCCGTAGAACGCATCGGCGGTCGACAGGGCCTGATCCGACTCGGGCAGGCGGATCAGCAGCTTGAGCTGCGCGTTGTCGAAGAAGTCGTCGACGTTGCGGGTCAGGTTGTCGGCGAGGTAGACCAGCTGCTGACGGTCGAGCGTCTGCTCGATGCGAAGCAGCGCCGAGACTTCGCGTTCGACCTGGGCGACCTGTTGAACGTCGCGGTCGATGTAGCGGCTGTTGAGACCGCGGAGCTTGGCGAGAAACGGCGTCCAGGCCTGCTGGACGAGCTTGAAGTCTTCGATGAGGTGCTCGACGCCGTCCTGCTGGAACGACGTGTCGGCGAGGTGCGCGGCTTTCTGCTGGACGCGCTGGCCGTCGACGATCAACTGGCTGCCTTCGGGCGTCCGTCCGACTTCAAAGTCGAGATCCTGAATCAGTCGTTCGATCGACGTGCGCAGGGCGTTCGTCTTCTGGACGAGCGCGACGTAGTCGACGGTCTGTCCCAGTTGAAGCGACTTGCTGACCTGATCGCTGGTCGCGTCGAGACGCCGGATCAGATCGAGCGAGGCCCGGTCCAGCCCGCGGACGCCGGCGAGCCGGTAAGAGACGTCTTTCCAATCGGTGTCGAGCGCCCGTAGCTCGGGCAAGGCACGCTCCAGTTCGGTCCGATTGGTGATCTGCCGCGCGAGCATTTGGGCGCGTGCCTCCAGTTGGAGGACGCTGCCCAGGTACTGCCGGACCGCCGGAATCGACCGCGACTGGGCGTCGAGGCTGTGATGAAGATTATGGGCGTCGGTGACGGCCGATTCCAGGCCCCGTCGAATCAGGTTGATATCGACGTTGTTCGGCAGTTCGACGGGCGTGCGCGGCTGGAATGATCGCGCCTGCGAGTCGCTGAACTCGTCGCGGCTGAAGAGTTCGAGCACCTCGCTCGGGTTGTAGGCTGCCGGAGCCTGCGCGAACGCGGTCGACGCGGTCAACACGGCTGCGGCGGCGGCCGGTTTCATCCAACGACTCAAGCTGCGAGCTACAAGCATCTGCCGTCCTCCTTGAACCGCCACGGCCGACCGACCCCTGTGGTCGCCGCGGTCCCCCCGTGGGAATGCGTCGTCGTGGGAATGAAAAGTTCGTGTCTCCGGCCGGTCGGGGTCGGCGGCCGCGCACCTGCGACCGGCCGATCCACACCATCGGCGCGGAGCCACGACCGCAGGGCGGCCGGGTTGTAGCGGGTCTGGCCAAGCGCGTCAAAGCCGATTCGCGCGCGAAGTCCGCCAGGCGGAACGCTTCAAGTTCCAGGCTGGGCCGGCAGGACGCGGTCGTAGATTTCGACCAAGGGAAGCTCGACGCCGATCGACGACAGAGACAAGGTCGCGCTCGGCACGTCGAGGATCACGAGCCGCCAGGAACCGTCTTCGTCGAGGGAATAATGATCGACTCGGCAAGCATTCGGATCGACCAGAAGGTAGTGCCTCAACGTCGGAATCCGGGTGTAGCCGGCAAGCTTCTCTCCCCGATCGACGGCTTCCGTGGTCGGCGAGAGCACCTCGGTGATCAGGGTCGGGTTGACCAGCGATTCTCCGCGATCCGTCACAATGGCCGGAGGGATCGGCGATACGCAGAGATCGGGATAATAGAACGGGCCTGGTGAAGCGACGCGGACACGCATTTCGCTTCCACAGGCGGCGAAGGACTTGCCGCGAAGCCTCATCCCGATTGCGACGAACAGATTCCCGACGACCGCGTTGTGTCGCCAACTCGCGCCGGGCATTTCGCGGATCTCCCCGTCCACAAACTCCGCCTTACGCCCGCCGGCCTTGTCGGCAGCCGCCTCGCGATCGAGATACGCGGCGACGGTGACCGTCGCCGCGCTTGCCGGCAGTGAAGCAGTGACTGGTGCCATACGGCGTCCTCGCGACGGAAGGGGCGGCACAGTGCCGCCCCTTCATCATAGTCGGTGAGCCGCGTCGCGTCAGACCTCTTTCGAGTTGATCCAGCTCATCATCTTGCGAAGCTGCTTGCCGACGACCTCGACCGGGTGATTCCGCTCGCGGCGGCGGACGGCCTGGAAGGTCGGCTGGTTGACCTTGTTCTCGAGCAACCACTGCCGGGCGAACTCGCCGCTCTGGATCTCGGCGAGAATCTTCTTCATCTCGGCCTTGGTCTCGTCGGTGACGATCCGCGGGCCGCGGGTGTAGTCGCCGTATTCGGCGGTGTTCGAGATGCTGTACCGCATGTAGTTGAGGCCGCCCTGATACATCAGGTCGACGATCAGCTTCAGCTCGTGCATACACTCGAAGTAGGCCATCTCGGGCTGATAGCCGGCCTCGACGAGCGTCTCGTAGCCCGCCTTGACGAGCGCCGACACGCCGCCGCACAGAACCACCTGCTCGCCGAACAGGTCGGTTTCGGTCTCTTCGGCGAAGGTCGTCTCGATGACGCCGCCGCGGGTGCCGCCGATGCCTTTGGCGTAGGCCAACGCGAGCTGCCGGCTTTGCTCGCTCGCTCCTGCCGAGAGGGCGATCAGGCTCGGCACGCCGCCGCCTTTGACGTATTCGCTACGGACCAGGTGCCCCGGTCCCTTCGGGGCGACGAGTGCCGCGTCGACTCCCTGTGGCGGAACGATCTGATTGAAGTGGATGTTGAACCCGTGCGAGCACATCAGCAGCTTGCCCGGCTTGAGCTTCGGCTTGACGTCGTTGCGGTAGACGTCGCCCTGAAGCTCGTCGGGCAGCAGGATGTTGATCAGATCACCGGCCTCGGCGGCCTCGGCGGCGCTGACGGGCTTGAAGCCGTGACTGACGGCGAGATCGTAGTTCGCTCCGCCCGGCCGCTGACCGACGACGACCTCGCAGCCGCTGTCTCGCAGGTTCTGGGCCTGGGCATGACCCTGACTGCCGTAACCGATGATGGAGATCGTCTTGCCCTTCAGCAGCGCAAGATCGGCGTCGTCGTCGTAGTACACGCGGGCGGGCATGCGAGGAGCCTTTAGCGGTTAGCGGTTAGCTTCAGGTGGGGGGGATTAAGAGCGAATTCGAGCCAGTAGAGCGGTGAGCATTCGTTGTACTTCGCAAACAAGGCCGTTGAGTCGATCATGCTCGGAATCGGGTAGATAACCAAGGTCGCGAGCAAGTAACAGTTGGTAATTCACTTCGCAGGCGGAACCCATCGCGATCTGGCAGCAGCGTGCGAAATCGGGGTCGGAGCTTCGACCACAACCTTCGGCGATGTTACTCCCGATCGAACCGGCCGCTCGCCGAAGTTGACTGACCAGCCCGAATCTCTCGTCGTTGGGAAAATGCTTTATCGTTTGATAGATCGCAAGCGTCAGGTCATGGGCTTTTCGCCATACCTGAAGCTCACGATAATCCTTCATCAGATCATTCCAAAAGCTGACAGCTAACAGCCAAAAGCTGACAGCTCCTCAGCCCGCCTCGGCGGGTTGCGGTTCGGTCTGCGACAGGCCTTCGGCGATCGTGCCGCGGCGGGTCAGGGCGATGCGGCCGGTGCGCACGAGTTCGAGGATGGCGAAGGGCCGCATCACGTCGATGAAGGCGCTGATCTTCGATTCCTGTCCCGACAGTTCGATGATGATGTGGTCGGGGCTGACGTCGACGATCTTCCCGCGGAAGATGTCGTTCAGTTCCTTGACCTCCGACAAACGCCGGCCGCCGTCGGTGCCGACCTTGATGAGCATCAGGTCGCGCTCGACGAAGTCCTCGGTCGAGTAGTCGATCACGCGGACGACCGTGACGATCTTCTCGAGCTGCTTGCGGACCTGATCGAGCACCCGGTCGTCGCCGTGGACGACGAAGGTCATCCGGCTGAACTTCTCGTCCTCGGTCTCGCCGACGGCGAGGCTGTCGATGTTGAAGTTCCGGCTGGCGAGCATGCCGGAAACATGCGCCAGCACGCCCGGCTGGTTCATGACGAGGGCGGAAAGCACGTGTCGCATCGGTCCGCAAACCCTTCAAGCGGGGCGCGTCGCCGGGGCACCGGTCGGGACGCACGTACAGATTGCCGGCGGAACGGAGGCCCACCGTCCGCGGCAAGGGGAACAGTCTAGCCCGCCCGGCAACGCCTCACAAGCAACCCCCAGGCCGGCCGTTGCGAAGGTGGACAATGCCGAACCGGCAGCGGTTCGCGCGCCGGTCAGACGGTGTGAGTCGGCTCGTTATTGTAGCCGGTGGGTCGTTTGCGGCGCCAGACGATTAATGCGGCGACGGCCCCGATCGTGGCCAGAAGTCCGAAGCCGAGCGCGACGATGGCAGCGAACGGCAGCCCCTTGAAGGCGAACTTGGCGGCCGGCATGCGGTCGTGCCCGACGCGAATCTCCTGTCCGCCGTACTTGTTCCAGAACGCCGCATCGGGATCGGGCGACCGCTCGATCCACAGTTCCTCGTCGTAGACGATCGTCCGCTCGAACCAGTCGTCGGCCTCGTGAACCTCGCGGGCAAGCTGGTCTTCGAGGTGTGCCAGCGAGAGTTCCTGACCATCGGCCACGGCTCGTTCGCCCGAATCGCGATCGGGCAACTGGTCGGCGAGTGCGCCTCGCGCCTGCTTCCGATAAGCCGCGCTCGCCTGTTCGTCATCCACGAGATCGGCCGCGCGCAGATAGGCGCGAGCGGCGATTCGTTGTGAGCCGTCCCCGTCGAAGTAGTTCTTGCCGGAACCCGAACGGACCACGTCACCGAGAGCCTCCAACAGCACCGGCGAGCGATAGTCGCCGAACCGCATCATGCCCAGAATCCCCTTTGCGGCGCGATCAAGTTCGGCTCGTGCGGCTTTCTCGTCGGTGACGTTCCCCTCGCCGTCGCCCAGTCCCTCGCGTTTCAACAGCCACCAGGCGAACGACCCTTCCAACGGCAGTGTGACCTTCTCGGCATCGCCGCGATGTTCGATCACATACTCGATGAGTGCGACTTGGTATTTCTCCCGCCCGAAGTGCGCATCCGGGTTGATCTCGATCGCCTTCTTCAACTCGGCGACGCCTTCCTCCAGCCGGCCGGAATGAGCGAGGAACGTGCCGAGGTTCGCCTGCGTCTCGTACCGTCCCACATCGGGCAGTCGTTCCGCCTTCTCGCGGATCATTGCGATCGCCTCGTCGTGCCGCTTGAGCTTGTCGAGCGCCGCGGCGAGGTCGTCGTAGGTGCGGGCGAGTTGCTCATCAGTCAACTTCACGATGTCGAGGTCATGGGCGCCGATGGCCTTCCGCCGGTCCTTGATCCGCCATTCATAGAACGGCTCGGAATGCCGCAAAAACTTGCCGACGATCAGTTCCAGCGCACCGGGGAACCGCTCGCGCTCCATCTGGAGCGTGTCGTAATCCCACAGGCACGCCGTCGCAGGGACGGACAACGTGAGAATGAGCAGGCAGGCGAGCAAGCGACGCATCGGATTCTCTCGAAGAGCGAAGTCGTTTTCATTGTAGACACAGGCGAGCGGGGGGCGTCAGCCCTCCGAGGGCGTACGAACGTCAATGACGCGCATTTCGCTGGTCGACAATCTTCGACCACGTTTGTAGGGCAATCGAACGATCTCGGGGGGCTAACGCCCCCCGCTCGCCTCAGGCATTCTTGTCGAGTTCCTCGAACACGGCTTTCATCAGAATCGGCCAGGCGACGGTGGCGTCGGCGTAGACCTCGGCGTGGCGGCCGCCGTCGTTCGGCGAGACGAATTTGCCCCAGCTCACGCCTTCCGAATAGGTGCAGCCCGACAGGCCGCCCCAGTGGACCGGCTCGGGGCACAGCCGCACGGCGTACTTGAACCGGGGAGCCTGGAGGTTCGTGCCGCAGCGGTCGTTCGTGATGTCGTAGTACGGGGCGACCTGCTGCGCCCAGTTTCGCGGCACGCCGCCGCCGACGGTGAAGATGCCGAGCGTCTTCTGCTTGCCGATCAGCCGGGCGTATTCCTGGAGATCGTGGAACGGGTTGAAGGCGGGAATCGCGGCGAACGCTTCATCAGGCGAGAGTTTCGAGGGGTCGTCGACGCCGGCCTTCTTGTTGGCTTCGTTGATCGCCCAGGTGGCGACGTCGAGGCCCATCTCGCTGTCGGTGAACGCGGGAATGAAGACGGGAACGTTCTTCTCGTAGGCGCTTTTGAGGATGCCCGGTCCCTGGTCGAGATCGACGAGTTTCTTGCCGACGGCCCGGCAGAAGCGGGCGCTGGACCAGGTTCCGCCTTCGGGGGTCGTCTCGCGGAGGACCGACCGCACGACCCTCTCGACGTCGTTGAGGTTCGACTCCATTTCGAGGGTGTCGTAAATGCGGTTGTAGCCCTTCTCGAACAGGTCTTCGTCGGAGTTGCGAGGGTCGTAGCGGTAGTGGGTCAGGCCGATCGATTCGGTGAGGCCGTGGGCCATCAGCGCCCCAGTGGCGACGATCGCCTGGACGAGACCGCGGTCGATCATCTCGCAGACGATGCGGCCCTGCTTGGCGACGGTCATCGCCCCCGAAAGCGTCATGACGACTCCGCAGTCGGGGTCGCGGGCCATGGCGAGCATGACGTCGAACGCCTCGCCGAGCTGCCGTCCCGAGAAGGCGGTCTTCGACATCGCCCGCAGCAGATCGGAGAACGACCCGATCGACGCGAGGTCGAGGCTTTCGAGCGGCATCAGGTCGTCTTTGCGGCCGTCGTGAAGTTCGCGAGCCATCGCGAGATCCTTCAGGCAAAGGTTTCGGGCTTCCGTTTAGCCGCGACCGTCAGGAAGCGCTCCCTGACGGTCGCGGCTAAACGAGTTGTGCATTGTCGACGACTAGGGGCATGGACAAAAGCGAACGGGGGAGA
>JBAQZJ010000332.1:0-1552 GCA_049790855.1 Planctomycetaceae bacterium | reverse complement strand
GCCGTGGGTGAGTGAACGATGCTCATCGGTGAAGTCGTCGGAGTTCCGTCGTTGCGAACCCGGTCTCTACTACAGTTGCACGACCCGCCGGCGGAAGCGGATGCGGACAAGTTCCGCGACGGTGTTGACGAGGAACGTCAGCCCGAACAGCACGAGCGCCGCGAGAAACAACGTTCGGAAATGCGTCGAGCCGCGGACCGCCTCGGGCATTTCGGTCGCGATCGCCGCCGACAGCGTCTGAAAGCCGTTGAAGATGTTGAGTTCCATGATCGGCGTGTTGCCGGCGGCCATCAGCACGATCATCGTCTCGCCGACGGCCCGCCCCAGCCCCACCATGATCGCCGAGAACAGCCCGCTCATCGCCGTCGGAATGACGACCCGCAGCGCGGTTTGCCAAGGCGTCGCCCCCGCACCGAGCGACGCGCTGCGCAGCGACTCGGGAACGGCGTTCAAGGCGTCGTCGGCAAGCGTGTAGATCAACGGGATGATCGCGAAGCCCATCACGAACCCGACGACCAGCGCGTTGCGCTGCACGTAGGTGTCGAGAAAGCTGCCGCGCGGATCGAGATCGAACTGCAACAGTGCGTCGAGACCCGCGAAGAGGTACGACAGCAGCCCGGCGACGGCGAGCGTCACGATCACGGCGCCGGCGAATCGCAGCAGGTCGACCGTCGCGAACCGTCGTCGTCCCCAGCGGCTGCTCGCCTCGGTGACGATCGGATTGAGCCAGCGGATCATCGCCGCGGCGACGCCGACCGCACAAATCGGCACGAGCATCAGCATCCACGCGCCGGCCGCCGAGCCGATCTGGCCGTCCAGCCAGAGTTTCACGTTGCCCGCGAAGAACAAGGCTTCGAGCACCGGCCCCAACAGCGCCGCCAGCAGAAAGCCGGCCACGATCGCAACGCCGGCGAGCGGCAGCCGCCAGCGCTCCCACCGCGGCAGCATCGACCACGACCCGAGCTGCCAGAGGTGTGCGGCAGCCAGCAACGACAGCGGAACGGTCAGGCCGGCGGCGATCACCGACGGCAGCCAGTCTTCGACGATCGGTGCGAACACGATCGCCGCGAGAAAACCGAGCACGACGCTCGGCAGGCTCGCCATGATCTCGATCACCGGCTTGACGCGCGCACGGGCCGACTTCGACAAGAACTCGCTCGTGTAAAGCGCCGCGAGCAATGCGAGCGGCACGCCGAACAACATCGAATAAAACGTCGCTTTGAGCGTGCCGAACACCAGCGGCACCAGACCTAGCTTGGCTTCGACCGCGTTCGTGCCCGACGACGACTGCCAGACGTGCTGCGGCTCAGCATAGCTCTCGTACCAGATCGGCCGGAAGTAGGCCGACAGCGCCGACTCCGGATGTCCGACGTCGAGCGGAGCGCCGAACAATCGCCCGTCGGCGGCCACGTACAATGTCGACTCGCCTTCGCCCGGCGGTAAATAGAGCGTCAGCGAATCGTCGAGCGTGCCTTCGATCGGCAGTCGCGACTCGCCCAGTTAGTCGTCCGTCGTCACCTGTTAGACGCGAACCGTTCCGTCGGCATAGCCG
>JBAQZJ010000331.1:0-12621 GCA_049790855.1 Planctomycetaceae bacterium | reverse complement strand
GGGCAACCCCCGCCAATCAGCGCTCCCTGACGGTCGCGGCTCTGATCGCGAACGACTTCCGAACGACTTCCGAACGACTAGCGGTCGTCGCCGCTGCGAAGCAGCGCGAGGAATTCGGCGTAGTTGCGAGTGCGAAGCATGCGTTCGAGCATGCCGGGGCGCGAGAACAGTCGCCCGACCTCGGCCGAGATCTCCAATTGTGCTCCGCTGTCGCGACGGGGCGTCAGGATCAGAAGAATCACGTGCGCCGGTTCGCCGTCGGGGGCGTCGAAGTCGATGCCGGCGTCGCTCAGCCCGACGACGACGACCGCCTCGGAAACCGAATCGAGTCGGGCATGCGGCAAAGCGACGCCGTGTCCGATGCCCGTCGGCAGCGTCTGTTCGCGGAACCAGGCAGACTCTTCGGCCTGGAGGGCGTCGATCGGCAACGTCGCGGCCGCGACGCGTGCGAGTTCGGCGATCACATCGCGTCGCGTGACGGCGCGAAGATGCCGCTGGAACAGTCGAGCCGTCGTCGCTCCGGCAAGTTGTCGCGGTCGTTTGAGTCTGAGGATCGCCCGCATGACCGGTCCGCTGATCATCGACGTCACGAGGGCCATCACGACCAGCGCCACGAAGAGCCGCGGGTGAATGACGCCCGCTTTAAGAGCGAGCAGCCCGAGAATGATCTCCATCGCTCCGCGGGCATTCATGGCAAACCCGACGGCCCAGGCGTCGCGCGGCTCCAGCCCGCCCCAGCGAGCGCCGAACCAGCTTCCCAGCAATTTTCCTGTGCAGGCGACGACGAGCACCGCGCCGACGAGGCCTGCGTCGAAGTTCGCGATGAAGTTCACTCCGAGGCCGATGGAGGCGAAGAACAGGGGCGCGAAGATGAACTGAATGAACTGGTCGATGATCGTCCGCGTCCGTTCACGCAGTTGCTCGCTGTCGCCGACCGCGACTCCGACGAGAAACGAACCGAAAATCGCATGGATTCCGATCCATTCGGTCAAAGCTGCACCGAACAGCGCCAGAATCAGCGCGAAGCTCAGTTCGCCGCCCGGCCAGTGCGTATAGGCCTGCAGGTAGGGCAAAATGCGATTGACGAGCCAGCGCCCGACGGTCAGCGTGAAACCGGCGAAGGCGAGTGTGAGCACGATCGTCGTCGGCACGTCGAAGCCGTGGCTGGCACCGCCGATCATGCCGAGAATGATCGCGAACACGAGCCACCCGACGAGGTCGTTCAGAATCGCGGCGCTGATGACGATCATGCCGATGTCGGTGCGATACAGCCCGAGATCCATCAACGTCTTCGCAATGACCGGCAATGAGGAGATCGACATTGCCGTCGCGAAGAACAGCGCGAAGATCCAGCGGTCTCCGGTCGGGTCGCAGCCGAGTTGTTCCGGCATGATCCAGGCCGCGACGAGGCCGACTGCGAACGGCACGATCGTGCCGATCGTGCCGACCGACAGGGCGGCCCGCCCCTGTCTCCACACCGTCGAGAGATCGACCTCCATCCCCGCGACCAGCAGGAACAGCGCGATCGCCAGCGTCGACATTCCGCTGAGCACGATGGCGTTATTGCCCGTCGCGGGGAACAGCCAGGCGTTCCAGTCAGGCGCCAGCGACCCGAGCACCGTCGGTCCGAGCAGCACTCCCGCGAGAAGTTCACCGACGACCGTGGGCTGGCGGAACCATTGAGCCAGTTCTCCCAGAACCCGCGCCGTGCCGAGCATCACGCCCAGCGCGAGCAGCATTCGCGTGACCTCGTCGGCCGACAATCCGCCCATTGACGACCTGAACAAGAATCGTAGGAGTCGCGGAGAAGTTTATAAAATCGGCCAGACGTGACACAAGTCGCTCGCCCTCAACCTGCTTCAGCCCAACCCGATCAGATAAACCGCCAGCGCGACCCCGAACAGGGCGAGCGCGACCGTCAGAAGCAACGGCGAAGCGCTGGCCGAGAATCGGGCGAGGTTTGTTTCGGGAGCGATCCGCTTCAGCGCGGTCCGATGGCGGTACGCCGCGAAGACGAGCACGGCGGTTCCCAGCAGGACGAGCGTCACGCCGAACCAGGCCGAGCCGCCGCTTTGCGGAGAAGACACCTCGTTCCGCAAAGCAGCAAGTTGTCGCAGGAACAACCCGAACCGCTCAACGAGAAAGCCGAAGCCCATCAGGGCCAGGCCGGTCCGCACCCAGGCCAGCAACGTGCGTTCGGCGGCGAAGAAGGTCCGCCACTGGTCGGTCGTGGGTTCGCGCGGTTCGTCGGTCATGCGGACATCAGGCCTCATGGGCCTTCGCAAGCTGGTTGGACCGGCTTTGGCGCCAGTTCGTCCCACGACGCGACACCGACGATCGGTTTGGCGAACGCCGTCGCAGCAGCACGGTCGGGAGTGTCGATCGCGCGGAAGACATCGGTGATTTTTCGCGGTCGCGCGGGCTGGTCCGTCGTACCGGGTGCGTTTTCGCGAAGCCCGAGTCGCAGTCCGCCCTCGTGCGAATGGTCGACATGGCGATGATAGATGAACGATTCGATCCCCTCGATCCGCCGAACGCGATCGAAGGCGAACGCAAAGGCCGCCGCTTGCAACGACTCGCCGTCATCCGTAGTCAGGCAGTGGAAACCCTGTTCCGAGAGGATCAACCGCCGCTGTTTTCCGTCGAAGAGCAACGGCGGTCGGCGAAGGTACGTCGTCAACACCTCCAGATTCTTGAAGGTGATCCGCGGCGTGTCGAAGCACAACTTCGCAGTTTTGTCCTGCCAGGTGCGCGGGTTGCCGAGGTTCTCGGCATACGGATGAAAGGCGATGCCCCACGGCACGTCCCCCTGTGCGACGAGCGTTGCGTGCAATCGATCGAGAAGCACCCGACCGGGCATCGAGCGAGTCGGTTCCGATCGGTGCTGGCGCGACCAGTTGTGATCGAGCGACACGAACACCCGCGCATCGGGCTGAAATCGCCGCACGGCGAGATCGGCGATGCGTACGGCTTTCGCATAGTCGGCGATGACAGTCGCCGAATCTGCGTCACCGAGGTTGTACCAGTCGAAATGCGACTGGACTTCGTTGCCGACGATGTAGTTCGCGACCAGGCCATACGAGGCGTCGGGCCGGCTGTAACGCTCGGCGAGCAGTTCGATCAGTCCGCGGAACGCACGAACGCCGTCGACATCGGTCAGATTGAACGCACCGATGCCGTTCGGTGCGGCCGCGTCGGTCTGCGGATGCCGCAACGGCGAGTTCGGCGATCCCGACGGTTGCTGGTAGTTCAACAGGATGAAACTGACGCGCATACCAGCGTCGGTCATTCGCTTCACCGTCGCGTCGAGGCGGGCGATGGCGCGTTCATTCGCGGCGACCGGCACGCCGTCGATGTCGCGCCGGATCGACGACGAGCCGCTGTCGTCATAGATTTGCGAGAGCGACACGTTCACCGCGGCGTGCTTGACACCGAGGTCGATCGCATCGTCGAGATCGACGATACACTGCAACCCCTTGGGTGATGCCGGTTGCGGCAGCTTGGCCGCTTCGCGCGTCAGCGACGAGAGGTCGTTGACGTATCGCGACGAACCCAACGGTTTGCCGGCCGTATCGGTCACAGAAAAACGTTGATAAAGCCGGTCGACCGGCCCGTCAAACCGCGGCAGAGTGATCGTCTCTCCGTTTGGGCGCCCCGACCAGACGGCTTGCCGCGCGAATGCCGTATCGTCGGTTTCATGAACCGCTGCGGCAAAGACCGAGACGGCGCTCGTAGACGGTTCGCCGAGTCGCAGGACGATAACCGTGTCGGTCGCCGCGACGTCAGCGAGTTGCGCAGAAGCGGTGACGGCCGTCAACGCAATTGCCGTCGCCGCGAGGTAGCATTGGGACGATTTTCGGTACTTCATGAACATCCATGCGTGAGTGTGAGCGGTCTCCTGAAACGCAAGAAGGTCGCCAGCAAAGACGAAAAGTCGCCAAGAGGGGAAGCACGGAACGCGCCAGCGGGCTGGCGCCCGCCGCTCGCCGCGATGAAGCCGGTTCAGTCGTCGACTCGTCCCGCCGGTCGTCGGCCGGCACCTTGCTGCTTAGTGGCCGAGTCGCCGAGGTCGTCGCGCATGTCGTCGGCGAGTTGCGTCAGCCGCGAGACGATCTCGGGATGCTCGCCGGAAACGTTCGTCGTTTCGCCGACATCCGTGGCAAGGTCGTAGAGCGCAAGGTCTGTGCGCTTCGTGACGTAGTTCGACGGCGTGCCGCCGGTGCCGCCCGGCTTGCCGTCGAGGCTGCGATACGAATGCGGGAAGTGCAGCTTCCATTTCCCGCTGCGCACGGCTTGCAGCTCATGGCCCCAGTAATAGAAGAACGCCTCGTGCGGACTCTTCGCACCCTCGTCGCCGCGCAGCAGCGGCGCGATGTTCTTGCCGTCGATCGTGCGTTCGGGAAGCTTCGCACCGGCGAGCGCCGCGATGGTCGGCAGCAGGTCGATCGTGCCGCAGACTTCGTCGCAGGTCGTGCCGGCGGGAATCGTGCCCGGCCACCAGAAGAGCGTCGGCTCACGCTGGCCGCCTTCCCAAGTCGTGCCCTTCCCCTCGCGGAGCGGTCCCGCCGACCCGGCATGATCGCCGTAGGAGAGCCACGGCCCGTTGTCGCTGGTGAAGACGACGAGAGTGTTCTCTGCGAGCTTGTGGCGACGGATCGCTTCGAGGATCTGACCGACGGACCAGTCGATCTCCTGAATCACGTCGCCGAACAGACCGTGGCCGCTCTTCCCGGCGAACTTGTCGCTCGCGAAGATCGGCACGTGCACCATGCTGTGCGGCACGTAAACGAAAAACGGCTCGTCGCGATGCTCGTCGATGAAAGCGACGGCGCGCTCGGTGTACGAGGTCGTCAGCTTCGCCTGGTCCTCGGCGGTGACCTTCGGATCGGCAATGCGGTGGCCGTTCGCATCCCCTTCCCACAACGGCAGGTCGGGATAGCGAGACTTGCGTTCGCTGGCCTCCGGCGCCAGCTTCACGAGCTCCGGATGCAGCGGCCACATGTCATTCGAGTAAGGCAGGCCGAAGTATTCGTCGAAGCCGTGATTCGTCGGCAGAAACGGCTCTTCATCGCCGAGATGCCACTTGCCGTAGACCGCTGTCGCATATCCCTTCGACTTCAGAAGTTCGGCGATTGTTGTCTCCTCGGGATTGAGGCCGTGCTTCGCCTGCGGGCCGAGTGCTCCGAGAATGCCGACCCGGTTCGGGTAGCAGCCCGTCAGCAAGGCCGCCCGGCTGGCACTGCAGACGGCCTGTGCCGCGTAGAAATCGGTGAAACAGCGGCCTTCGTCGGCCATGCGATCGAGGTGCGGCGTCGCCGTTTTCGACCCGAACGGACCGATGTCGGCATACCCCATGTCGTCGCAGAAGATGACGACGACGTTGGGGGGCCGGTCGGCTGCGCTGGATGCGGTGATTGACGAGACGAACGCTGCTATGGTGAAAAACAGGCGAAACGGCACGGCACGGCTCCCCGGGAGTGACACGGCGGACGACCGACAGCGTAACAACACGACGTGCCAAGATCGCGTAAGAGAGCGTCGCGATGGTTTCCAGCGTCAGCACCGGCCGTCTCGACGCGCGACTGGCTCACATCTGCCGTTCCGACGCTACCCGGACCACCTTCGACTGTCTAAACTACCGGGACTTCGTTCTTTTCCGCTTTCCTTCCGGTCGCGTTTCGCTGCGGCCATGGCTGCCCCTTCTCATGTCCGCTCCCGCTGCAGAACCCCTCACGAAGGGCACTTACGCATTCGTCAGCCTCGGCTGTCCGAAGAACCTCGTTGACAGCGAGAAGATGCTCGGCACGCTGGCGATCGACGGCTACACGCTTGTTTCTGAGCCGGACGGAGCCGACTTCGTCGTCGTGAACACCTGCGGGTTCATCGAGCAAAGCCGCAAAGAGTCGCGAGGCGTCATCGAAGAGATGCTCGCCCTCAAGCGGGCTGGCCGCACCAAAGGCGTGATCGTCGCTGGCTGTCTGCCGCAGCGGCTGGGAGGCGCGAAGCTGCTCGAAGAGATGCCGGAGATCGATTCCCTCGTCGGCGTCTTCGCCCGCGACGAGATCGCGCGGGTGGCGGATCGGCTGACGGCGAGACGAGTCGAGAGTCCAGAGTCGAGAGTCGAGAGAACGGGCGCCGAGCGCGAATTGCCGCTGGTGCCACTCTCTCTCAACCCTCAACCCTTAACCCTCAACCCTCAGCTCTCGCCTCTCGCCTTGGAACAGCGCACGCTGTTCCGGCCCGCGCCGATCCGTGCGCTCGACGACCGCGAGCGGTTGCGAATTACGCCGCGGCATTATGCGTACCTGAAGATCAGCGAAGGCTGCAACCGGACCTGCACCTTCTGCTCGATTCCGATGATGCGCGGCAAGCACGCGACCAAGCCGATCGAACTGGTCGTCGCCGAAGCGAAGGAGCTTGCCGCCGACGGCGCCCGCGAGCTGATTCTCGTCGCCCAGGATCTGACCTATTACGGCATGGACCTGTACGGCGAAGTCCGGCTGGTGCAGTTGCTCAACGAATTGGAGAAGATCGACGGGATCGACTGGATCCGGTTGATGTATCTCTACCCGGTGCACGTCACCGACCCGCTCATCGAAAAGATCGCGTCGAGCACGAAGGTTCTGCCGTATCTCGACCTGCCGTTGCAGCACGTCAGCACGCCGGTCTTGCGTCGCATGAGCCGACGGATCGATCGCGACAAGACGATCGCGCTGGTCGAAAAGCTGCGGGCGAACATTCCGAACGTCGTGTTGCGAACAACTTTCATCGTCGGCTTTCCGGGCGAGACCGATGCCGATTTCAGTCAACTCGTCGACTTCGTCGAAACGACCCGCTTCGAGCGGATGGGCGTCTTTCCGTTCAGCCCCGAGCCAGGCACCCCCGCGATGCGGCTCGACGGCCACCTGCCCGACGCCCTCAAGGAAGCCCGCCGCGACGAGCTGATGGCGACGCAGCAGCAGATCGCCTTCGACTTCGCCGAATCACTCGTCGGTTACGAGTTGGACGTGACGATCGACGCGGAAGCCGGCGACGGCGTCTGGGCCGGCCGGACGTTCGCCGACGCACCGGAAATCGACGCGACCGTCTACGTCGCCGGCGACGGTTTGGAGGTCGGTGCAAGAGTTCCCGTCGTACTCAACGGCCGCGACGGGTACGATTGGGTGGGCGAGGTCGCCGAGTAGGTCAGGCTGTGCCTGACGGCGTGGTTTCTCGGCGATCAACGTCGATCGACGTTCGACGTCAGGCACAGCCTGACCTACACGAGTGACGACAGATGACGACGCTCGACCAGCGGAATGAGACGGCACTCGGTGCGGCGGAACCGGTGCCGCCGCACGGGCCGGCCGTACCGTTGGCGCCCGCGCCGATCGACCGTCGCAGTCTCAATCTGCCGAATGCGATCACGCTCAGCCGGCTGATCCTGTCGATCGCCTTGTTCACGATGATCGGCTACGAAAACCTCTGGCTGACGTCGGCGGCGCTGTTCGTGTTCGCCGCGGCGACCGACTTCCTCGACGGTTACTTCGCCCGCAAGTACGGTCAGGTCACGACGCTCGGCCGGATCATGGACCCGTTCGTCGACAAGATCATCGTCGGCGGGGCGTTCCTGTTCCTGATGGGGCAGGCGGTCGAAGTCGACGGCGAGACCGTGCGATCGGGCGTCAGCCCGTGGATGGTGCTCGTCGTCATCGGCCGCGAGATGTTCGTCACGAGCCTGCGAGGCTTCATGGAGCAGCACGGCATCGACTTCTCGGCCGACAAGACCGGCAAAGCGAAGATGCTTCTGCAATGCGTGGCGGTGACCGTCAGCCTGCTGTCTCTTTCGCGAACGTTCGCCCCGTTCGATTCGTTCTTGCTCCTTCGCGACGTGCTGCTTTGGACGATGACGGCGTTCACCGCCTACAGCGGCTTCGCTTATTTCGCCCGTGCCATGCGGGCACTTCAGACATACCGCGGCACCGCGTGATTCGACGACCGCTTGCGATTTGGGATGCCGCGAAATCGCAAGCGAGATCATGCACTCAAAGACCCAGTTCCCGCTTGACCGCGGCGAACTGTTCCGCCGCGAAGGAGAGATCGTCCTGCGTGTGGGCCGCCGAGACCTGCGTCCGGATGCGGGCTTTGCCCTGCGGGACGACGGGGTACGAGAAGCCGATCACGTAGACGCCTCTTTCCAGCAGAGCATCGGCGATCGTTGCCGCGAGGGCCGCGTCGCCAATCATCACGGGCGTGATCGGATGTTCGCCCGGCAGCACGTCGAACCCGGCCTTGGCGATCTCACTTCGCCAGAAGCGAGTATTGTCCTCCAGACGGTCCCGCAGTTCCGTCGAGCGTGATAGCAGGTCGAGGACGGCGAGAGACGCCGCGGCGATCGGCGGAGCGAGTGTGTTGCTGAACAGGTACGGCCGGCTCCGCTGGCGAAGCAGTTCGACGATTTCCTTCCGGCCGCTTGTGTAACCCCCGCTCGCCCCGCCGAGGGCTTTGCCGAGCGTGCCCGTCAGGATGTCGATGCGGCCCATCACGCCGCAGTGCTCGTGCGTGCCGCGGCCGTGCTTACCCATGAAGCCGACGGCGTGAGAATCATCGACCATCACGAGCGCGTCGTACCGGTCGGCGAGATCGCAGATCGCCGGCAGGTTCGCGACGTAACCGTCCATGCTGAAGACGCCGTCGGTCGCGATCAGCCGGAACCGGGCGCCGGCTGCGTCGGCGAGCTTCGCCTCCAGGTCGGCCATGTCGTTGTTCTTGTAGCGGAACCGCTTCGCCTTACAGAGCCGGACGCCGTCGATGATGCTGGCATGGTTCAGCTCATCGCTGATCACGGCGTCTTCTGAACCGAGCAGCGTCTCAAACAGCCCGCCGTTCGCGTCGAAACAGGAGGAATAGAGGATCGTGTCTTCCGTGCCCAGAAACTCGCTGAGCCTGCGTTCGAGATCTTTGTGAAGCTGCTGCGTCCCGCAGATGAAGCGGACGCTCGCCATCCCGAAACCCCACTCATCAAGCGACTTCTTCGCTGCGGCGACGATGTCGGGATGATCGGCCAGACCGAGATAGTTGTTCGCGCAGAGGTTGAGCACCTTGCGCCCGGCGGCCGTGCGGATGTGCGCATCCTGCGGCGTCGCGAGGACACGCTCGGACTTGTAGAGACCGGCGGCGCGGATGTCGTCGAGTTGTCTCGCGACGTGGTCTTGAAAGCGGCTGTACAACGTCGTTCTCCAGCAGATTTCGAACCGTCAAGAGCACGGAGACTTCTTGATGCTCTTCGTGCTCTTGGCGGTTCGCTTCGTCGAAAAAGCTCAGTAGGTCAGACTCCCGTCCGACCTACGCGTTGCGGTTCGATCGTCGGATGCCACCATGCTCGGTCGAGCCGGATCAGCGGCGAATAGAGATACCCGCTCAAGTTGCCACGGGACCGTAATGGCTCCCAATACGCAAATCGCGGATGCCAGATGATCCGGTCGGGCGCCGACAACCCGAAGACATATCCGGTTCGTCCAGAATACGACCAGTAATAGTCGCCGAGCATCGAAAGAACGATGTACGAGTTGAAATATGTCGCCATCATCAGCAGCACGACGAGCAGCCGGACCCGATTCCGAGCGAGCCAACCCCTTATGTCATGCGGAATCGCGTTCATCGCGCAGCCTCTGCGGCTTGGCGTCTTTGAGTGAGACTTTCTCCTTTCTGATGCCGCCCACAGCGTTAGTTGCGAGGTCAGACAACGAGTTTCCGGTCCGCCGGCTCACTCCGGGAAGAAATCGCCGACGCGGGGCGCCCAGTCGGAGAGCGGTGGTGGCAGGCGGAGCGTGTCGTCGGCGGTGAGGAGCATGACGGAATCGTCAGCACCATAAACGACGGCCGTCCTTCGCTCTGGATCGACGATACAAACGCAGAGGGTTCCGGCGATCAGATACTCGCTCACCTTCGGCAGGATCGCTTTCAGGCCCTGACTTGGCGAAAGCACCTCGAACACGACCTCCGGGGCGGCATCGGGATATCCCTTCGGCGTCTGTTCCTTCGGCAACCGTTGGTAGCTGTAGAAGGAGACATCCGGACCGCGGACCGTATCCGGCTTTCGCTCGGTGATCGTTCCCGACTCGGCCAACACGCGGCCAAGGCCGCGCTTTCGGATGTGCTCTCGCAAGAGTGAGCCAATTTCGATCTGAACCACACCCTGCTGAAAACCAGGCGGTGGCACTTCGATGACCCTTCCTTTGACGAGTTCAGTTCGCTGATCGTCTGGCAGCACGGCGTATTCCTCGGCCGTGAGAAGCCGCTCCGGCTGTGAGGCGAGTGCGGTGCTCATGAGGTCATTCCTCCTTTCGATTACTCCGCCCAGTCCAATATCACCTTACCACTCTTCCCCGACTGCATCACCTCGAATCCCTTCTCGAACTCGCTGTAATGATAGCGGTGCGTGATGACCGGTTTGATATCGAGGCCGCTTTGCAGCATCACCGTCATCTTGTACCAGGTCTCGTACATCTCGCGGCCGTAGATGCCCTTGATCGTCAGCATGTTGAACACGACCGTGTTCCAGTCGATCGCAATTTCTTCCGGCGGGATGCCGAGCATCGCGATCTTGCCGCCGTGGGCCATGTTCGACAGCATCTCGCGGAACGCCGGCGGGCTGCCTGACATCTCCAGCCCGACGTCGAAGCCTTCCTTCATGCCAAGTTGCTTTTGAGCCTCGGCGACCGGCGTCTGGCGCGGATCGACGGCGAGCGTCGCGCCCATCTTCTTCGCCAGATCGAGCCGGTAGGGGTTCAGATCGGTGACGACGACGTAGCGCGCCCCCGCATGACGCACGACGGCGGTCGCCATCACGCCGATCGGCCCGGCCCCGGTGATCAGCACGTCTTCGCCGAGCACGTTGAAGCTGAGTGCCGTGTGGACCGCGTTGCCGAACGGGTCGAAGATCGATGCGACTTCGAGGTCAATATCGGGGGCATGATGCCAGACGTTCGTCATCGGCAGCGAGACGTATTCGGCGAAGGCTCCCGGCCGATTCACGCCGACGCCCTGCGTGTGGGCGCACAGGTGCCGGCGTCCGGCGAGACAGTTCCGGCAGAGACCGCAGACGACATGGCCTTCACCGCTGACGACCTCGCCGGGATGGAAGTCGGTCACGTTCGACCCGACCGAGACGACCTCGCCGACGAACTCATGGCCGACCGCCATCGGCACAGGGATCGTCTTCTTCGCCCAGGCGTCCCAGTTGTAGATGTGCAGGTCGGTCCCGCAGATGCCGGTCTTCTTGACGCGGATCAGCACGTCGTTCGCGCCGACCGCCGGCTCGGGGATCTCTTCGAGCCACAGCCCCGGCTCGGAACGCTGTTTGACGAGGGCCTTCATCGGTCGCCTTTCGTGTCGATTCCCGGTGAGCGTCCCGGTGATGATCGTTCTTTATCTCGGATGCCGTCTCCGGTATGCTAGAGTTTCGTTGTCCGGTACGCAAGATAAATCCTCCGATATTTTGGACGATCCGTCCGATGCCGAAGACGCCCGCCCCCGCCGCGGCGACGACCGACCGCGCCGACGCCGTCAGTCAGGAACTCTGTCGGCGAGTCCGCGAGCTGCGGGCCGAACGCGGCTGGTCGCTCGACGTGCTGTCGAAGGCCTGCGGCGTCAGCCGGTCGATGCTCAGCGAGATCGAACGCGAACGGGCGAACCCGACGCTCGGCGTCGCCGTGCGGATCGCGCGGGCCTTCGGACTGTCGCTCGGGGAGCTGATCGAGCCGGGCGGCCCGCGGGACGAGATCGGCGTCATCCGGGCCGAGGACCCCGCGTCGGTCTATCGTAATGAACGAGGCGTTCGCATCCGCACCCTCTCGCCGTTGAACCTCGAAAAGGACGTCGAGTTCTACGAGCTGGTCTTCCAGCCCGATTCCGAACTGCGCAGCGCGCCGCATTTCGAGGGGACGCGCGAGTTCCTGACGGTGGAGAAAGGCAAGGTGACGGTCGAATCGGGCGAGACGTGCGCGACGCTGTCGCGCGGCGACTCGGCGAGCTACCGTGCCGACGTGCCGCATTGCATTACTAACGCCGGGAAGGGTGAGGCGGTGGTATTCCTTGTGGTCATCTACAAGTGACACTTGGTAGCCCTCGGACTTGCCCGATGCGGATCGTCGGCCGAGGCCGACGGCTAACGCCTTTTCACGAGACAAGTTTGATGCGACTACTCATCAAGAACGCCGCCTGCGTCCTGCCGACCGGTATCGCGAACGTGAACGTTCTCATCGCGGACGGCGTGATCCGCGGGGTCGATCCGCCGGCGACCGTGCGGGTCGATGAGACGTTCGACGCGGCGGGCAAACATCTCATTCCCGGGGTGATCGACGACCAGGTCCATTTCCGCGAGCCGGGGCTGACGCACAAGGAAGACCTTCGCACCGGCAGCCTCGCCTGTGCGAAGGGCGGCGTGACGACCTTCCTCGAAATGCCGAACACCAAACCGGCGACGATCACGGTCGAGCGGCTGCATGAAAAGCTCGCCCTCGCGGCGTCGAAATGTGCCGTCAACTACGGGTTCTACATCGGAGCGACGACCGAGAACCTCGGCGAACTGAAAGTGGCGACCCGCACGCCGGGCATCAAGATCTTCATCGGCTCCAGCAC
>JBAQZJ010000330.1:0-6229 GCA_049790855.1 Planctomycetaceae bacterium | reverse complement strand
TTCCGGGCGCGCAACTGGGCGATGCTGCTCGGCCCCGGGCTGGTGATGGGAGCCGCCGCGATCGGCGGCGGCGAGTGGTTGACCGGCCCCCTCGTCACCGCCCGGTACGGCGGGGCGCTGTTGTGGCTGGCGACGCTCAGCATCCTGGGGCAGACGCTCTACAACATCGAGATCAGCCGGTACACGCTCTACAGCGGCGAGCCGATCTTCACCGGGAAGTTCCGCGTGCCGCCGGGGCCGATGTTCTGGCTGTTCGTGTATCTCGTGTTCGACTTCGGGTCGGTGCTGCCGTATCTCGCCTCGAACGCCGCGATTCCGCTGTTCGCGATGATCAAGGGACGGTTGCCCGATACCGCAGCGCAGGCCGACGAGAACCTCGTCCGCATTCTCGCGTGCAGCATCTTTCTGGGGACGCTGCTGCCGCTGGTCGTGGGCGGGAAGGTCTACAACTCGCTTAAGGCGGTGATGACCTTCAAGCTCGTCGTCGTGATGGGCTTCCTGCTGTTCCTGGCGATCGGCTACTCGACCGCCGAGACGTGGGCCGAGATCTTCAGCGGCTTCTTCAAGTTCGGCACCGTGCCGGTCATCACGGAGGGGCGGCCGGACATCGAGAACGCCTTCGTGTCGTTGTGGAGCGGCCGGGGTTTTCCGGCGATCGACCTGTCGATGATCGGCGTCATCGCGGCGATGGCGGCGATCTGCGGCAACGGCGGACTGACGAACACGCCGATCAGCAGCTACACCCGCGACCAGGGCTGGGGTATGGGCCAGCACGTCGGTGCGATTCCCAGCATCGTCGGCGGCCACAAGGTCGAGCTGTCGCACGTCGGCATGGTCTTTCACGTCACGAAGGAGTCGCTGCGGCGCTGGGCGGGCTGGATGCGGCACGTGCAGCGAGAACAACTCGTCATCTGGATGCCCGCGTGCTTCCTGGGCATCGCGCTGCCCAGCATGCTCAGCGTGCAGTTCCTGCCGCGGGGCTTCGTCGCCGAGAACACCTGGCTCGCGGCGAGCATCACGGCGGGCGGCGTCCGCGACGCGGTCGGGCCGACGCTCGGCCCGTTCTTCTGGATGCTGACGCTGTTCTGTGGATTCCTGATCCTCAGCACGAGCATGGCGACCGGCTCCGACGGCTTCCTGCGGCGCTGGGTCGACGTGTTCTGGACCGCCAGCCCGCGATTGCGCCAATGGGATCCACGGCACATCGGCAAGCTCTATTTCGGCGTGTTGTGCGTCTACGCCGCCTTCGGATTGACGATGCTGACCCTCGTCGACGGCGGCGACCTGCTTGTCTATTCGGCGATGCTTTACAATTACGTGCTGGGCGTCAGTTGTTTCCACACGCTCGCCGTGAACACGGTGCTGCTGCCGACGGAATTGCGGCCGGGTTGGCTGCGGCGGGTCGGGCTGTTGCTTACCGGCACGTTCTTCACGGCGATCGCCGTGCTGACGACGATCGACAAGGTTCGCGACCTGCAGGCGGAAGGGACGCAGGCCGAGGCGGCGGCGACGGCCCCCGCGGAGACGGGGGATCGGGAGACGGGGGACCAAGTGATGCTGGGAGCGCCGATTGACCCGCGGATGCCGCTTGCGTTTTCGCCGGCCCTCGACGTTCTCCGCTGTCAGCGTGCCTGTCACGATGTGCTACGATGACGAACTGGTTGTCTGCGGCGGTTGACGGCGAACCTGCTTCTTCGACGTTGAGAGTCAGTCCACATGCTTGCGATCGTCTTGATCTCCGCGGCGGTGCTGCTTGTCGCCTATTTCACCTACGGCTCGCTGCTCTCGCGGCTGCTGGGATTGAGGGCCGACGCCCCGGTGCCGGCCGTCGAGTTGCGGGACGACGTCGACTACGTTCCGCTGGAGCCGGCGCCGCTGCTCAACCAGCATTTCAGCGCGATCGCGGCGGCCGGGCCGATCGTCGGGCCGATCATCGCCGGGGCGATGTTCGGTTGGTTGCCGGCGCTGGTGTGGATTCTGATCGGCGCGGTGTTCGTCGGCGGCGTGCATGACCTGACGGCGCTGGTCGCGTCGGTCCGACATCGCGGGCGCAGCGTCGCCGAGGTGCTTCGCGAGCACATGAGCCGGCGGTCGTTCGTGCTGTTCCTGATCTTCATGTGGTTCGCGCTGGTTTACGTCGTGGTGGCCTTCACCGACATCACCGCGGCGGCGTTCCTCGGCACGCAGACGCTGCCCGACGGCACGACCGTCTCGGGCGGCGGCATCGCGACCTCGTCGATGATGTACCTGCTGCTGCCGGTCGCGATGGGCCTGCTCGTCCGGTATGCCGGCCTGTCGATGGGCAAGGCGACGCTGCTGTTTCTGCCGCTGGTCGGCCTGGCGATCTGGGGCGGGCAGTACCTGCCGTTCGACCTCACGTCGATCGTGCAGCGAATCTCGCCGGACCTGTCGCCCGACGACGCGAACAACGTCGCGCACAAATCCTGGGACGTCGCGCTGCTGATCTATTGCTGCATCGCCTCGGCCGTGCCGATGTGGCTGCTGTTGCAGCCTCGCGGGCAGCTCGGCGGCTGCTTCCTGTATGCAGCGTTGTTCGGCGGAGCCGCAGGATTGCTCATCGGCGGCGAACCGATTCGTCTGCCGGCGTTCACCGGCTGGGAGGCGCCTTCGGGCGCCGCGTTGTTCCCGATCCTGTTCATCACGATCGCCTGCGGGGCGTGCTCGGGGTTCCACGCGCTGGTCGCCTCGGGCACGACGTCGAAGCAGCTTCGCAAGGAGACTGACGCCCGCGCGATCGGCTACGGGGCGATGCTGCTCGAAGGCATGGTCGCGGTCGTCGCGCTGTGTTGCGTGATGATGGCCGACGGCGACCTTATGAAGCAGTCTCCCAGCATCATCTACGCGAACGGCATCGGCACGTTCCTCGAGCAGTCGTTCGGCATTCCGCTGGCGCTCGGCATCGCGTTCGCGTTGATGGCCTTCACGACGTTCGTCTACGACACGCTCGACGTCTGTACGCGGCTGGGCCGTTACATCATTCAGGAACTGACCGGCTGGCAGGACGCGAAAGGCCGGTGGCTGGGCACGATCCTGACCGCCGGCGCTCCACTGCTGTTCGTCATGCAGACGACCCTCGACGCGAGCGGCAAGCCGATTCCGGCGTGGAAGACGTTCTGGCCGCTGTTCGGCGCCAGCAACCAGCTTCTGGCGGCGCTGACGCTGCTGTGCGTGACGGTCTGGCTCTGGCGAACTCAACGGGCGCGTTGGGTCTGGTTCGTCACCGGATTGCCGATGGTGTGGATGTACGCCATGAGCACGTGGGCGCTTGTCGAAATGACGCTCGCGTCGTTCCGCACGGGCGGCCTGGCGAACGCCGTCGCCTGGATCTCGCTGCTGCTCGTCACGCTCGCGGCCGTGATGCTCGTCGAAGCGGCGCTGGCGATTTTCCGCATCGATATCGAGCCACGCGAGCCGCAACGTGCGGAGCCGGCGACGGCGACGGCGTGAGATCCCGACGCATCAGAGCCGCGACCGTCAGGGAGCGTTTCTCGGCGAACCTACGTCGATGAGCGCTCGTCGATGGGCGCGGCTCTGTTCGGATCGTCGATACGACGAACGAAAGAGACCGCCGATGAACGCGGATGTTTGCCCGCCGCCGGTTGAACTCCTCCGCGGCCATCGGCGTTTTCATCTGCGTCAATCCGCGATTTCCGGCGAACGTCGATCACGAGTGAAATCAGCGCCGTCATGCGCTCTCTGGCGGTCGCGGCTCTGAATTCGATGCCTCAAATTCGCATGGCGTCGGTTTTCCGCTTTTGCTACGAACCGGCCCCCGCGGAGCGGTGGGGCCGTGGAGATGCCGCGCCCGTCGGGAGGACAAAGACTCGTCGGTCTCTGCCCGAGACCGTAAACGGAGGGTCGCATGACTCCCCCGGATCGTCGCGGCACGTTCGCCAACACCGCCGTCTGGGCCTGCGCCCTGGCGGCGATCGCAGCATTGACGGTCTGGAAGTTTGAAATCTGGCCGATCGGCTGGGTGACGACCGAGACCGGAACGCTCGCGGAAACTGAAATTCATTCCGACCGATTCACGGCGGACCCGATCGCCGTCGCCGGACCGGGGCAAGCGGTTCCGCCGCAGGTCGAACCGGCCGCCGGCTCGACCGAGACGGCTCCTCCGCCGGCCCAGTTTGCGGCACTCGATTTGACGAGGGAATTGCCCTCGACGTCGAATCGCCAACCGCCGACGCGTCCTGCCGAACCGGGTCGGCTGCCTGTGAACGGTGCGTCGCGACCGCTGTCGGCCGCTCCTGCCGCGCTGCCGACCGGCTCCGACTTCGCCGAGACCGGCCTCTTTCCGGAAGCGACGATGCCGGTTTCGGTTCCCGCGATGACGCCTCCGCCTCAACCCGCCGAGCCGACGTCGCCAGACGTACCGCAACTGCCGACGAGGGTGGATACCGGTGCGATGAGTGACGTGCGTTCGGCGATCGTGCCGGCATCGGCCGAACTCGCCGATGCGTCGCAAGCCGAGCCGGCGGCAGCCGCGACGACCGACCCGCGACTGGCCGCGATCGACGCCGACATGGCCGCCGACCGCTATCTGGCCGCTCATAAGACGCTGTCGAAGCTCTATTGGGACGAGCCGTCCCTGCGGCCTCAGATCCAGTCGCGCATCGACACGACCGCCCGCAGCATCTACTTCGACCCGCAGCCGCACTACATGCCGCCTTACGAAGTTCAGCCCGGCGACCAGTTGCGGGTCTTCGCACGCAACTACGCCGTGCCCTGGGAGTACCTCGTCCGGCTGAATCAGATCGACGACCCCGGCCGCGTGCAGGCGGGGCGGCGATTGAAGGTCATCAAGGGGCCGTTCTCGGCGATCGTCAACTTGACCGACTTCACGCTGACCGTTCATGCGCACGGTTACTACGTTCGTCGATATCAGGTCGGCATCGGGAAGGACGGCACGACGCCGGTCGGTACGTTCCACGTCGTCACGAAGGAAACGAACCCGAAATACTGGGGCAGCGACGGCAACGTGATGGAACGCGACGACCCGGCGAACCCGCTCGGCGAGCGCTGGCTCGGCCTCGACGACGGGGCCGGCAACCCGACCAGCTACGGCATCCACGGCACGATCGACCCGGCGTCGATCGGAACCGCCGCAAGCCTCGGCTGCGTCCGACTGAAGAACGAAAACGTCGCCGAAGTCTACGACCTGCTCGGCGTCGGCTCGGACGTCGTGATTCGTCGGTAAGGGCGTTCGTCTGCGACCAGGCGAGCGGCAGGCGTCAGCTTGCCGGTGGGTGCGAGCGGCACTGGAATGCCGGAGGAAAAGATCGCCGATGAGCAGGGAACGTACCGGCAGGCTGACGCCTGCCGCTCGCCGTGCATTCACTTCGCGCGGCTCGCCTCTTGTTTGGCGTCGCGTTACAGTGCGGTGACTTCGGGGGCTGACGCCGCCCGGCTCGCCAGACACTCTCGACGATGTTCGCCATGTACGACCGTCAGCCGCTGATTGATCTCGTCCGGCAACGCGCCCTCAAGTTCGGCGATTTCACGCTCGCGTCGGGGCAGAAATCGACCTATTACCTCGACGGCAAGCAGATCACGCTGCACTCGACGGGGTTGCGGCTGGTGTCGCTCGGGCTGCTCGATCTGCTCAAGAAGGTCGAGTTCGACGCGATCGGCGGCATGAGCATCGGAGCCGATCCGATCATCGGCGGCGTGCTCGCGATTGCCGCGGAACAGGGACGCGATCTCGCCGGCTTTCTCGTCCGCAAGGAAGCCAAGGGGCATGGCACGAAGCGGTACATCGAAGGACCGGTTCAGCCGGGAGCGAAGGTCGTCATCGTCGACGACGTCATCACGACCGGCGGCAGCAGCATCCAGGCGATCGAACGGGTTCAGGAGTTCGGAGCCGACGTCGTGCATGTCGTCGCCATCGTCGATCGACTGCAAGGCGGCGCCGAGGCGTTCGGCAAACTCGCGCTGCCCTTTTCGCCGCTGCTGACGATTCGCGAGCTGGGCGTCGAGACGCCCGTGTAACGTCGCTTGCGATTTCGCGAAGTCGCAAGCGATCATTTTGCTTCCAGTCGCTCCAGCACGACCTCGACGACCTTCGGATGCAGCCCCAGCGGCGGGCAAAGCGTGAAGGCGACGTTCGGGTACCTCGCGGCGAACTGCTGGCGATACTCTTCGAGATGCTCGACGACGTGCCGGCCCATCGACAGGAAGTACGGCAGCATCCGCACGTCGGTCGCGC
>JBAQZJ010000329.1:0-3274 GCA_049790855.1 Planctomycetaceae bacterium | reverse complement strand
GCGCTCGACGAGGCGCTGTTGCGCACGATCGAAAAGACCGACGGTGAGCCGGTGCTGCGGCTGTGGGAACCGGCCGATTATGTGGTCGTCGTCGGCCGGGCGAACACGATCGAACGCAACGTGAACGTCGAGGCCTGTCGACGCGACGGCGTGCCGATCGTCAGGCGATGCAGCGGCGGCGGGACGGTCTTGCTCGGTCCCGGCTCGCTGGTCTTCTCGCTGGTGCTGCGCCTCGAATCGAACGGTCATCTGGCGAACGTTGGTCGAGCGACGCAGATTATTCTCGACCGCATTCTGAACACCTTGCGCCGCCAGATCGGCGACCTGGAGCGCCAGGGAACGAGCGATCTCACGACGGGAGACGTCAAGGTCTCGGGCAATTCGCAGCGCTGGCTGCGGACGACCCTCCTGCATCATGGCACGCTGCTGTACGGTTTCGACGTCGCCCGCATCGATCGTTATCTGACGGCGCCCGAACGGGAGCCGGATTACCGCCGCGGACGGTCGCACGGCGAGTTCGTCACGAACCTGCCGCTCGGCCGCATCGACCTGCGCCGGTCGCTTATCGAGTCGTGGAACGCGACGTTGCCGTCGGGCGAGTGGCCGGTCGAACTGGTCGCCGAGCTTGTGCGGACGCGGTATTCCAGCGAGGAATGGACGCACCGGTTGTGACGGCGATGCCGGCGGACAGCCCGAGTTCCGTCAGTCAAAGCCTGGCCGACGTCCCGTCGCCGAGCGTTCCGTCTCATCCTGCCGCGACGGTGGACTCCGCCAGCTTTGCGTGCGTGGCGAGGATCAGGCGTTCGGTTTCCTCCCAGCCGAGGCAGGCGTCGGTGATGCTCAGGCCGCGCCGGAGGCTCGCCGGATCGCGGGTCAGTTCCTGACGGCCTCCGACGAGGTTGCTTTCGAGCATCAGCCCCAGGATGCCGTCGTTCCCGGCAAGCCGCTGGGCGACGACGTTGTCCCAGACTTCCGGCTGCTTGCGGTAGTCCTTCCCGCTGTTGGCGTGGCTGCAATCGACGAGGAATCGCGGCGGAAGATCGGCGGCGGCGAGCCGGGCGGCCGCATCGGCCAGGTGCTCGGGATCGTAGTTCGGGCCGTTGTTGCCTCCTCTCAGGATCAAGTGGCCCCAAGGGTTGCCGCGGGTGTGGATGACGCAGGTATTGCCGTCGAAGTCGATGCCGAGGAACCGGTGCGGCTCGCGACCGGCCAGCAGGGCGTTGATCGCCACTTGCAGGCCGCCGTCGGTGCCGTTTTTGTAACCGACCGGCATTGACAGGCCCGACGCCATCTGACGATGTGTCGGGCTTTCCGTAGTCCGTGCGCCGATGCTCGCCAGCGAGACGAGGTCGGCGATGTATTGCGGCGTGATCGGTTCGAGCATCTCGGCGGCCGTCGGCAACCCGAGCGAGTTGATCTGCAGCAAGACGCGTCTGGCGCGTCGAAGCCCCTCGGCGATATCGAAGCTGTCGTCGAGGTGCGGATCGTTGATCAGACCCTTCCAGCCGACCGTCGTGCGCGGCTTCTCGAAGTAGACCCGCATGACCAGCAGCATCGTGTCGGCGACGCGATCGGAGAGCGCCTTAAGCCGCTCGGCGTACTCGAACGCCGATTCGATGTCGTGAATCGAGCAGGGGCCGACGACCACAAGTAACCGCGAGTCGTCCTCTGACAGAATGTCCAGCACCGACTGGCGGCCTTCGATCACCGTCGCGACGGCAGCGTCGGTCGCCGGCTCAAGGGCGATCAGGTCGCGCGGGGCGATCAGGGGCACCGTCGAAACGACGTTCAGATCGTATGTCTTCTGCATGGCAGCGAAGGCCAGGTGACCGACAAGCGGGGAAAACGGGAGAATCGGTGCGGTTTTCGCGGATTACAATTCCGCCCGCCAAGTCACTGTAGCCGGGAGAACTCTTGAGAGAAACCGCCGCGGGCGAAGGATCGGGGTGCGGCCGCTTGACATGCCCTGGCCGTCCCTTGATAACCGATTCTTTGACGGCGACGTCATTTCCCTTCAAGATGAAGTCGCACAGATGTGGGTCTGGACAGGCGTCACGGACGATTCGTCGAGCGGTCGGACGAAATCAGGAGCAATGAAATATGGATGGCGTAATCTTGTTGACGGGGGCGACCGGCCTCCTGGGCCGGTATCTGGTCCGCGATTTGCTGACGGCCGGGCAACAACTGGCCGTGGTCGTGCGGCCCAATGACCGGCAATCGGCCGAAGAACGCGTCGCCAGCCTGTTGGCCGCCTGGGAGCGCCGGGGCGTGCCCGCGTTGCCGACGCCGCACGTCTTGGCCGGTGACATTACCGAGCCGGGTTTGGGACTCAGCGACGAAGACCGGCGCTGGGTTGCCGGTCATTGCGACATGGTGCTGCACAACGCCGCCAGCCTGACCTTCGAGGCGGCCGGCGGCGAAGACGGCGAGCCGTGGCGGTCGAACCTCGAAGGAACGCGGCACGTGCTGGACTTGTGCCGCCAGACCGGCATCGCCGATTTCCACCACGTCTCGACCTCCTACGTCTGCGGGCTGCAGACCGGCCTCGTGCGGGAAGACCGGCTCGACGTCGGCCAGGAGTTCGGGAACGATTACGAGAAGAGCAAGCTTCAGGCCGAGCAACTCGTCCGCGAGGCCGACTTCCTGGCTCCGCCGACGGTCTACCGTCCGGCGATCATCGTCGGCGACTCGGAGACCGGCTTCACGACGACCTTCCACGGCTTCTATGCCGTCGTGCGACTCGCCGTCACGCTCGCGCGGCTGGTCGAAGGCGCCCAGACGATCGACTGGTCGATCCCGCTGCACGGGCTGACCGGCGGCGAAGTCAAGAACCTCGTGCCGGTCGACTGGGTGTCGTCCGTCATGACCGAACTGGTCGGTCGTCGCGAGTGCTGGGGCACGACCTATCACCTGACTCCGGCCGAACCGGTGCAGGTCGACACGATTCGCGACGTCATCGAGAAGGTCGTCGGTTACGAAGGCACGACCGCCTTCGCCGGCGCCGGACGGAACGGCGACGCGATCGCCGACATCGGGGCCGAACTGACGTCGGCGTTTTACGACCAACTGCGGGTCTACGCGACCTACTGGCGGAACGACCCGACGTTCGACCGGTCGAACCTGCTGGCCGCGGCGCCAGGCCTGCCCTGTCCGACGCTCGATCACGACCGGCTGATGATGCTCGCCGAGACCGCGATCGCGATGAACTTCAAATATCGCGACCCGAGACCGGCGAAAGTGGCGAGCGAGTAAGAGCCTGTCCGGAAAGTCTGAG
>JBAQZJ010000328.1:0-2322 GCA_049790855.1 Planctomycetaceae bacterium | reverse complement strand
GTCGTCGCTCGACGTCGAGCGCGACGTCGGTCGGCGTCTCTTTCACAGAAATGTGCGATCGGACCGCAGAACCGGCGAACCAGGCCGTCGCGCCGGCGATCGTCAATACAACGAACGCGCGAAGCAGCGGTCGCAGATCGACGACGTAATCGACGGCGAATGCGGCAGCGAGTGCGACAATCAGCGCAATTCCAAGCGTCGCCGCGGCGGTTCCCCATCGCACGATCGCCCTCCGCCGGGCGAGCCGGTCGAGGTCATGGCGGACACGTGACAGGGGAATCGACATGCGACGAGTGTACCGTGAACCCGATGGCAACGCCCTTGGCGAGCGGCAGGCGTCAGCCTGCCGGTGCGCGGCCTGACCCTCCGGCACCCGTCGCGCCGCAGCGGATGCGCCGCGAAATCGCACGCGAGGGCGACGGCGATCAGCACGTCAACACGCCCTTGCGGGCGAAGACGACTTCGCCGCGAACGGGAACGCGTTGCGGTTCGTCGCAGCGCAGGAAATGGCATTCGGCGGCCGGACCGGCCGGGGGGTCGCCGAGTTCCAGCCCGAGACAAGACGCGACCTCGTCGGAAAGATCGCTCTGGTCGTCGTCGCTCAGCGACAGATGGAAGTAGACGACGACTCGAATCGTGGCCGCGCCGAGCTCAACGGAAATCAACCGTATCGCGGCTGTGATTTGTCCGATCAGCGCCGTCTGCAAGGCCAGCCGGACACGATCGCGATACGCCGTCGCGGTTCTTTCACGTCGAGAGTGCTGGCGGAAGAACGGCATGAAGGATGAACGCTCTTGTGTACGAAACATCGCAGTCCGTGCGGAAGGAACCTCACCCTCCCGATTTGAGACGGTCTCTATCATCGTCGCATCGCGCTGGTCAGTTCCTGCCACAGGACAGGCGAGACATCCGCAGGAGATCGTGCCGTCACAGAGGCCAGGCAGGCCGCAGCAGAGGATTGTTGCACGTTGGCGAGTGCCGTGGCGACGATCGCCGGCGCACGACTCATGCCTGCACCGCAGCAGACGAGTGTCGGGATCTCGATCGAGATCAGTCGCGAAACCGCGTCCACGGCGAGTCGCAGCAGCCATTCCTCGTTGCCTTCGCCGTCGACAAGAGGGAACCGAAGAACGATCAGTTCCCGCGGAGCGACGATCGGCGGCTCCTCCAGGGCGAGTTGCACGACCGCACGAATGTCGCGGTCGAACAATGCGCGAAAATCGCGGCCGTCACCGGCGTGCCCGATCCAGACGTGAGTCGGTTCGATTCTTCGCATGGCGCTTCCGCCAGGTGACTCGGGGAAAGGTGGCTCTCAAATTCCTGCTGACGGTCACCGCTCCGACGACTAAATCCTCCGCGCGCCGAGCAGTCGTGCTCTTCTTACAACGTCGAGAGGCCTTTTCGTTCGTGCATCGCCGCGTAGGGCGTCGTGCAAATGACACCGGTGACGTCGGTCCGACGTCACTTTGATTGTTTGGCGATGACTGGCCGGTCGTGGCACGACCAATGCTTTGATCGCTTCTCGTTCAGACGGGCTGAAACACGAACAACCCAATCCGAAACGAGGAAAGACGAGAGATGAAGACCTTCAACATGGCGCTGTGTGCGGTGGCGATGGTAAGCACGGCGTCGGTCGCTCAGGCCGGCTTCCCGACGACGAACGGCATGCGGTCGAGCAGCTACTACAACTATCAGAACGCCGCCTCCTCGGCATGTGCCGACGGCCATTGCCACGAGGGGCACTCTCACGACGGCAACTGCGCAGACGGACACTGCCACGACGGGAACTGTGCCGACGGGAACTGCAAGACGGGCGAACGCGGGCAGCTCGGCTGTGCCGACGGCTCGTGCAGCAACAGAGGGCCGCACTCACACTTCGGCACGGTGGACCGTCCCGCCGCTACCGTGCCGCGATCGGCCGGCGCCTATACACCGACTGCCACGACTCGTTCTACCGGCTATCGACCGACGTCGTACCAGCCGACGCCGTATCATTCGCGGTCGAACTGCCCCGGCGGTGTCTGCCCGACGCATCCGCGGACGAACGTCTATCCGACCGGCTATCGCGGCAAGGTTCCGTCCGCCGCCTGCCCGAACGGAAACTGCCCTCCGACGACCTATGCTCCTCAGCAGCGTTACCAGGTTGGCGGGTACAACAATCCATTCGGACTGCGGTTCTGATCGACGACGCACCTTCACGACGAGCGTTGAAGAAAGCGGGGCACGAGGGCCGGACGCGCGTCCGGCCCTCGTGCGTTTAAGAAGCCGTTTTCGACGAACGGCTTTCATCAGAGCCGCGACCGTCAGGGAGCGCTTGTCGGC
>JBAQZJ010000327.1:0-23742 GCA_049790855.1 Planctomycetaceae bacterium | reverse complement strand
TCGCGGCTCTGAATTGGGGCACTTTCCTTGCGCCGAAATCGCTCTTTGCGCCCCGCCCGCCTGTCGACTATCCTTCGCGCGCCAACCGAACGGACCGAGGCATGGACGCCATGTGGTACGACGCGATCATTTTCGCCCTGCTGGTCATTTGTGTCATTCGCGGGGCGGCAAAAGGCTTCGCCTGGCAGATCGCCACGATCGGGGCGCTCGTTCTGTGCTTCTTCTTCGCCGAGACCGCGTCGCTGGCGATCGCACCGCTCATTAAGCTCGACCCGCCGCTTAATCGCTGGGTCGCGATGTTCGCGCTCTACATCGGCGCCTCGTTCGTTTCGTTCGCCGCGGCGCGGACGGTGCGCACGGCCCTCGAGAAGTGGCAGTTCGACGAATACGACAAGCATCTCGGAGCGATCTTCGGCTTCGTGAAGGGCGTGGCGATCGCGCTGGTCATCACGTTCTTCGCCGTGACGCTCAGCGAGTCGATCCGGGCGCAGGTGCTCGCGTCGTACAGCGGCTATTCGGCGGGGCACATCCTCTCGGCACTGCATCCCGTCATGCCCGAAGAACTCTGCGGGGTCATCGATCCCTACCTCGAGAAGCTCGGGCAGACGGTCGTGCATGATCATGGGCGCGGGCATGACCATGACGACGGCCATGATCACGCCCACGACGACTTCGGCAACAGGCCTGGCGACGACTTCGGAAATCCGCCCGGATCGCCGGTTTCGGTCGATCCGACCGATGGTGTCCTCGGTCCGCCGTCCGACGACTTCGGAACGCCGCCGCCGGACTTCGGCCCGCTTCCGGACTGGCAGGATCGTCCGCGGCGGCAGGGGACGCCGCAGCAACCGTCGCCAGCTCCGTCGGTGTCCGACGATTTGCGCCGGCTTGTCGAAGACGTTCCCGATGACTTGAAACAGGCGGCGCTGAACGCGCTCAAGAACACGAAGCCCGAGCATCGCGAGCAACTGCTCGCGCAGTTTCAGACGGCGATCCCAGGACTGATCAAAGCGGTGTCGATGGAGTGGGCCAACGGCAAGCCCGCCGACGCCGATGCGATCAGTCGTCGAGAGGGGACTCTTCGCGAAATCGCGGCGATCTACAACCCGAAAGATCTCGACGCCCAGCAGCACATCGTCCGCCAGGCCGAGCAGCAGCTCCAAGGCGTGCCCGACGCCGTCGCCGACGTCGTCGTGCAGGACTGGTACGCCGACCTGCTGCGGCTGGAAGCCGAAGATCCCGATCCGTCGACGAGCCTGGCAACCCGGCTCGACGTGCGGATCAAACGCCAGCTCGAAGCATTCGGCATCTCACTCGACCGGTTGAGCGCCGACCTGCGTGCGCGTCTCGGCAGCAGCTCGCGATAAGCCTCGCTCAACGTGCGGTGAACCCACAAGCGATGCAGGCGTTCGTCACAACGCAGAAAACGTCCGCACACAGTGGAAACGCCGAAAAACCCGGACATTTTCCAGCCACAACTAAACATAACGGGCATTATCGGACGTTGCCGAGGGAGCTGAAACGAGTGCGAAACCAGCCAGGAAGTTTCATGTGGGCCATGCGAACGCTCGTCGTCCCTGTCGCCTGTCTGTCGGTCTGGATGACCGCCGCATCCGCGTTGTCAAACGAGCCGGCGGCGACGAAACCGTCGGTGCCGTCTCTGGTCGTCGGCAGCGAGTCTTCGCCGTCGTTCGTCGTTGACGGCGTGATGCGATTCTCGGCACAGCACGGTCTCGGCTTTCGGTTTGCCACCGATGGCACACGGCAGTTCTGCGTCGTGTTCGACACCGCCGACGGCACGCCGATCATGCTTTCGGATGAACGGCAGTCGCTCTTCTACGACTTGTCCGGCAACCGCATCGTCCTGGTGCCAAACAGCCGCACCCAGGTCTCCGTCGATTGGATTGCCGAGGATGAAAGGCCGCTCAAGTTCGAGCCCAGCATCCATCACGCCTCGAATCCGAAAGACCTGCCCAAGCACGATTCCTTTTTCCGACTCGACAAGTTCGTCCACACGTCCTCACTCATTTCAGAAGACGCCGACTCCGCAGACGGGCCGCAACGCTATTCGGCAGCGCGCGATGGAGGCGTAGTCGAGTTGATCTGGGTCACACGAGACGACCCGACCTGGTTCCGCTTCACCTCCCGGAAAACAGGAGAGGACTACATCCGTCTTGAAATGCACGCCGATCGCATCGGATCGGACATCGAGGATGCGGCGTTCGCCTTCCCGGACGTCGCACGGCTCCAGCAGAATCTCGACGTCGCCACGCTCGACGCGAAAGACGTGAACTCTCACTGTCGCTTTCTGAACAGCTGTCGCGGATGCTCGGCGAAAATGGCAATCGCTATCGGCGACGCTGATCAACAACCCATCAACAAACTCCTGTTTCTTCCCGACTGGGAGGAACTACGCAACCGCGATGCCGATCTTGGTCAACGCTACAGGGATGCCCTCGCCAAACAAGGGTTTCATTTCGCAGTGATCGATGGTGGCCACCGGCAAGCAATGGTGAATGACGACTGACTACCGTCGCTCATTTCACGCCGTCGATCGGACCCTGCCCGGCTTCGTCGCGGGAGCCGATTCCGGTCGGCGCGGCTTCTCCGCTGCGTCGCTTTCTTCGGCAACGATCTCGCTCGGCGTGACATCGGCGTCTCCGGTCGAAGTGACGGTCTGCCCCTCGAAGACGCCAAGCTTGCGAAACTTTTCGTAGCGGCCGTCGAGCAGTTTGTCGGCGGGTTGGCTCGACAGGCGGCGGAGGGCTTTCGTCAGTGACGCTTTAAGCGTCGCGGCCATGCCGCGATGGTCGCGGTGCGCTCCGCCGAGCGGTTCGGGAATCACCTCGTCGACGACGCCGAACTTGAGCAGGTCTTTGCTCGTGAACCGCAACGCTCGTGCGGCCGCGTCGGCGTGTTTGACGTGCTTCCAGAGGATGCCGGCACAGCCTTCCGGGCTGATCACCGAGTAGTAGGAGAACTGCAGGACCGCGACGTGGTCGCCGATGCCGATGCCCAGCGCCCCGCCCGAGCCGCCCTCGCCGATGACGACGCAGACGATCGGCGTGCCAAGTTGCGACATCTCGCGGAGATTCAGCGCGATCGTGTAGGCCTGGCCCCGCTCTTCCGCTCCGATGCCGGGATAGGCGCCGGGCGTGTCGATCAGGCAGACGATCGGCATGCCGAACTTCGCGGCCATCCGCATCTTTTCGAGCGCCTTGCGGTAGCCCTCAGGATGAGCGCAGCCGTAGAAGCACTCGTTGCGCTCCTTGAGGTTTCGCCCTTTGTGCTGCCCGACGAGCATGACTTTGAATTCGTCGAGCTTCGCGAAGCCGGTGACGATGGCGCGGTCGTCACCGAATGCCCGATCGCCGTGCAGCTCGACGAACTCGTCGAACACGAGTTCGATGTAATCGAGAGTTTGCGGCCGTTCGAGATGCCGGGCGACCTTGACGGTCTCCCAGGCGTCGAGATTCTCGAAGATCTGTCGACGCTTGCGGGTGATCTCGGTCCGCAGGGCGCGAATCGCCTGCTGGATTTCCGACGAAGGGTCGGTGATCACCTCGAGGCCGCCGAGCTTTTCCTCCAACTCGACGACGGGGCGTTCGAACGGAAGTGGTGGGACGTTCGGCATGAAACCGGACACGATGGATGCAGAAGGTGGAACTGCGGCCTAGCTTCGGGCCGCGATCAGGCATCCGGTTTTACCCGATTTCTCGTCGCCGGACCATGCGAACGAGCCGTCAGACGGCCATCGAGCGATTGTCGGTGGCGCCGAGAATTCCAGCGAGACCTCTCAAAGCACGTCAGGAAGCTCGTCGGCTTCCATCAAGGGAATCTCGTTCGGGTCGATGTTCTCCTGCGTCGGATGCTTCTCCAGATTGGCTCGCCCCATGCCGGGCAGGTAAACCGGGTTCCTGGCGGGTGTCGGCGGTGCCGGCTTTGTTTCGGCGGGACTCGGCGCGCTCGTCGGTGTCGTTTCGGCCGCAGGATTTCCCGGTGCGTCAGCCGGCGCAGCGATCGGTTGCTGCGCCGAGGCGGGTTGCGCCCATTGCTGCCCTGACGACGGTGGTTGCTGCGACGGCAAATTTTGAGGCGGCTCGTGCGACTGCGGGTATTGGCCTCCACCTTGTGACTGCGGGTAATAGCCTTGCTGCGGGACGCCCTGAGGCTGCCCGTACTGCGGCTGTGCATACTGTGGCCAGTGCCCCTGTGAATATCCTTGTTGCGCGTACGCAGCCCATGCGGCGGCAGCGTCGTACCCCGGATACGGGGCCGGCTGTCCCGGCGCGTATTGCGGCTGTGGGTACGCCGGCTGATCCGTCGGGCTTCCTTTGCCCTTGGCGGCTTTCAAGGCGGCCGGCGAAGGCTTCCGCGGTTCAGGTCTCGGCGGCGGAGCGATTCCGGCGGCCGTCCGCGCCGCATCGGCCCGACTGTCGAGCCGGGATTTTGCGGAAAGGCCCAGCCCTTCCTCTTTCCGCATCTGGTCTTCCTCGGCCGCCAGTTCGATCGGGTCGCGTTTGAAGATCTTGAGCGAACGGAATTCCGCACCCACCTCGGCCATGTCCTTGGGACGATGAGCGGGCTTCTTCGAGAGCAGCCGTAAAATCGCCTTATCGGCTTCGGGGGTCACGTTCGGATTGAAGATCGACGGCTCGGGCGGCTTGGCCGAAAGATGTTTGATGAGCAAGTCGTTCGGCGTGTTCCCGACGAACGGCGGCTGACCGGTCAGGACTTCGAACAGGGTCACGCCGAGGCTGTAGATTTCACTCTGCACCGTCGGGTACTGCTTCCGAATCGTCTCGGGAGCGATGTACGTCCGCGTTCCCTGCACGACCTTGACCTTGCCGGCGAACACCTTGCCGAGTCCTCCCTGACGCCGCATCGCCAGCGAGTAGTCGATCAGCTTCAGTTCCGACGCCTTCGAGAACAGGATGTTGTCGGGCTTGAGGTCGTGATGCAGCCAGCCCTTGTCGTGCATGTAGCCGAGTGCAATGCAGAGTTGCTCCACGAGGCGGCTGAACCGGCTCTGAACCGCCGTCGATTCGCTCTGAAGCATGTTCTTGAGACTCGGGCAGCGGAACAGTTCCATCAGCTTGTAGCAGTGGGTCTTCGTCTTAACGAACTTGATCGAACGGATGAGATTGGGGTGGTCGAACTGCTGGCCGACCTTCGCCTCGTGCTTCAGGACGTTGATCTGGTCCTGGTTTTTGAAGGCGTCAGGCAGCAGAAGCTTCATCGCATAGCCCTGCCCGCCCGCATCGTGAACCTCCCAGACCTGGCTGGCATGCCCGGATGCAATGAGGTTGACGAGCAGATAGTCGTCGATCCGAAGTTCGGCGTCCGACACGTGTAACACTCCCCTGCCCGCGAGATGTCGGGGCATGGTGGAAGAGACGGCAGGCGAAAAGTATCTCTTGAAGTATACGGAAAGCGGCGGTCGCTGTCCCGGCTAATTCGGCTTCCCGCTTGCCCCCGACGACCCGATCGGGAAAGATCCCCCCCACGCCCGTCGATTCCTGAACGGAGATTTTCGTGACCGCACTCCCCGCACTGCTGATCGCCGCCGTCGGCCTCGACCTGTTCGGCAACGCAGCCGGACTGGAGTTGACCTATGCCGGCCGCATGACTCCCGTCGCCGTCGCCGAGGGAGACGCCGCCGAAAAAGGGTTCAAGGTGTCGTGGACCCTCCAGGATTCCAAGGGTGACGACGCCGACGCGTTATTCCTGTTGACGGAAGACGCCGCGGCACAGCCGTGGCCCGCGCGATTCGGGTTCTGTTCGCCGTCGCGGCCGGACGACGCCGGACCGCAGATCGGCTACCGATTCGACGATCGCGACCACACGGTTCCGTTGCCGGGAATGATCTCGCTTCACGCCGATCGCCTGGCGACCGAGCGAGAAGTCGTTGACGGCCCGATGCGTTATACGGTGACCGGCGAAAAAGAGGTTCAAGGACGCGACTGTCTGATCGTCGAAACGAGCACGAACTTCGGCCGCGAAACCGTCAGCGCCGTCGACAAGTCGACCGGTATGATCGTGACCTGGGAGCAACCGGTCGTCCTGGGTCGCGGCGATCGGTTTCTGCTTTCACTGGAGTTGACGAAGTCGGTGTCGTTCGATGCGCCTCGGGCAGAAAGACGTCGAGCGATCGCCGACGCGCTTCGCGAGATCGCCAAGATCGTCGGCCAGGGTGATCGCGATGCCGCGGCCGATCTCCCCGGCGAGTCGATCAAAGTCCTGTCGGACCATTTGAAGTCGTTGACCGGTCTGGTGAAGGACACTTCGTTCGAATCGTTCGCCGCCGCGATCGCGCGCAACGTTGACGAACAGCGGACCCGTGCGGACGGCATCGCGGGACTGACGGAAAAGATCGTCGGCTCACCGGCCCCGGCGCTCGATCTGAAAGGACTCGACGGAAAGCCGATCGACGCGGCTCTGCTCGACGGCAAAGTCGTGATCCTGCATTTCTGGGAGTACGACCGGGCCGAACTGGCACCACCTTACGGTCAGGTCGGATACCTCGACTTCCTGCACCGTCGTCGGGCCGAGGAGGGCGTCTCGGTGATCGGCGTGGCCACGAATCCCGCGTTCGGAATTCCGGAAGCTCGCGGCAAGGCGGTCCGGTCGGCGAAAGGCCTCGTCGAGTTCATGAACCTCGGCTATCCCGTCGCGGCCGACGACGGTTCCCTGCTCCGCCGCTTCGGCGACACGCGACCGCTCGGGGCGCGATTGCCGCTCTGGGTCGTCATCGACGCCGAGGGAATCGTCCGCGGCTTCAACAGCGGTCTCTACGACGTGCAACCGAACGACGGCCTGAAGGAGCTCGACGCAAACGCGGTCGAACTGACGAAACGAAGGAACAAGTGACGGTCCACGAAAGAGGCTCGGCTTCTCAAAGAAAACCGAGCCTCTGGACAACGTCAACGACACAGGACGCAGCGTCGGAAGCCTGACCAGCAACTCGCGCAGCAGTCTTTCGTGTCGAGCCAGATCTCCTCGCACCAGTTGTCGCCCGCCGCGCGTTCCAGCTCCGATTCGGCGATCGTGATGCTCTGCGATTCGTCGTACAGGTGATGTCGCAACAGGCCGGCGCGGAGACTCGCCGGCGACACGCGCGGCGGCTGCTTCGCCTTGACGAGGTCGGCGGCCATCAGGGCGTCGGTCACGTACTCGGCGCAATGCACCCCGTCGCAGCGTTCGCCTGTCAGGTGATGCCGCACGGCATAGGGACGTCCCAACTCGCCCTCGAGATGCCCGCGGAACTCTTGCGCTTGGTCTTCGTCGAACGCCTCCGTCGGGTTCAGGAGCCGCAGTTCGTCCGGACGTATCGAGGCGAGATAGTTTTCAAGCGTCTGCTTACGCACGCCGACGCCATTCTGGCTGTCGTAGACGAATGCCCTGCCCTCTTCGACGACCACGCCGGCGACGTGTGTGTAGGGACTGCCCGTGAACACCTTGACCGCCAGGCAATCACCTTCGCTGACGAGCAGCGATCCGGTCGCGACTTGCCCGGAAAGAGCCGCAGCAGCGCAGCCGGGCGAGGAAAAGGTGCTGGTCGGGGTCGCGGCCAATGCGGCGACCAACAACAGCGGATGCATGGCCGGGCTTCCTCTCGGTCGAATGTCCCGCTCTTCCCTGGCTCGTCGAGCGAGTTCCACCCAGTCTAACGCGGCTTGACCCCGGAGACGATCACGTAATTCCGTAACGGCGTAGAAGACAGATCGGTGAAACGATCTGTCATATTCTCTTCGAACCAGCCAGGCTGCTTGGTGACGAACACCGCCCGCCCACCAGGGCGGAGAGCCTCGACCGCACTGTCGAGAAACAGCTCCGCGATGCGAAAATGGGAAAAATACGGAGGATTGCCGGCGGCGAGGTCGATCGTCCCTTTCTCGCCGCATTTCGCGGCAGCGTCGAGGTGCGTGCGGACGGTTGAAACGCCGTTCCGCTCGCATGTCTCCAGCGTGCAGGCGATCGCACGCGGGTTCGAGTCGACCGCTTCGACCGTCACTCCGTCGGCCCGCAAAGCGAGAGCCACGGCAACCGGCCCCGCTCCGCAACCGAGGTCGAGTACGTGCATTCCGGGCGTGACTTCCACCGCATCGAGCAAGGCCCGAGTTCCTGAGTCGAGCCGGCGATGACTGAACACGCCCGGACGGGTGTAGACCTTGAGCAGCCGTTCGCCGTCTCGAAACGTGAACTCCGTCGAGAAGTCGCGGCGCCGTTTCAGCGGACCGCGCTTTGTGCCGAGGTATACCACGCCGCGGCCGGCGTCGGTTCGAGTCACTTTCGCAAAGAGTTTCTGCATCTCGTCGTGAAAAAACGTGTCGCGGGCATTGTCGGTCGCGACGGCCAGCCGACCGCCTTCGGCGAGGCGCTCGTAGCCCGCCTGCATCTGCTCGCGGACCAGTTCCGCTTCGCCCGTCGCCGTCAGCGGCAGTGCGACGGAGTCGAATTCTTCTGCGGGGAAGTCGGCCGTGCAAAGCAGCCGCAGCCGACCGCCGCAATCACCGTGCAGCCGTTGCGATTCCTCGGCGCGAAACTGGTCGAGGAATTGACAGACGACCCGTCGATCGGACGAACGTAATACCGCGACCGCCGCAAGTTGGGCGCGTCCCTGCGTCGTGCAGAGCATTCGGTCGCCGGCGAAATCATCGAACTGCTCGATGAGCAGTTGTTCGGAACGATGCGTGTGCATCCCTCGCTCGGAAGAGGCGCGTCGAGGACGTTTTTTCATCGACGGAACGTCCACCGCTGGCAAAAGTTCGGCATCAGGAGATCCGACAGATGTAACACTTGAGATAATTCGACTCGGGGCACGAGATCGACACCGGGTGGTCGGCGGCAGGGCCGTGCGTTTCGAGCACCTGGATCGTGCGGCCCGTTCGCATCACGACTGTCGCCAACACCTGCTCGAAGTCTTCCCGGCCGATGAGTCCGCTGCAACTGCACGTCACGAGAATACCTCCCGGCGGCAGGAGATCGACGGCGAGCTTGTTGAGCGAATAGTAACCCTTGAGCGCCTTGTCGACCGTACGCCGGGTGCGCGTCATTTTCGGCGGGTCGAGAATGACCGTATCGAATCGCTCGCCGGCCGCCGCAAACTCTTCAAGCGCCACGAAGGCGGGCTTTGCATGGTATTCGGTTCTGGTGTCGAGACCGTTGAGCCGTGCGTTTTCCGTCGCCAGCGTGACGGCCGTCTCCGAAACGTCGACGCCGACGACGTGCTGCGCGTCGCCGAGCCGTAACGCCGTCAATCCGAAGCCGCCGCTGTAACAGAACAGGTCGAGAACACGGCCGCCCGCGACATACCTGGCCGCCGCGCGGCGGTTCTCGCGCTGGTCGAGAAAGAAACCCGTTTTCTGTCCTTCGAGCAGGTCGACGCCGTAGCGCAGTCCATGCTCCTCGATGAAGAGCGGCCGAGGCGGCTCGTCGCCGGTGAGCAAACCATCGGTCAGTTCCAGTCCTTCGACGTCGCCGATCCCCTTCTCCGTTCGCAGGACGATGCCTTTGGGATTCAGCCGTTGTTGAAGGTGCGAAAGTATCGCATCTTTGCGCACGGCCAGTGCGGCGCTCGAAAACTGAACGGTCAGCCAGTCGCCGTAGCGGTCGACCGTCAGTCCCGAAAGGTCGTCTCCTTCACTGGAGATCAGACGTGTCGCGGTCGATGCCGTCGGTGCGAGGTCGAGACGCTCTCGAAGACCGATCGCGTGGTCGATACGGGTCGTGAACCACGCGTCGTCCAGCGGCTGGTCGTAGTCCCAGCGATAGAGACGGACCTTGATATTGCTGCGGCCATTGAAGAGTCCGCGGGCCACCGGATCGCCCTTGTCAGTGACGAGCAAGACCTCGTCGCCGACGGTCGGATCGCTCTCGACTCGCTGGATGGCTCCTTCGAACACCCAGGGATGTCGATAAAAAAACGGCTGCGCCCGCCTCGGCTTGAGGACGACGCGGGGCAATGACTCATTCATGTCAGTACGATCCAACAGCGAAGCCGAGGAGCATTGCCCCTCGGCTTCAGGAATTGCCCCAGACCCTTCACTCGCGGCCGGCGACTTTGTCGACTTCGGCGACGTAGGCCAGCAGCCGGTCCCGTTCGTTCATCAGGTGTCGCACCCGCAGCAGCGACCGGACCCGCGTTTTCAACTCGAGGCTGTTGACAGGTTTGGACAGAAAATCGTCACAGCCTGCCGCAACTGCCTTTTCGATGTCACCGGCCTCGTTGAGGGCGGTCACCATCAAAACGGGAACGTCCTTCGTCTCCGGAGCGGCCTTGAGCTTCTGACAGACCTCGTAGCCCGACAGTTTGGGCATCATAATGTCGAGGAGAATCAGGTCGGGAACTTGTTCGGCGACTCGCTCGAGCGTCTGACGTCCGTCGCATGCAAACGAGATGACGTAATCTCCGTCGGAAAGATAGGCTTCCAACAGTTCGCAGTTCTGCTGGTTGTCGTCAGCGATCAGAATGTGAGAAGGACGAGTCTCAGTGTTCATGACGGGTACGATATCCGAGACGATGCCGATTTCCTATGTCCGTCGCTCGCAGCCGTTGCGAATCCGACAAGCGGTTCCTCGAACCCGAACGGGTCAGGTCGTATCCCGTTCATCGCCTTTCGGGGGACGCTGGATCAGGATCCCCGCGACGAGCGCGGCGATCCCCGCGCCAATCCAGAGTTCGCGATCGCGATACCAGGAATGAGGCATCTCAAACGGTAGTCCACCGATCCCTTCGACCGTGGCCAGGAAGCAGACGAGTGCCCCGACCGCAAGCAATAGCGTTCCCAGCGGTCCATTGCCGATGTGATCGGGGTCCGTCGGTTTCTCGTCGCCCATCAAGAGAAGTGTCCTGCCCGCGCGGCGTGCCGCGCGTTATCATTGGTCGTGGGCCTCGCTGCGGAGGCCGCTGGATTCGCCAGTACCGCAGTGATAGCTTACAATGAACGGCGTCTCGTCGCCGACTTTCCCTTCCTGGTTCGTTCGAACAATTTTTCCGATTTCGGCCGCCGTGGCGGTCCTTCGTGTCCTGGCGGGTCGGAAGCTCCATGGCGAATATGCTTTCGGCCGAAACCTTCATCACCGGGGTTCGCAACAGCGGACTGATCCCGCCGGATCAGCTCGACCGGTTGCTCGGTGAGATCGACGCCGAAGGTTCCGAGGCGGTCGCCGGTGCGCTGGTCGCCCGCAATGCGCTGACGCGCTGGCAGGCCGACAAAATCCTGCAGGGCCGTGGAGGCTTCTTTCTCGGGAAATATCGCCTGCTTTCCCTGCTCGGCAAAGGCGGCATGAGCGCCGTCTATCTTGCCGAGCACACTCTGATGCGTCGCCGCTGCGCCATCAAGGTTCTGCCGCAGAAGCGAATCAACGACTCGTCGTACCTCGGTCGTTTTTATCGCGAGGCGCAGGCGATCGCATCGCTCGACCACCCGAACATCGTACGGGCCTACGACGTCGATCACGAGACGAAGGACGACATCCACTTTCTCGTCATGGAGTACGTGGAGGGTCGGAGCCTGCACGAAGTCATCCAGCAGGACGGCGTGCTCTCATTCGTACAAGCGGCCGACTATTGCCGGCAGGCCGCCATTGGACTGCAATACGCCCACCAGGCCGGCTTCGTCCACCGCGACATCAAGCCCGGAAATCTGCTGATCGACCTGACGGGCACGATCAAGATTCTCGATCTCGGGCTGGCCCGTTTCTCCGGCGACGGCGAAGAACATTCGCTCACCGTCGCACATGACGAGAAAGTGCTCGGCACCGCAGACTATCTGGCGCCGGAACAGGCGCTCGACAGCCATACCGTCGATGCACGAGCCGACCTCTACAGCCTCGGCTGTACGATCTACTTTTTGCTGACCGGGGCGCCCCCGTTCACCGAAGGCCGGCTCGCGCAGAGACTGATGGCGCACCAGACGAAGGCGCCTCCTCCTCTGGCAGAACGACGGCCGGGTGTTCCGACCAGCCTCGCGGCAATCGTCATGAAGATGATGGCGAAACGCCCGGACGACCGTTATCAGACCGCAAGCGAAGTCGCCGACGTCCTCGCCGCCTGGCTGGCCGCCAACGAAGCCGGTTCGGAATCGGGTCGCATGGCGGCAGTGACGGGCGGGATGAGCACCGGTGCGCGATCGGGGGTGATCAACGGCCGGCGTCCCGATTCCGGACGATCCCTCGCACCTTCACCAAAGCCGCCGTCGAGCAAGAAGGAACGCCCTGCCACAGGTTCCGGCAGCTCGCCCCGCGCCGGTTCCGGTCCGCCGACGGTGAAAGGCGGTTCGGATCCTCCGCTGGCGAAGCCAATCGCGCCTCGCCCGAAGCCGGCACCACTGCCCTTCCCGATTCCCGCCGGCCCGGCGGATTCGGAATTCCAGTCGTTCGAACTGCTCCAGACTGCCCCCCCCATGCCGGGCGGTCCGCGGTCGGGCGTCGGGCGCCGCTCGAAAGCACCAGTCTCCCCTGCCGTCTGGATCGCTGCGGCCGCCGGGCTGGTCATCGTGCTCCTCGTTGTCGTGGTGCTCATGTTCGCGCGCGGCGGCGAGACTCCTTCCGACGTTCCTCCAGACGACGGCCCCGCCGTGACGTCGCGGGACGCGCTCAATGACACGTCGGCTCGCGGAACTACGCTCTTGGGTGAAGACATCGTCGTCGGTTCGGGCGGTGACTTTCCCACGATCGGAGCGGCTCTCGACTACCTGAAGAAGCACGCCGCTGAAGCGGGCGACGAGGTTCAGGTCATCAAGGTCAAGGGCGGCCAAACGTATGACGAGGCGCTCGCGCTCGACAACAGCGACTTCACGTTTCCTAAACGAGTCAGGATCGTCTCCGACGGCCCCGAACAGGCCGTGTTGACCGCGAGTGCGTCCGGCCCAATCCTCCGGCTTTTCAACGTCGAACATCTCGAAATCGACGGTTTCCGCATCGACGGCGGTGGAAGGGAAACCGCCATCGAGTTCGGCGGCTACTTGTCGGGTGTTGCATTGCGGAACCTGACAATCGACGGCGTCACCGGCACCGGCCTCCTCGGTCTTGGCCCCGCCGGCGGCCTGAGCAACGATCGTCTCCGAATCGAAAACGTGACCATCCGCGGGGCCGACGAAAAAGCGGTCGGAGTCCGCCTCAGCGCCGGCGAAGCTCCGACCGGACATCTCGTCCTGAAGAACATCCGCCTTTTCGGACCGATGGCCGTCGGAGTGCGGTTCGAAGACCCGGCGAGCGACATCGAACTCCGCGAATCGATCTTCTCGGAGGTCGGGACCGGCGTGGAGTTCGGCGGCAACCTGCGGTTGCGCGACGTGCTCCTGCGGAACAACACGTTCTTTCGCAACAACCGCTGCATTGCTTTTGAGGCGATGCCCGCAGAGGGCAGCGACGGTCTCGCCTTTCGTCGAAACCTCTTCGTCGAGACGAGAACGGCTGACGCCGCCGTCGAACAGGGCTACGCCTATGACGGCTTCTCACGAATGTTGTCGACGCAAGGCGGCGCCGCCATCGAACACAACCTCACGACGTGGGGCGAAAAGGAAGAGCAGACCCTCAATCTCTTCGGCAGCCACGGCCGACGGGGCGTGAAAATGCAGTTCGTCTCGACCGACCCCGCGCAGCCGGGCTTCCTGGCCCCCACCGGCGACACCGCCAAGGTCGGCGGCGGTCCGGGCGTCGACGCTTACGCTGGCGCCGTCGCTCCACAGTGACCGCTATGCACACCGGCGTCACGGCCGCAACTGTCGGGAAGCGGTTTGTGCCGACCATGCCCTCGGTGCGAACCGCTTCCTGCCGGTTGCTTCACTTCTTCTTCTCGGGAGGTCTGCTGCCGCCGTTGCCCTTTTTCCGTCGGAAGAGGCAATCGATCGCGAATCGACCGGGGCCGGTGAACACGAGGCCCAGCGAGACCAGCCCAAGCGTCAGGGCGTATTCCATTCCTTGCGCCTGCAAAGAAAACGCGTGGCCGTGAACCTTGATGGCCGCGACGGCCATCGTCACGGCGATGAACAGGCCGGCGAACCGGGTCGCGAAGCCGAGCATCAGCAGGATGCCGCCGCCGAACTCCGAAATCGCCGCGGCGTAGGCGAGAATCTCCGGTGGCACGCCGGGAACGCCGAGGTCGGAAACGGCGGGAATGAATCCTTCCATGCCGCCGCCGCCGAACCAGCCGAACATCTGCTCGGGAAACAGCTTTTGCGCTCCGTGATAGAACATCACGAAGCCGACGATGCCGCGAATCAGCAGCAGTCCGAAACTGGCGGGGTACGTCATCGTTCGACCTTTTCTGTTCGCAGAGTTGGATAATGACGGATTCGGCGACGACGGGCCGCCCATCCGGTTTTCTCAGTCGGCCGAGGGGCCGATCACGCGCGGCGATCTCTCCCCTCTCCGTAAACTGCAGGTTCATCGCTCTCGCGGTTCGTGGCCGCATCACGCCGTCTGTTCGACGAACCGCCGAATTGCGCCGTTGACCGAGTCCGCATTCTCGATCGGGGCGAGGTGACCGGCCAGGGGAATCGACGCAAATATCGCATTCGGAATCGCCGCGGCAAGTGGCTCCATGACCGCGACGGGCGAGATCGAGTCGGCCTCACCGCAAAGGACCAGCGTCGGCACATCGATTTGAGGCAGCAATTCCGTCACATCGGGCCTCAGCGCCATGCCTCGAAGTGCCGCGGCGACGGCCACGGGCGGCGCTTCCCCGATCATCTGCCGAACGGCCGCCACGATGTTGGGCCGTTCGGCGATCGTATGCTCCGACAACAACGACGCGGGCATTGCCTGGACGAGGCCCTCCGTCCCGTTTTGCAAGACGTCCTGCGCCGTTTGCTCTCGGCTGATCTTCTTTTCGGCCGAATCGGCATCCGCCCGCGTGTCGCACAAGATGAGCCGCGCCAGACGAGATCGATGTCGCTGGAAGAACGCAAAGGCGATATAGCCACCCATCGATAATCCGCACAGCGTGACCGGTTCCTGCACGTCGAGGGCATCGAGCAGCGCCGCAAGCTCGTCGGCGTAATCGTCCATCATCGTCAGGGGCGGCGCGCCGACGCTCTCGCCGAAACCGCGCAAATCCGGCACGATGACCCGGTGCGTTCCTGCAAATGCCGCTGTCTGCGCCTGCCACATCCGACGGTTCAGTGGGAACCCATGCACGAACAGCATCGGTCCGCCCTGCCCGACGTCATCGACGGCGATCGGCGAACCGTGGATGATGACCGTCATGGAACGCTTGCTCCGGCACGACGCGGCGGACAGAATCCATCGCCGACGAGGCAGGTCACATTTCCAGGCAACACCAGTTTATCACGATCGGCCGGCCGCTGTTCCAGATTCGGCCCGATCGCGATTTGACACCCGTCAGCGGAGGAAATCGGCGGACCAGGCGACAGTCGCAGCGTGACCGAATCAACCTTTCCGGTCTTCACCGGCAGGGTCGGCACGACCGTCATTGTCCACTGTCTCCCGACTCGGCGACGAACGCCGTGAGTTCGACGCCAGGTCGCCGCCGCGTTTTCCCACGACGGCGATCGACCGCACCGATACGACGATTCGCCGCGTCCTCATCTGGAAAGGTCCGATGTCTCTCCGCGAACGATTTCTGAATTACGTCCGGCTTGATACTCAGGCCGATGAGACGAGCACGGCTGTTCCGAGCACGGCAAAGCAGCTCGTACTGTCGCGGCTGCTTGCCGACGAATGCCGTCAACTCGGATTGACGTTCGTCGACCTGACGCCCGAGGGAACAGTTTATGCGACGATTCCGTCGACCGTCTCGCACGTCGCCCCAACGATCTGTTGGCTCGCCCATGTCGACACCTCGCCGGAATACTCCGCCGAAAACGTCACGCCGGTGGTTCACGAACACTATCCCGGCGGCAACCTCGCGCTGCCTGGTGACTCCTCGAAAGTAATCCGCCTTGCCGAGAATCCGGAGCTGAAAGCGCTCGTCGGAGCGACGATCATCACATCCGACGGCACGACGCTCCTCGGTGCCGACGACAAGGCCGGTATCGCGGTCATCATGACCGCGGCCGAACGACTGCTCGCCGATCCGTCGATTTCGCACGGGCCGATCCGCCTCTGCTTCACCTGCGACGAAGAAATCGGACGCGGTTGTGATCACGTCGACCTCGCCAAGGTGGGTTCGGTCTGCGCCTACACGCTCGACAGCGACGGCGTCGGCCGAGTCGACGTCGAAACGTTTTCGGCCGATCAGGCGATCGTCACGGTCGAGGGGATCAACACGCATCCGTCGATCGGCAAGGGCGCGATGGTCAACGCCGTGCGGATTCTTTCGACATTTCTCGCCGACTTGCCGACGGCGACCGACAGTCCCGAAACGACCGATGGCCGCCGGGGATTTCTGCACCCCTATCACATCGAAGGCGGCGTCGCGAATGCGGAGGCGCGCATCATCCTCCGCGACTTCGAAACCGCAAAGCTCGCCGAATACGCCTCGCTGCTCGAACGAATCGCCGACAGACTGCGTCGGCAGCATCCGAAGGCGAGGATCACGGTCGCCGTCCGACCGCAGTACCGCAACATGCGGGAAGGACTCGCCATCGAACCGCGAGCGGTCGAGTTCGCGCTCGAGGCGACCCGTTCTGCGGGCATCGAACCGCGACGCGAGATCATCCGCGGCGGGACCGACGGTTCGCGGCTGACGGAAATGGGCCTGCCGACGCCGAACCTCTCCTGCGGGCAACATAACCCGCATTCGCCGCTGGAATGGACAACCCTGGAGGAAATGGAAACAGCGGTCGGGGTGCTGATCGAACTGGCGAAGCGCTGGGGACTGGCGAAGGTGCAGGAAGCTCCGATCGACGGCGCCCGGTCCATTCCTTGCGACGACGTGGCGCGAAACGTCGGATCGCGCCCGCCCCGAGCCAGTTGATGATCCCACCCGACGATGTACCGCCGCTTGATCCGCCGCGTGAGGTCGCGACCGGACCGGTCGTCGCGGCACCGGGCCAATTGCGTCGGCTGGCACAGCGGCTCGAGTTCGACCGGGCGGTCTTTTACGCGCTGGCCGCCCGAGTCTGGCAGATGCTTGCCGGTCCGATCACGGTCCTGTTGATCGCCACGCACTTCGACGCAGAAACACAGGGATATTACTACGCTTTCGGCAGCCTGCTTGCCGTTCAAGCGATGTTCGAACTCAATCTGGGCGTTGTGCTGCTGAATGCCGCCGGTCATGAATGGCCCCTCTTGCGGCTCGACTCGCGCGGTCGTGTGACCGGCGATGCCGGCGCTGTCGATCGACTGGCGGGTCTCGACCGGTTCGGCAGCCGCTGGTACGGCGTTGCCGCCCTGCTCTGCTTGTTCGCGATTGGTGCGGTCGGGCACCGGATGTTTCGCGAGCTTCCGACATCCGGCCAGGCCGCATGGGCGGTGACCGTGACGACGGCATCGGCAATGCTCGTCCTGATGCCGCGGATGGCCATTTTGCAAGGCTGCCACCAGATGGTGGCCGTCAACCGAAACATCGCGATGCAGGCCGTGTGCGGGACGCTCGCGGTCTGGAGCTGTGTGCTTGCCGGAATGGGGCTTTGGGCGGTCGCCGCGTCGTGGTCGACGAAGTTGATGCTGGATTTCTGGCTGGTCTTCGGCCGCTATTCCACCTTCTTCCGGTCTTTACCACGGAAATCGGCGCCGCGGATTCCTTGGAAGACAACGATCTGGCCGTTGCAATGGCGGCTTGCGTTGCAGGCGATCGCCGCCTCGGCGGCGACCAGTTCGTTCGTGCTGGCGCTGTTTCATCTCGGCTCGAAAGACGCAGCCGGCCGAATGGGTATGACGCTTTCGGTGTTGAACATGCTGTTGTGGGGCGGCCTGGCCTGGGTGCAGACGCGAATACCGGTTCTCGCTGGGTATTCACGCCAGAACGACCGAGTCGGATACGATCGGCTCTTTCGCAAGATCACGATCGCCACCGTCGCGGCCGTCCTGTTCGGCGCCGTCGCATTCTGGGGAGTCGTGATCGCGATGCGCCTGCTGGAGTTGACGATCGCCGACCGGTTCATCGGCACGACGGCCTTCGCCCTGCTGGCCGCGGCCATCGTCATGCAGCACTTGTTGAATTGCCTGACGATTTACTCTCGCACGCGCCTGCGAGAACCGTTCGTGGTGCCGAACGTCGTGCTGAATCTTGCGATCGCCGCGGGAAGCTGGCTGATCGCTCCGTTCGCCGGCGAACTCGGCGTCGCCGTAATCTACGCCGTGCTGGCGATCGGCGTCGGACTTCCCGTCTGGCTCGTTGTGTGGCGCCGCGATCGGCAGACCTGGTCGCACGCCGCCGTCGAGTCCGGCATGGAATCGCGATTCCGCGAGACCTGACTCGCGTCACGCGATCGATGCCGGAGCGCTACGCACCGGCGTCGGTTGATGGGACGTCGCCCTGCACCGCACAATGCCAGCGGCGGGCGACCTGTGCCCGCAACGGGCGATGCGCGCCCGTAGATTGGCCTTCACGCTCGGAGACGGCGATGACGGAGTTCTCGGGACGACACCACTGGTTGCCGGCGCTGTTCGGCGGCCTGGCGATCCTTATCTCGTACGGTGCAGCCGATGCGGCTGACGCCGACGGCTTCATGCCGATCTTTGACGGCAAGTCGCTCGACGGCTGGGACGGCAATCCGGAACTCTGGTCCGTCGAGGACGGCGCGATCACCGGCCGCACGACCGACGAAAACCCCATCAAGGCCAACTCGTTTCTCGTCTGGCGCGACGGCGAGGTCGGCGACTTCGAATTGAAGCTGGAATACAAAATCGTCGGCGGTAACAGCGGCATTCAATATCGCAGCAAAGAGATGACCGACGCCAAGTGGGTCATCGGAGGCTATCAGGCCGACTTCGAAGCCGGCGACACTTACAGCGGCATCAACTACGACGAACGCGGACGCGGCATTCTCGCCCAGCGGGGTCAGAAGACCCGCATCAACGACGACGGCAAGCCGGAAGTCCTCGAAACCTTCGCCGATACGAAAGAGCTTCAGGCAAAGATCAACAAGGAAGACTGGAACGAGTACCACGTCATCGCCGACGGTTTCACGTTCACGCACAAAATCAACGGACACGTCACCTCGATCGTCGTCGACGACGACGAAAGCGACCGCGAGGCGACCGGCCTGCTCGCCCTGCAAGTCCACACCGGCCCGCCGATGACGGTCCAGTTCCGGAACATCCGCCTCAAGCGGCTCGATGGGGGAAAAAAGACCGGTGACGCCGGCCCTAAGAAAATCGTGTTCGTCGCCGGCGGTCCGAGTCACGCTTACGGCGAGCATGAGCACAAAGCCGGCTGCCTGCTGCTCGAAAGCGAACTGAAGGCCAGCGGATTGCCGGCCCAGACGACCGTCGTGACGAACGGCTGGCCGAAAGACGAATCGGTCTTCGACGATACGACGGCGATCGTGATCTACGCCGACGGCGGCGGCGGCCACCCGGCGATGAAGCATCTCGACAAACTGCGAGAACTCGCCGACGCCGGCGTCGGCATCGTCTGCCTGCATTACGGCGTCGAGGTGCCCAAGGGCGAGGGCGGCGATGCGTTCCTCGACACGATCGGCGGCTACTTCGAACCGCACTGGTCGGTGAACCCGCACTGGACCGCAAACTATAAAAACCTGCCCGTGCATCCTATCACTCGCGGAATTGGGCCGTTCCACATCAACGACGAGTGGTACTACCACATGCGCTTCCGGGAAGATTTGGAAGGCATCACGCCGATTCTGACCGACCTTCCGCCGGCCGAGACGCTCGCCCGTCCCGACGGCCCGCATAGCGGCAACTCCGCAGTCCGCCAAGCGATCGCACAAGGCAAGCCCCAGCACGTCGCCTGGGCCTACGAACGGCCGAACGGTGGCCGCGGCTTCGGCTTCACCGGAGGTCACTTCCATTGGAACTGGGGGCATCCCGAGTTCCGCCAGCTTGTGTTGAACGCGATCGTCTGGTCGGCCGACATCGACGTTCCCAAAGACGGCGTTCCCGTCCGTAAGCTGACCGTCTCGGATCTCGAAGCGAACCAGGACGAGCAACCGCCTGCCGACCACAACCCGGCTCGCATCCAGGCGATGCTCGACGACTGGAACCGCTAATCGGTTTCTCCAGACCGGCGACGAACGCAAGGGCGACTCCTTTGGCGGTCCCCACGTTAGGCCGTTTGTGTTGCAGTTCATCGCGGTCACATCAAAGGGAAGTTCGGAATGGTGCGGTTCCTCGTAGCGACCACCCTGCTCGCAATCGCCTGCGGTGCTGCGAAACCGGTCGCCCAAAGTGGTGTCGTCACGGCGCAGCAACAGGGACACGCGGTCGACATCAAGGCCGACATCGCGGGTGCCGAGCGGTTCTACCTCGTTGTGACCGACGGCGGCGACGGCTTTGCGTGCGACTGGGCCGACTGGATCGAACCAAAGCTCGTCGGACCCTCCGGCGAGTTGAAGCTGACCGAACTGAAATGGACGTCGGCATCGTCACAGTGGGGCCAACCCCACGTTGGGAAAAATGCAAACGGCGGGCCGCTGCGCGTCGCCGGCAAAGACGTCGATGGTATCGGCACTCACGCGAACAGCGTCATCGAGTTCGCCGTTCCGAAAGGATATACGACTTTCACCGCAAAAGGCGGTCTCGACGACGGCGGCACCAGCCAGAATGAGGGCCGATCGACAAGCGTCGCATTCGCCGTTTATACCAACAAGCCTGATCTGCCGGTTGGCGGCTCGAGTGGCGGCAGTCGCGAGCTTGCCGACGCACTCGACGGGATCGACGTCGCCGACGATCTCGAAATGACGCTGTTCGCCGGTGAGCCGCTGCTCAGCAATCCGACGAGCATCGACGTCGACCACCGCGGTCGCGTCTGGGTGTGCGAGGTCGTCAACTACCGGCACTTCCGCAACACCGACAAGCCCGAACGGAAAGAGGGCGATCGCATCCTGATCCTCGAAGACACCGACGGCGACGCGCAGGCCGACAAAACCACCGTCTTCTATCAGGGACGCGACATCGACGGCGGTCACGGCGTCTGCGTTCTCGGAAACCGCGTCATCGTCTCGGCCGGCGACAGCGTCTTCTGGCTGATTGACGACAACGGCGACGACAAGGCCGATCGGAAGGAACTACTTTTCACCGGCATCGGCGGCACGCAGCACGACCACGGCATTCACGCCTTCTCGTTCGGCCCCGACGGCCGGCTCTACTTCAACTTCGGAAACGAAGGCCATCAACTCAAGGACAAGCACGGCAACATCGTCGTCGACCTCTCCGGCCGCGAGGTCCGCGACCACGGCCAGCCGTACCGGCAGGGAATGGTCTTTCGCTGCGATCTCGACGGCTCGAACGTCGAGACGCTCGGCTGGAACTTCCGCAATAATTGGGAAGTCGCCGTCGACAGCTTCGGCACACTCTGGCAAAGCGACAACGACGACGACGGCAATCGCGGCGTGCGGATCAACTACGTCATGGAGTTCGGCAACTACGGCTATCAGGACGAACTGACCGGCGCCGGCTGGAAAACGCCGCGGACGAACCTCGAAGCGACGATCCCCGAACAGCACTGGCACCTCAACGACCCCGGTGTCGTGCCGAACCTGCTCCAGACCGGCGCCGGCGCACCGACGGGCATCGTCGTCTACGAAGGCGACTTGCTCCCCGAGCGATTTCGCGGCCAGATCATTCACGCCGACGCGGGCCCGAACGTCGTCCGCGCCTATCTAGTGACGAAGGACGGTGCGGGTTACACGGCGACGATCGAAAACATCGCCGTCGGCACCCGCGACCAATGGTTCCGGCCGAGCGACGTCTGCGTCGCGCCGGACGGCTCGCTCTTCATCGCCGACTGGTACGACCCCGGCGTCGGCGGCCACGCGATGGGCGATATCGAGCGTGGGCGGATCTTCCGCGTCACGCCGAAAGGGAACGCGGCGAAGTACGCCGTGCCGAAACAGGACTTCACGACGCCTGAAGACGCGGCGAAGGCGCTGACCAGCCCGAATCTAGAGACTCGCTATCTTGCGTGGACTGCGTTGCACGAAGCCGGTGCCGAAGCCGAGCCGGCACTGACGAAGCTCTGTCAAAGCGACGATTCACGAATCCACGCCCGCGCTCTTTGGTTGCTCACCCGGATCAATAGCGATTTGGGGGTACTCATCAGAGCGCGTCGCGATTCGAATCCTGACATCCAGATCACGGCGCTTCGCGCGGCTCGCGCAGCAGGCGTGGTTCAATGGTTGGCTTTCGCAGCATTGCTAACCGGCCGCGACCCTCAAGTCGGCCGCGAGTGTGCGCTCGCGCTCCGAGACGAGGACAGTTCGCAGTCTGCCTCAATCTGGACCGATCTCGCCCTTCGCCACGACGGCAAAGACCGCTGGTACCTCGAAGCCCTCGGCATCGCTGCCGATGGCCGCTGGGATACATTTCTGACGGAATGGCTGAAACATGTGGGCAACGATTGGAATACCCCCGCCGGTCGCGACATTCTCTGGCGAAGTCGCGCACAGGTCACGCCGCAGTACCTCGCGAAGATCCTTTCTGACCCGTCCGTCCCCGAGGCCGAACTTCCCCGATACCTGCGGGCATTCGACTTCCAGCCGCCGGAAGCGGCTCAGCCTGTGCTGCTCGAGCTGGCGTTCGCGAGCACCGGTGACGACCCACGGTCGCGACTTATCGCCGCCGAAGCGCTCGCCCAGGTCAAAAACCTCGATCTGAACGACCCGGCAAAGCGCAAGGCTCTCGATGCCGTCCTTGATCGCGTCAAGGGCACGAAGCGGTTCGTCGAGTTGGTCGAGCAATTCAATCTCTCCGACCAGGATGACGAATTGGTCGCGCTGGCGATCGAGCATCCCGCCGATGAGGTCGGCGTCGCGGCAGTGCAGTCACTGTTGCGGCGCGATCGGAAGGAACCATTGCGAAAGTTGCTTCAAGGAGACGATCGCGAGCGAGCGGTGAAGCTCGCTGAGGCCGTCGGCAACTCGGCCGTCGCGGGATCGCCCGGTCTGTTGCTGCCGATCGTCCGCGACGGCGACGCCGACACCGAAGTCCGCCGCAGAGCCGTCGCCGGCCTCGCCAAGACCCGCGGCGGCGCGGAACAGCTCGTCGATCTCGTCAAAACGCGGCAACTCGACGACACGCTGATGCAGGCGGCGGCTGCGGCGCTGCAGGGCGTTTCCGATCCGAAGCTGCGATCGTCCGTCGACGAGCTGTTCCCTCCCCCACCGGGCAAGGGAAAACCGCTGCCGCCGATTTCGGAACTCGTCAAGCGCAAAGGCAACGTCAACGACGGGCGGCTGGTCTATCTTGACGCCGGCACCTGCGTGAAGTGCCACAAGTTCATGGGCATCGGCCAGAACGTCGGCCCCGACCTGTCCGAGATCGGCGACAAGCTCAGCCGCGAGGCCTTATACGAATCAATCCTCTACCCCAGCGCCGGCATCAGCCACAACTACGAAACCTACGCCCTCATCACCGCCGACGGCAACGTCGTCACGGGCCTGCTCGTCAGCAAAACGGACGACGAAGTCGCGATCAAAGGCAACGACGCGATTGTCCGCACCTTCAAAACGGCCGACATCGAAGAACTCGTGAAACAGGACGTCTCGTTGATGCCTGCCGACATGCAAAAGACGCTCACCGAGCAACAACTCGTCGACCTCGTCGAGTTTCTGACGACGCTCCGGAAGGCGAGCGCCAAGTAGGGTGGGTCAAGCGAAAAGAACGCTCTCCCTCGTCAATCGAGGCAACTGAGCGCCGGCCCACCAGCCCCGT
>JBAQZJ010000326.1:0-32261 GCA_049790855.1 Planctomycetaceae bacterium | reverse complement strand
GTCCTGGGAGACGCGAGTGTAGCCGTCGGCGACGGCGGAGCCGGCCGTGCCGAAGTCGAATCGAGCGATAGAGGTGACGACCGGTGGCTCTGTGCCGGGATCTGTGCCCGGATCAGGCTCAGGAGCTGTCTCGGCGACGGCCGTAATATCGAGTGCGTTGATCGCGAACGACTGCGAGGCGCCGCCGAGATCCTGAAGCAGAAGGGTGAACTGGCCATCAATGACTTCGACGCGATACGTGGCCGTGTGAAACTGCCCTTTATCGGTGGTGACGAGGTCGACCTGTCGACCTTCGAGGGTGACGGCGACCTGATCGCGGAGGGCTGCTGCATCACCGAGCGTCAGGGTGACGTCGTAAAGACCATCGGCGAGGTTGACGGCAAAGGTCGCCTGGTTGGCCTTGTTGAAGTCGCTGGTGAGCGCCTCGCCGGTGCCGCGATCGTGATCGGAGACTTGGTCGAGCCAGCCGTAGCCGGTGCCGGCGGCATAGCTCGTGCCCTGGGAGACGCGAGTGTAGCCGTCGGCGACGGCGGAACCGGCCGTCCCGAAGTCGAATCGAGTGACCGGAGCGATCGTCGGCGGGTCTGTGCCCGGGTCAGTCCCCGGGTCCGGGTCAGTCCCCGGGTCGGTGCCGGGGTCCGGGTCGGTGCCGGGGTCTGTTCCCGGATCGGGCAGGGTTCCGGTGTCCGTATCCGTTCCGCCTGGCGTTCCGGTTCCGGCGACGGGGCGACCACCGAGCGGCACGGTGGCATCCTTGAAGACGACGACGTTGCGGACCCAACTCTCAAGGGCAGGGCCGCCGGTCCTGTCCTGAGAGGTGTCGAACATCACGATGAATTTGTTGAGTCCGACAAGCGCGGCGTCGGGATTGTCCGCGAGGAAGCCCTTCGTGGGATCGTTGGGGTCGGCGAGGATCAGGACCGGGTCGTGGTTCTCGTCGGAAGCCCAGACGCGGATTCGCTGCTCGCCGCCGGTCCAGGTCACGCTGACCGTGAATCGGATCCAGACGTCCGGACGAATGTAGAACGGCTCGGCCGTTCCGCCCGGTTGGAAGTCGCTGCCGCCCCCGCTCGAGAGCGGGTTCGAATCGCCGTCGCCTCCGACAATCGGCGACTGATAGGTGTGGATCGTCGGCAACGCGACTGCCGTCGGATCGCCGTCGCCGAACCGAGTCTGCAATTCGAACCGGCGGTCGTTGACGGGCGGGCCGTCGTAGTTCAATCGGAACGCCTTGTGAGTGTTCAGGCCGTAATCGCTGATGTCGAGGTAGCTGCTGCCCCAACGAGCTTCCCACTGAACCGAAAGCTCCTGGTCGGTGCTCTTGGTGACGGTGGCGAACGGCAGGTTCAGGTAATCCTTCGTGCCGAGCTTGTCACTGCCTTCGGGAATCGTGATCTTCGCCGCGTCGAGTGCCGGATCGTAGGTGACGCGACCGAGGCGGTTGACGCCGCCGTTCGCGAACAACTCGTACTGTTCCGGGTTCCGCAGGCTGAAGTTCGCGTGCAGGTGCGGATCCTGCAGTAACGCGTCGTAGTGCTCGTTGGAGTAACCTTCGGGAACTAAACCGGCCGACGTTCCCGAGACGAGCGTGGAATCGGCCGAGAGCAGGACTCGCGACTCGAGCATTTCCACCGCGGCCGGAGTCCACGACACAGGCCGCCGCCGGGAAAGAGAATCGGAAGCGGAAAACAGACGACGTGACGTACCGTGCAGACCAAGCATTAAAACTCCTTGCGACGAATGCGCGCGCTCGATGCCAGCCTGCCGCAACAGCCCAATCGCGGCGGTGATTCGGGAAGGGCACGGCGATCGACGTCGCCGGCCAACAACGAAATGAAGCACTCAGACGTTGGATGTCCGTGACGGGACAGAGCCGGGCGAAGATGGGAGGAGCCTCGCTGATCGGAGACTCTACGTTTCCCGATGGCCCGTGTAGGGAGATTGCAAGAGTAGGTATTACTACCTACGTCGGCAACCGGCAGGCGTGGTTTATTTTTGACCATTTGCGAATCAGGAAAAGACGGATTGTTTGCAACCGCACGCCGTCGGCATCGCGAAGGTAGACGGGAATCCGAAATTAAGACAAGCCGTGCCCGGCATTTTTATTTGCTTTTCAGCACTATCACGTTCGATTTCCCCTCGATTCCCGCTCACCGCGTGTGCTTGCTCATCCCGATCGCAGCAGATATTAAGACAATCGGTTTTATTATTAGGAGAGCAAGTGATTCATGGTGTTTCTACTAATATGAATGGGGGTGTTCGCTCAATGCCTGTATTTTTGTGGCGGGTGTTTGCCGACCGAAAATGTCGTCGGATCTTGACCTCGGCGGCCCGAGCGGATCGGTGATGCCGGCAGAAACGATCGGCCCTGCTCGCCGCCGAGGTCGGAAGGTGGCGGAAGACACGGCGTCTGCCACAGCCCGGCCTGAAAGGCGATTCCCTTCCGGCTGACTGCCCAGATCGCTGGCGTGCCGGTGTTTGTGCGGCAAACTCAGAGTCTGCGAGGCGAGAAGATTTGGCGTGGTCCGTTCGTTGGGCCGAACGGCGGTCGTTGATCTAGCATGATGCCGACCAGATTGTCGACTGCGGTTGTCGCTCGGCACGCCGTTCGAATACGACGCAGCCTCGTCGCGTCGCCACTCCGCGCGGATGATCGGCGCTGCCGTCCTGGTCGTCGCGGCGGCTCATCCGCCGTCGCGCGCTTTCGGTTCGGGCCAACCGGAGGTTCCAAAAGATATTGGGGCAGCTTTCCTCGCCTTTGCCCCAACCGGAACCGGCCGCGAACAAGAATGTGTCGGCGACGGGTGCCGCCGTTTCGCAGCGTACAGAGGTCCGTGCGCCAACGCAATCGGATTTCCGCGCCAAGCTCGTGAAGTGCCTCGTTGACCTTCCGGGGGTCTGCAAGGACGAACGGGACTACGTCAGGATCGTTGGGGGTGGTTGCCTTTGGTACCTTGACCAACCCCTTGAAGTAGCGGCCGACCTCTTGGAGGAATGTTCGCATTCGCTCGCTGTCGTCCACTGCGTCCGGTGCCGCAAGTGCCGCGTCTAGCGCTGCCAACTGCTCCCGCGCCTCGCTGATCCGCCGATCCAATGCCTGCCGGGTTTCTCGGTCAGTGATGTCCAAGATGCCCTCGACCCAATGTTCAATCTTTGCGGATAGGGCGTCCCGCTCCGATTGCTTCTCCGCCCGACGATCAGCATCAGTGACCGGCTTGACGAACTGTCGCTGGAGGTTGGTAAGGTCGTCGATCTCCTTGCTCAACGTCTCAAGGATGAACGGTAGGATGTCTTCCTCGCGAACTTGCCACTGGTTGCACGATCCGATGCCATGCACGGAGTAGCTGGGACAGCGGTACACAACCTTTTTGTTTGGTTTGCATCCGACGAGCCGAGAGCCACAGTGATCGCAGACGAGGATTCCGCCGCTCAGCGCGTATGCTGCCTTCCGTCGGTTTCGTTTTTGGGAGACAGTCGCCAGCCGGTTCTGGACCTTCTCCCAAAGAGCCGGCGCGATGATCGGTGTGTACGCACCTCGCAACGCGATGACTTTGCCTGTGCCGTTCACTTCCGCTTTCTCGACGACATCGCCAGATGAGTCAATCCGGAAGAACTGCCCGGATGGCCTTTTGTTGTAGACGAAGTCGCCTCGGTAGACTTCGCGACGTAGCATTGATGCGACGGTACGTGAGGTCCAAGGTGACTTCGGCCCGCTGGGACTGGGAACCTTTCGCCGGTTCAGGTCGCCGATTATCCAGGTAATGCTGCGAGACTGGTTCGCGAACTGATCGAAGATCCAGCGGACGAGTTCGACCTTCTTCGGGTCGCCGTGTTTCAGTCCACCTTTGCCGTCATGTTGCAAGCCGAACGGAGCGGTGCCTCCGGTACGCTTCCCGTTCGCTGCGGCGTTCCGGCGAGCAAGGGACACGCGGCGAGAAAGCTGCCGGCTGTACTCGTGCGATGACCAGACAGCGACGACGAACTTCAGAATCTCGCCGATGTTGTTGGGATTGCCGAGGTCGTAGTCGCCGTGGCTGGCCGTCACGATCCAGCGAACGCCAGCCTGGCGGAGTGCCCGTGCGTCTTCCTGAACGTCATCGACGGATGCCCGAGAGAAGCGGTCAATGTTGTCGCAGACGATAGCCTGCGCACCGAGTTGATGAACTTCTGCGATCATGCGTTGGAAGTCTGGCCGCTTGGCTCCGCGCTTCCAGCCGCTGACGCCTTCGTCCGTGAACCACTTGACGATTTCGTACTGGCCCTCGACCAGCTTGACGATTTCCGCTCGCTGCTGCGCGAGGGACTTTTCTTGCTTCTGAGTTCCGTCGGCACGTTCACCCTTCGTGGATTTGCGAAGGTAGCCAACAGCAGGCAGCAGCGCTTTCTTCCGAGACATGGTCGCGACCCTTGCGCGACCCGAAGGAAGGGAAAGAGGGGCGGCTGGCCTGCCGGGTCGCGGCTGCTGGCCCCGGCCGGGTAGCTACTCCCGGACGGTGCCGCCCCGTATACGATACTTATCCGGGCGCAGGGCCACATAGCCCCAAAAACAGGCCCACCCAGCGACCACAGGCCGACACAACCGGGAAAAGGCGGGCCACGGGCCGGGTTTACCGCGCCCGGTCGTTACAGGGGACGCTGTGCGGTACTATACGGACGGCGCTAGTATGCGGGGGGACCCTATTCCTCGGCTTGCTGGGCTTTGAAGGCGGCGACGGGGTCCACCTTCGCGCCTTTGGCTGTCAGATAGTACGCATAGCCGACGGTGCCCTCCAGGTCGGCGAGGTCAATCAGGCCAGCAGCCTTGGCGTGGTACGAGTAGTGGCGGACGTCGCGGGGCGTTAGCGTTCCGCCGGACTTTGCGATGATTTCTTTAGACCCCTTTGCGTGGGTCGCACCGACCGCCTTCAGTTCCTTCAGAGCTTTGAACAACGCCACCTTCTTGTCACACCACGGAAGATCGTGGTCGCGGTGCGTGCCCTGAACTTCCTTGGGGGAAGGGGCGGTCGCCTTCGTTGTGGTCTTCGCGGTTTTCGTCGGCTTCGCCATCATTTCGCTCCTCAATTCACGAGCACGGATAATCATGGACGCACGTCCACTTAGCGACCATTTATAACTCGTGGCCGGAGCAGCGTAAAGTGATGTCGGGTACGGACTCGTTATGATGCCTCGCATATAGCCCCACTCAACCGAAGATGATGTATAAAGTGGCCGAGCCGTAGATAGTATGGTATGTCATCGTTTGACCCTTGTGCGGCAGCGACCGTTGCAGCAGCGACGAGGAGGGATGATCGGGCGAGGAGAGTCCGGCGGACTGGTGCAACTCCCGGTGAGACCACGCACTCGCTTGATCGGTGGTGGGGTAATCAACGGTAGAGGTTCAACGGTGGCGGGAGTGCAAGGACCGCACAGCAGCTCCCGAAGGCGACAGAACCAGCGCATCATTCGTCTCCTGAAAAGTGTTCCACGACCGCTTTGATGCCGGTGGCCTTCGTGATGGCTTCGACCTTGTCGCCCAGCTTGAGCGGACCGGACCTCTCGTTCAGCCACGCCTTCCGCTTCTCGCAGCCCGAACAGCCGGTCGGTGTCGTTGACGTAACAGGCTTGGCGGGAGAGGTTCTGCCTCGCTGTCGGTCAGCCTGGAAGGCGCTGAAGTAGGTGTCCGCTTTCCGGCAGAGCGAATGCTCCGCCTTCGTCATGCGTCGTTGATGCGTCGGGCAGAATCCGGCGAGAGGGCATTGGCACTTCATGACGGCTCCGCGATTTCTGCGGGGATCATCGTGATCTCAGATGGGGAGTTTGGGTCGGCTGTCTGAGTCAGCGTGACGGACTCTAATTGCGACAGATCAGTCCCTTCGGGGAATGCATCTGACTGATAAGTCACCGAGTAGACGTTACTAAGGAACGTATCAGGCTCACAGAAGAACGACACATTCCGATAACGGAGGACGGAATGACTCAACGAGCATGTCAGGCCGAGACCGCCGCCTGCGATTATCTTGATGCTTCCCGGCGACCCGGCCGAAAGGGCGTCCTGCCCCAGCCGTGACTCGCACGAATCGGGATCAAAGCAATTCGTCGCATCTGATCGTAGATGCGTGAAGTCGTACGGCGACTCGTAACAAATGCGTGGATCGCCTGCGGTACAAGGGGTGCCACCAAACTCTTCGACAATGGCTTCCACAGTCTGTGTAGTATCAACGTTGAACCATCTGCACCCCTGTTGCGCGAAAGTCCGAGAGACGAACTTCGTGCCGCACGAGTGGTACGACGCAACATACTCGGCCCGATAAAGGTCGTGCGTTCCGGTTAGAGACGCATTACGGCACAGTTCCGAGATACTGAACTCGCTGCCGAACTCCGGCGACCAGTCATCAGGGATCACGAGAGTCCACGCATAGGGCATGATGAGGCTAGAGCATACTTGCGTCGGGATGCATGAACACGGTGCAGTGCAGGGGTCAGCTTCGTCGCCGATCAGCATCACCGCTCCGCTCGGGCGCAGGACCACTTTGCCGTTGCGCATCAGTACCTTGACCACGGCTCTCGCTCCAGCGACGGGGGTGAAGTAGATAAAAAGACAGGGCCGGATGAGGGGGAAACAAACCTCATCCGACCCTGGAGGCTGACGACGCCTGTGACCACGCCGCAGCCATCACGTCGGCGCTGAACTCACCGACGCCTCGTAAGCAAGGGGAGGCAACGCATGGAACTGCGAAATCCCTGCGTTACCTGCGACGGCCGAAACCAGTCGCACGTCGGGTGCCTACGCCGACGCCCCCAATACTTCAGAAGATCATCCGGGGAAGCGGCAGGATGTCGTCATCCTCGTGGGTGTTTGAGCGGTTCTCGGCCCGCTGTTCCGCGGCCCAATTGATCGTGGGAATCGGAAGATAGTCATCCCGATCATGTACGGGCACAGTCGCCGGAGAGTAACCAGCGGCACCGAGGTAGGTGTTGTTGGTCGGCTGCTGATAAACTGCGGCCAATCCCGGGATGGGCAGGTAATCGTTACATTCTCGGCAGTTACACATTTCAGTTCCTCGGGGAGAAAGATTGTTGACGTGAACACCGCAGCCATCGTTGACGCTGCAAGCGCCAATTTCGTGCGTCAGAATCGCCAGGTGGTCGGGATTGTAGTTCCGGGCGATGTAGTCGTAGCCTCGTCCGTTGTGTGTCGCCCCATAGGGGGCAGGGATGTTATCCGTGTGCAGTCCGGTGCTGAGTTCCATCGGCCGGCCCGACTGTAGGGCATCCAACAGGAACGGGTTGACTCGCCGCATTTTCGGAACGTCGAACCAGCCTTCCGCGACGAGTTTGCCATTGACGAAGGCAGCGTTGCGGACCGTGCCGATGCCGAATTGCTTCAGCACTGCGGCGTTATTGCGAGCGGTCACGTTCCTGCCGTTGACTTTCGGATGATTGACGACGATCGGCATGCCTTCCCAAGCCGATGCGTTCTTTCGCAATTCTTCCGGCGGGTAGTAGAGCGCACCTTTGCTGCCTTCGAGAACGCCGGAAACGATCATTGTCATAGGCGCGATGATGAGATCAGCTCCGACCTGTCGTAGTCTTCCAGCATTGCTGGTGACGTGTTGCATTGTGATCCTTGAATGGAAAGGGTTGAATCAGCGTTCCAGCCGTTTCAGCATCTTCTCCATCTGAATTGCGGCTGCCTTTCGTTTGTTGAGAGACCGCTGATCCTCGGCGGCCAACTGCTCCGCCCGTTTGCGGTCTGGGGCGGTGTGTTCGTGAAGCTCTGCCTCGTACTTGTCGATCAGTTTCTTTTCTTCTTCGAGAGCAGCGACGTTCTTTTCGGTGAAGGGCAGCGGATCGCCGGTCGCCGCACAACGAGCCGCGTCCTCCCGCATATTTCGACGCCAGGTGTCGTAATGTGATCGCAACTCCTTGAGTCGCAGTGTGAGGAATAGTTTCCGGACGTTGTAGGCGTCGTCCATGTGGTGCGGACCCTCGAACGTCAGCGGCTCTCTCGCCCAGAGCTTTGCACCATTCGCGAAGATGTAATCGCCGTTGTGAAGAATGTGTTCAGTGTCCTTCGCGATCTCATGCTTGAACCACTTGAAGAAGTCCTCGTTCGCCTGACTGCCAGAAATGGGTCTCGGACTCATCGTTCTCTCTCCTGATTTTGGTGTCACAGGGTTACAGCCGTCCAACCGCCCGCATCACGAATCGCCAGTCGTCCAGTCCGTCGTCCGGGGCGTCCAGTTTTTCCATCTCTTGTTCGTACTCGTGCTTCCGCCGCTCGAAGGTAGCCATCGCTCGTTGTTGAGCGGTCACACCGCTCTTGCTGAAACCGACCGTCACGCGCTTCTTCCCGGCGACCTCGTGGCCGATCTTGAGAGCGAGGGCGAAGGCTGAGAAGGTGTCGCCGTGACCGGTGTGGTCTCTTGGAGAAGAGAGGCGATAACCGTAGCTGGTCTCCTCCACCCTCAATCGGGTGAGGTCTCGCCGCAGTTCGTCCTCGGGGTAGAGGATGAGGCGTCGGTCCTTGAAGGACTCGATCGTCAACCCTGCCTGGTCCCGAAGGTTCGCTGCCGTCGGTGGAACAGCTTGCATCCACGGATCACGGTAGAACTTCCGGCGTTCGTTGCGGCGACGGCGACCGCTATCGGCTTCCAGTCGCTGGGCCATGTGCTCCGCTTGCCACGGATCAAAGGCGACGAACTCCAACCCGAACAACTTGTCCAGTTCGAGGAGGTGCTGTTCGATCTCCATGATTTCGATTTTGCGGCCGAGAGCCGGTCGCCAGAGCCGGGTGTGAGCGAGGCGGATGCGACCGCTGACGCCACCGTCTGGAACCGCGAGAACGACCACAGCAGAGCAATCGCGGACCAACCCCAGGTCTACTCCGGCCACGTACTTGTATCCGGGCTGCTTGCCGGTGAGTGGGGCGAGGTCGTCGTGAAAGGCAGCCTCGATGTCTTCGGGGGTGAGAGCATCGCCGCCACCACTGCTCCACTGGTTGAGCCAGAGCCGGGCGAACGCCACTGCCGGGAGCATCCGGCGTTGTTCGGCGAGCCTCTTCTCCGTCATCCAACTGGCATGCGGACCGTCCAGCGTTGTGAAGTACCACGCTTCGTCGTCGGCTCTGGCGGACTCCCGTACTGCCCATTGCCACGAGTCGGTGAATCCAGCATTCGTGATGACGACGAGCAGGCAAGTTGATCGCTTCGCTGCTGACGAGATCAGCGAATGCCACAGTGATCCATCACCTTCCCAGTGCGACAACTCGTCTGCGATGATCAGGTCCGGAAGGATGCCATATGACGATGCGACGTTCGATGCCTCAATCGTGAGCGTGCCGCCCTGACCGGGGTGTCCATTCGCAACGTTTGTGACGCAGCCCTTTTGAACGTCGAGGATTTCACCCAGCCAAGGATTGAGGCGGCAGATCGTCGCCATCGCGTCTTTGAGCAATGCCGCTTGATCACGGTCGGCGGCATAGCAGTAGCCACGAATCGGACGGGTGGCGAAGGCGAGAGCGTAGACGCACGTGACAGCGAGGTCCGTTGTCTTTGAGTGACCGCGTGGCCGCTCGATGAATGCCCGAGAGCGAACCGATTCGTCCGCCTTGGCCCGACCGTTGCAGAGCATCAATGCCGGATCAATCGCTGCGAAGTCTGCTCGTTGCCAATCATCTTGAACCTTGCCGAACTTCCTGGCGACGCCGTCAACATCAACAATGAGTTCGTCACGGAAGGCAGCAGGATCAGCAGCGAAGCGGGCAAAGGCGGTGGCGTTGATCATCGGTCAGCCTTCATCGGGCACAGCATCAGACCGTGCGGCTGCGTACGACCCCGCATCCAGCAAGCGAGAGCGAATCGGTTGTACTCGGCATCAAGTGACGCCTTCGCAGCATCGAGACTCGCAGCCTGCCCCCGGATGTAGCTGCCATCGGGCAGGCACAGACTCCAGCGATAGTCCGCACGAACGAGAGCCAGTGAGCCGCAGTGATACGCATGACGAAAGACGTACTTCACCGATCGTCCTCCTGTGGAATGACCGTCGCCCACGGACGAGCGGAAGAACGCCGATCAATGCCGAGGGTCTTCGCTAGACCGGAGAGAGAGTTGACCGCCTGCACCCATCGGCCCAGCGCTTCGGCTTTGTCGATGTCGCCAGTGACGAGGTCGTGCTCAATGGTCTTGAGGATTGCCTCTAACCAGACGAACCGCTCGACGAGTGCCGCCTTGACGTGACTGAGGTCATCGCGACCGCCGAGGTCTTCGACGATGGTCTCGTAGTTCGCACGCAGCGACTTCGCGAGGTCCGTTCGCTTGTCCAAGCCTGAGAGGAAGCCGGTACGGAACTTCGTCGGCAGATTCTGCGGCTTCTGGCTGACGTACTCTCGGTCGGTCTTCTTTTTGTACGTGCGAGGCATTAGAGCGTAGTGCCGCTATAGGTAGTGTGGCTATCTATAGTGTAACTATACGCCAGTACATGTGTCGCGCCTAGCCCAATTCCGGGGTAACGGCGGGGTAATCTTTGCCCGGCTTGTGCGGGATATGTGTTACTGCCGGTTTACCGAGCGTTTTACTTATCGCAGGGGCGTAGGGGGTATCGCGGGGTCGGTACGGGGGTATAGTAGCCTTTTCCTTTGTACCGTTTTCCGTTGTCCCTTGTACCGTAGGATACGCCCTCACCCCTGTAGAGAGACCCCGATGAAGACGACATGCCCCAGTTGCGGCCGAACCTTTCCGATTCGAGCAGAGCACATCGGGAAGAAGGGTAAGTGCCCGAAGTGCGGCGAACGATTCGTTGTGGACGAAGATGCAGCGGAAGCGATCATCGTTCCCGACGATCCTCCACGTCCATCGCCTGTTCCGCCGCAGATGCCACGTACTGATGTGAGAGCGAACGTCGCACCGTCAGGTACATCGCTGACTAGAAATCAGTGGCTGTTGTTGTCGGCCATCCCAATCAGCGCGATCCTCTGTTGCATCGGCATTCCCCTGTTTATGCAGGGCGCGCCGCCCGCTGCGAGGACACCGCCTGCTCAACCTACTCAAAAGGCTTCTGCACCGGCTATCACTGAACACGAACTGGTAGAGCCTGAACCAGTAGCGCAGGTGGAGGAGCAGCAATACATTGTGCTGGCTACTGATAATGTTCCCATAACGGAATCTCCTGATCCGCAGTCAGAGATAGTAGCCACGGGTCGAAAGGGCGATATCTTTGAGTTATACGAAGCAACCCCAGGTTGGTTTGCCATTTCCGTGAACGCTGGAGTATCTAGGTATGTCCCCGATTCAGTCGCGACATTGACGGACGATCGGCCCATACTTCCTGAATTGTTGGAACGTCGCCGTGAAGTATACATCGCCGTCGGCAAAGCGCAACATCGAGCACATAGAGAAGCAGACCAGAAGTACCCGATATCAGCGACATCTGACAGTTCGATGATCGACAAGAATACTCACTTCCAAGCAGTTCTCGCAGATCGGTTCGTACTGGAGGTTGCACATGACCTAGATATTCAGACTCCGATTGTAGGTGAAATAATAATGGAAGGCGCTACGGCGATGCAGCGGCCGTTGGGCGATCCTGAACGGAATGCGTGGGAATATTACGAGGAAGCCGAACGCGAATGGCAACAGAAAGAAGGGGAAGAAACGAGACTGTTGATCGCAGAAAGGTACTACAAAGCGTGGGACACTGAACGCCAGCGAATGGTATCCAATGGACGTGAGTATGGCATCGAAAGGAATCCGACTCCCTCCACCGACAAGCTGTACTTCGACAAAGACTCGCTACCTTGGAAGATCGACACCTCCGTAGGTGCCGCTGGATACGTCCATCAATTGAGAGTAGTGCAAATCCTAGACGACCGAACCGCATTGGTGATGTTCGGCGATAAGATCGCAATGGCGGTCGGTTGGGGAACAAGCGACCTAGTGGATGGAGACGCCTTCGCCCCGGAAGATGCAGTAGTGATTACCGGAGTAAAGGAGTACACAACTGTCCTCGGTGCAAAGTCGAGGGTCCATGTCATCGAGCCTTTCAACTTGAAGAAGTACGAGACTCAGTTTATACCGGAATGAGGTAACGAGATCAGAACTGACCGATGTAAAGCGAGTCCTCTCCCGCTGCGTGTATCGCGTCTGCTTTTGTGGCGTAGCCTCCGCGCGAAAACTGCGTGCCGTCCGTGTCAGAAACGCACCAGCCGTACCAACCGTCGGAGCGTTTGAAGATGGTGACGGTTGCACCGTCCCAGTGCCGGTACAGGTTGCCGCGGCGAGAGCGCTGCCAGTGGTCGCGGTTCTTGTATTCAGCCCATTGGGCCATTGCGAGTTCTACGACCGGGTCCAGCGGGGCAGGCAGGCGAGGCATCGTGAGGCTCCTTTGGTGATAGTTGGCCCGCTCTCGCGGGATTCTTGGGGGAAGGGGATGGGGGCGTGTGGGCGGCTGTGTGTCTGTGGGCGTGGTTGGCTGTGTTACGGTCTTACGGCCTTACGGCCTTACGGCCTTTAGATAAAGACCGTAAAGTTGTGTTCAGGTTACGGTCTTTAGATACCCACAAAAACAAAGGGTTTTATGTCAAAACACGTTCAAAGGCCGTAAGGCCGTAAAGACCGTAAGTGTGTCCGGGGGGTTACGTTGTTTGGCTGGGCAGGCTCCAGAACCACCCCCCCATCTGGCCGCCAACTCGCTCGGCAGTGACGCCGAGTTCCTTTTTGGCGTTCTCCAGCGTGCGGAAGCTACACACCTTCTCTCTGTTCAGCCGCTCCTTGATGTCCTTCTGCGGCAGCGGACCATCGGCCAGCAGGTGGGATAGCCAGTCCTTCGCCGCATCGCGTGGCTTGGTGCTGATGCCGTAGAGCGCTTCGTCGGCTGTCATCGTCACCGGCTCTTTCTCCCAAGAAACACCGTCCTCGGTGATGCGGAAGGCCAGCCCGTCCGGAGTCGGCCCGAGGTTCATCTTGACGGGAAGCAGCAGACTGCGGCCCGGTTCCTTGGGATCGCGATTGACTTGCCACGCGATACGGGCAGCCGCGACGAACGCGATGCTTCCCATGCTGCGGTACATCGCTTGCCCTTCGCCGCCTTTCGTCAGGTGGTTGATGCCGACGATGGCAACCCGTCGCTTCTCGGCGACCTTGGCTAACGGTCCGAGCACAGAACGGACTTCCGCGTCACGGTGAGAGTCCGCTTTCCCCAAGATCGCCGAAATCGGGTCGAAGACCACGAGTTCGACGAGCGGATGCGCTCCGAGCCAAGCGTCGAGGTCTTCAATATTCCGATCGAGCGCAAAGGACTTTCGTTTGCCGTCGCCGTAGACGAACTGAAAGGTGTGAACTCGCGAAGCATCACCCTTCAGAGCTTTGATGCGGGGCAGCAGCGTGTCGTCGTCAGAGTCCTCGGTGGAAATGAACAAGGCATCGCGACAGTCGTTCGCCGGGTTGCCGACGATAGGGAACGGTCGGCCTGTGGTGAGTCGGGCAATATGATCCATCATTGACCACGTCTTGCCGACGCCGGGCGGTCCGCTCAGCAACGTCAATTTGCCGAGCGCAGTGAAGCCCGGACGCTGCCACTCCACCTCTCGCGCGATGACATCGCAGAGTCGGCGTGTGTTGAGGCCGATGTTTGGCACGTCTTCGTCACGGCTGGGCCATGGCGATTTGTCCCACGTCAGCGAATAGACGGTCGATGCGTGTTCCCGATCGAAGATCGCCCGGAGTTCCCGAGACAAGACGGCACAGTGGCGAGGGGCGACGGCTTCGGCGTCCAATCCAATGGCCTGGAGCAACGCCCGGCGCTCCGGGGTGTCGTGCTGGAGATACCCGAGCACGTCGGCCAACGCTCGCATATCCGTTCCCGGCGTGCGGACGATTGTCTCTCTTTCGTCGTACGACGTCACGTCGTGCTTGTGCTGCTCGTATGCCGCACGGCCTGCTGGGCCCAGCGCCGTAGCCAGCCAGCCGGGAGCGCGTTTACGGGTAGTCTCAGGTATAATTGGCATGGTGGTTTCTTTTGTTTACCCGTCGGCGCTGTCGGGCGTCGGCGGGTATTTTCGTTTCAGGTGCTGGACTGCGAGCCACGGCGTCGACCGCGACCGCTGCGGACGTTGACTGCGACGGCTTCGCCCTCTTCGACCTTCCGAGCGATGTACGCCTTGAGGTCGTCGTAGATGAACTTGAGATCGAAGACCTCGCCGGGAATATCCTTCGGCCAGCGCGACAGCGTCATTGTGCCGTCAGAGCGCGGGATCAGGTGCGTCCTGCCCTTCTTGAACTCGGCGACCAGTTCATCTTCTGTCAGGTCCGCGACCGCGAGCATGACCTTCGCGACCAGTTCGCGGGAGTAGCCTTTCGCGGCCCATTGCGAGGCGTAGTACAGCCCGACGGACTGCGTGATCCCGAACAGCCGGAAACAGCCCGGTCCGTCGCCGTCTTGCTCGGGGATGAGCACCCCAGCGTCGCACATGTTTCTGATCTGCTTCTCCGACCAATCGGTCAGTTCGGTCAGATCGCCCGTCGTCAGCTTCGTCATGTTTGCTTCTCCTTGTGGGATGTTTTTTGTACAGGTAATTTACGGCCCTTTGGGGCGTTTAGAAAGGCCAAATCGGGCGATGGTAGCGCATAGGCTACCAATGCAAGCCTATAGGCTAGGGTCGTGGCTCAGCGTCGCGGTCAGCGCACGAAAAAGCCCCACCATCCCCAAGGCGGGAGGGCAGGGCGAGAGCGGGCGACGGGCAGCGTCAGAGTGGTAAACGTAGCCTCTGCGGGCATTGTCGGTCTCCGGATCGGGTGCCTGAACCGGGCCGACAATCGGTCATCCGGTAACGGCATCCCCGTCGAAAACCACGTCCACCTTCGCCAGCAGGCTAGTCGGTACGTTTTGGAACCCCCGGCCAGCCGAGATGCCGGTGCAGGAAACGGAAGGTGCCCTGGCCGTTGATCGTGTGCGGCCCGTCGAAGAACTCGATGTCCGTCCGGTCGGGAATCTTCAACTTTGCGGCGTAAAGGAATCGAATCTTGGCGTATTCCGACGCGACCCGTTCGTCGGGAGCGACGCCGTCGAAGTGGCCGCGTTCGACCATGAACGGACGGGGCGCGATAAGGGCGGCCATTTCGGAATAATTGAACGTGCTGCCGAGATCGAACTCGAAGATCTCGTACTCTTTCGTCCAGACGTAACTATGCGGCGCACGCGTCGAGGCGTTCTTCCAGACCCAGTCGTTGAAATCGGCCGAACAGATCGACAGCGCGTAACCTTCGACGAGCGCGGGAATCCGCATCGCGCTCTTGCCACCGTAAGACAGACCGTAGAAGCCGATCCGCTTGTCATCGACGAACGGCAGCGTCGCGAGCCATTTCAGAAGCTGTTCGTGCTGCGGCACCATCAGCGAGAAGAGCGTTTTGCCCAGCGGGTTCGCCTTTCGCTGGAGCGTGCGGAAACGATCCTCGAAAAGGTACAGGTGCTGCGGCGCGAAGACGACGAAACCGCGTTCGGCAAGCTTCGCCGCGAAATCGTGATAGGCCCGGTGGTCTCCGAGGAACGTGTCGGTCGGGCGGCCTTCCAGCCCGTGCTGGCAAACGACGACAGGGCGGCGCTGGCCAGGCTCGACGTCTTTCGGAACGAGCAATACGCCGTAGAGAAAGAAGTCGTCGAACACGTCGAGCACGATTTCGTGACCGGTCCACTTCGGCGTGTCCCAGGTCTGCCGCGCCCGCGGATTCGGTTCGACAAGCGGCTCGTCGAACGCTCCGATGATCTCGGTGCGAAACAGGTCGCGGTACGGCTTCGCCGATTGCTCGTAAGCGTCGATCGACGAAGTGTCGAGATCCTTCATGAACTCCGCGCGAACGTAAGGGCTTTCGGCAAGCAGCCGCTGCGTGAAACGGTCGATCTCGGCGATCTGGCGGCGGAGGCGAGGCTCCGGTGCGATGGGCAACGGTTCCAAAGGTTCGACGGCGACACCGCTGTTCTGCACCGCGCCGTCCAATCTCAACTGTTTCAGAAACGCGTCGAGTGCCGGAGGTGAACCGAACGGTCCGCGGCCGTCGCCGGAGACGACGAGCGCGATCGACTCGTCGGTCTCGAAGAGACGGTGGATCAGATCGTTCGCCCGACCGGCTTCCGACCGCACCCGGTCGAGCGGCGGCGAGACGAGCGTGGCCGGTGCTCCGCCTTCGCCGGGAATCGTCAACTCCGGTCCTTTTGCCGCTTCGATGACGACCTTGCCGGGGCCGGCCATCGCCGCCAGTTCGGCGTCGCCGAACTGGTCGAGCAAACCGAAGACGTTGCGGTCGATCGGCTGCTGCCAGATCGTCCGCCGGTCGTCGAAATAGCCGCTGACGAGCGCCGCGTCGATCCGGTCGTCGAGTGCGGCGGCATCGAGAGCGAGCAGTCCGCCTTCACCGTAGCCGACGACTCCGATCGGCCGCTGATGCTCGTCGTCTCGAAATGCGTCGATTGCCGCGAAGACTTTCTGCAATTCGAATCCGATCAGGTGGCGTCCGAGCACGAACGACGGACGGTAGAGATATTCGCGGTGGGTCAGAATCGCACGGCCGTTGCGCGGCTCGCGGTGACGGCTGATGAGAGTCGGAATGAGGACGCGGCAGCCGTTCTCGGCGAGCACACGGGCGAATTGACTCTCGAAGGGCACGCCGGGGGCAAGCCCGGCGATCATTTCCGGCGTCTGATCGGCATCGGGCAGGGCGACCACGTCCGCCTTCGGCTCGTCATGCGGCAGGAGCAACAATCCCTCGGCGGTCATGCCGTCGAGCACCGTCCAGCGCACGGCATGCACGTCATAACCGTCGCCGCGGGCGATCAGCGAGTCGTGTTCGGTCGTCGTGATCAGCTCGACCTCGACATGCACGCGCGGATCGCGAACGCCGAGAATCTTCGCCAGCCGTTTTCGGCGCTGGTCCACGAGCGCCGCGGCGTCCATGCCGCCGAGCTTCCACGCCTCGTCGCGAACGGCGACCGATTCGTCGATCTCGCGCAGCAGAAACGCATCGGCCGCGTCGACGAGTCGCGAGGCGATATCACCCTGCCAATCGAGCGGCTTCACGTCCGGCGGTAACGGTCCCTCGGCGAACGTCACAGTGAGTCCCGACAGCAGCACGGTCAGGCTCGCGCAGAACTGGAAAGAGAGCCGAATCGGAATGTTCATCGCGCACACTCGAGCATCGGGTGACAGGGCCATCCGGCTCCGCTTGCAGCAGGCGACGGATCGGAGGATGTTGTTGCATTGTGGCGATGTCGGGCTGCGCGTCCCACCTCGATCGGGACGGCGAGTGCTTCATCGCAAAGTTGCCATCGACCGCTGATGAACACCGACGAACGGGGCCGCTTCCATGTTCACACGTCGCGACTTTCTGGCCCGCACCGGTCTTGCCGCCGGGGCGATCGCTCTGCCGCACGTCGTGCGATCGCAGGAAACGAAACCTGCCGAAACCACGCGTTCGCCGAATGACAAGCTGCGATTGGCGTTCATCGGCGTGGGCGGACGCGGCGGCGCGAACCTCAACGAACTCGCCTCGCACGGAGACGAGGTCGTCGCTTTGTGCGACGTCGACGGCCGGCATCTCGAACGTGCCGCGGCGCGGTTTCCCCATGCGAAAACGTACCGCGACTTTCGCGAGCTGAATGCGAACCTTGACGGGATTGACGCGGTCGTCGTCAGCATTCCCGAGCACACGCACGCCTATGCGACTTTGCCGGCGCTGCGGGCCGGCAAGCACGTCTATTGCGAGAAGCCGCTGACGCACAATATCGTCGAGGCCCGCCTGATCGCCGACGCGGCTCGATCGGCGGGCGTCGCGACGCAAATGGGCACGCAGCTTCATGCTTCGGCGAATTACCATCGCGTCGTGGAGATGATTCAGAGCGGCGCCATCGGACCGGTGAGCGAGGCGCACGTCTGGGTGTCGCGAGCCTGGGGATTGCAGTCGCCCGAAGAGGCCGCGGCGAACAAAGACATCGTGACCGTCACCGAGCGCCCCGCCGAAGGAATGACGCCGCCGCCGTTTCTCGATTGGGATCTCTGGCTCGGGCCGGCTGAGGAGCGGCCGTTCCACGAGGTCTATTTTCCCGGACCGAAGTGGTATCGCTGGTGGGACTGGGGCAGCGGCACGATGTCGGACCTCGGCAGCCACTGGAACGACCTGCCGTTCTGGGCGCTGAGGCTTGATGCGCCCTTGACGGTCGTCGCCGACGGACCGGAGCCGCATTCCGAGATCGCACCGGCGTCGATGAGCGCCACCTACGAATACGGTCCCCGCGGCGATCGACCCGCCTGCACCGTGCATTGGCACCAGGGCACGCACAAGCCGGAGATCTGGAAGTCGGGCGAGATTCCGCAGTGGTCCGACGGCGTGTTGTTCATCGGCGAGAAGGGGATGCTGCTGTCGAACTACTCGAAGCACGTCCTGCTGCCCGAGGCCGACTTCGCCGACTTCAAGCCGCCGGAACCGTTCATTCCCGATTCGCCCGGCCATCATCTCGAATGGCTCGAAGCCTGCCGCAACGGCACCCCGACCGGCAGTCCATTCGACTACGCCGGTGCGCTGACGGAAGCGAACCATTTGGGCAACGTCGCTTACCGCGCGGGCGGCAAAATCGAATGGGACCGCGAGACCATGAAGATCCCGAATCTGCCTGAAGCCGAACGCTTCCTGCGACGCGAGAACCCGCGGGAAGGGTGGGAACTGGCGTAAGCGGCTTCGGGAATGCGTTCGCGGCAGTCCGCAACACTGCTGATTTTGGACCACGAAGTCACGTAGGGCACAAAGAGTCTTGAAGCAAGTTACCAGCTCGGCTCTTCGTGTCCTTCGTGACTTCGTGGTTCGTTCTCCGTCGCTCGTGAATTGAATCGGCAATGCTTGGCGGACATCAGAGCAATCCTGTTACGAAACGACACTCCATGATTCTCCGAACAACGCTGACGGTGTCACTGGGTTTCGTCCTCTGCGCGACGGCTGCCGGTGACGACCCGCCGGCCGGCTTCACGTCGCTCTTCAATGGGAAAGACCTGTCGGGTTGGAAGATTCCCGAAGATGACGGCGGCCATTGGAAGGTCGTCGACGGCGTCATCGACTACGACGCCGGCAGCGAGGCGGCCGGCGACAAGAGCCTGTGGACGGAGCGCGAGTTCGGCGACTTCGAGCTGCTCGTCGACTGGCGGATCAAAGAGACGCCGCAGGTCAACCACGGCATCCGCTACATCCTGCCCGACGGCAGCTACGCCCGCGACGCGACGGGCAAGGTGATCAGCATTCCGCTGCCCGATGCCGATTCTGGAATCCTGCTGCGCGGCGACGTCAAGAACCAGGTCAACATCTGGTGCTGGCCGGCTGGCTCGGGAGAGTTCTACGGCTATCGCAACAACTCGAAGATGCCGGCCGAAGTGCGTGCCGCCGTCACGCCGCGCACGCAGGCCGACAAGCCGGTCGGCGAGTGGAACACGTTCAAGATCACCTCGCGCGGCGACCGCGTGACCGTCGTTCTGAATGACGTGCTGGTCATCGAAGACGCCCAACTCCCCGGCATCGCGGAGACAGGGGCCCTTGGCCTGCAACATCACGGAACGCTCAAAGACGGCAAATGGGCCGGCGCACCAAGCCTGATGCAGTTCCGGAACATCTACGTTCGCGAGTTGAATGCGAACGAGTGATCGCAGCCCGAGAAGCCCGGCTTCTTTAAGAAGCCGGGCTTCTGCTGTGCAGCAGCCTCGCCGCGTTCCCGCGGGTGATCGCCTCCTCGGCGGCGTGGCCGATCTCCGACTCGCGGAGCTTCAGCACGGCCGATTCGAGATAGAACAGCGGGAACATCGAGCCGAGCAACAACCGCTCGTGCGGCATGATCTTGAGCAACCGCTGCAAAGCGGAGATGCCCTCGAGCGTCGCAATGTCGAAGTAGGCTTGGGATTTCGTCAGCTTCGCCAGCGTCGCATCGGACGGGCTGCGAAGCGCGCTGGAAAGAACGACGCGAAGTTCTGGCCGAGTTGCAAGCAGTTCAGCAAGCGGCGCGAGGTCGGTCGCCGGCACCCGCACGAACGGGTGCTGCGTTCGATCGTCTTCCATGCGAACGACGAGTTGAACGATGAGCCTGCTTTCGCCGGCGCGATCGAGAAATTCGGCGAACACGGCCTCGTCGAGATGATAGCCGTGATAGTTCGGATGCAGCCGGATGCCCGGCATGTCGTGTTCCGCGACGCAACGTTTCAGGTCGTCCTGCCAGCCGGGCAGCGTGGGATTGATGGTGCCGAAGGGAATCAATAGATCGTCGCCGTGATCGCGGCAATCAGCGGTCAGTCGGGCGTTGACTCCGGTGACGTCGCGATGCAGGAGGGCCTCGAAGCTGCCCATCCAGGCCTGCACGACGCCGTTCTCGCGAAGTCGCGCGACCAGCGCAAGCGTCTCGTCGCCCGGCAAGCGACGAAACGGCCAGCGCGACAGGTAGACGTGCGTGTCGATCACGGTTTGATTCCCTTCGCGGCGAGAATCGGGACGAGTAATCGCTGAAGATTGCCGCCGAGAATGAGTCGTTTGGCTTCGTCGGGAATTGCCGCGCCAACGACTTTGCCGAGCTGCGTCGCGAAGCTGCGGCCGCCGACGTCGCTGCCGTAAAGCACGCGATCGGCTCCGACGTCTCGGACCGCCGTTTCGATCATTCCCGCCGTCGGATCGCTGCCGCCCGTCTCGACATAGACGTTTGGAAGCGCACGGATTGCCGGCAGGCCGAGTTCCCAGTTGCCGCCGGTGTGGCCGCAGATGAGCGGCAACGTCGGATGCCGTTTCGCAAGTTCCGCGAGATCGAGCGGCGTCGATTCTCCCGGCAGGTTGCCGCCCGCCTTGAGCCAGGTGTGCTGATAGATGATCGCCTTGAGTTCGGCGGCGCGGCGGATGATCGGGTCGATCTGTTCGTCGTCGCAGCGGCGGGCCACCCAGAGCTTGATGCCGACCATCGGGCCGTCGCGGACGACGCGATCGATTTCTTCGAGGCTTTCGTCGACGTGATTCGGATTGACGTAGGCCAGCGAGAAGGCGCGGTGATGCCAGTGGCTGATCGCTTCCAGCACGTCGTCGTTCTGCCGGCGAAACTCGTCGGGCGACGGATCGCGCGACGACAGTGACGACAGGAACACGACGAGCCGCTCGATACCCATGCGATCGGCGGCGGCCACCAGGTTCGCCATCTGCTCGTGGACGGTGCGGCCTTCGATGCCGACGAGGTGACAATGCAGATCCCAGATTTTCACGGCGTCCTCCGCGACGTCGAATCGATGAGCGACCGATCGCCGAGCAAAAACGCGATCAGGTCGTTCATCTCGGCGGTGGTCACGTTCTTTTCGAGACCTTCGGGCATCAGCGATTTTCCCGTCCCGGAAATCTCCTCGATCTGCGAACGCGGAACCGTCTCTTCGACGCCTTGACCGCGCCGCAGCGTCAGCCCGGCGTCGGTCTCGGAGACCAGCAAGCCCGTCAGCACGCGGCCGTCGGACAACACGACGACGTAGTCGGTCCATTCCGGCGACACTTCGCGATTCGGGTCGAGCAGATGCGTCAGAACTTCATCGGCCGCCCAGTGGCGAATCGTCGTGAGAGCCGGCCCGACGTCGTGGCCTTCGCCTGCCGCGCGGTGGCAGGCGGAACATTCGCGGCGGAAGACGGCGAATCCGCGAGCGGCGTCTCCTTCGCCGGAGAGCGAGTCGCGATAGCGGGCGACGACCTCGCTGCGCGGGCTGGACGTGTCGACGCCGAAGAGAGCGACGGACCGTGCTCGAACGGCCTCGTCGCGATGGTTCAGCAGCAGATTGCGCCGGGCGATCGGAACGACGCCGGGCGACATCGTCTTCGCTTCAATCGCCTCGAGCAGGGCCGTTGTTCCCGCAGGGCGTCGAAGCAGCACTTCGACGGCTTCCGCTCGGATCGTCGGCGTCAGTCGAGGCCATGCCGCCAGCAGAAGTGTCGCCGCTTCCGGTTCGGAGAACGCACCGGCCAGCCGGACGCCGGCGAGACGCACTTCGGGCGCCTGCTGCGGCGACAAGAGTGTCGGCAACAAACGCTCCACCTGCTCGAAGCCTGCATGCTTCAAGAGGTCGATCGCCCGCAATCGCTGCGGCAACGGCGTTGTCGACTCGCCGGCGGCGGCGACGGCGTCCTTCAGAAATGAGGTGAGCGAATCCTTCGCCGCCGGCAGATCGCCGATTCGTTTTCCGCGTCGCGCCAAGCCGTCCGCTGCGCCGGTAATGATGCTGTAGACGACGTCGTCATTGCCCGCGGGAAGCGACTTGGCCAGCGCGAGAGATTCCGTCGTCCGTTCTTCGCCGCTCGCCCCGGCGACGAGCGCGAGTTGCTCGACGAGCAGCGTTCCACCGACGCGGTCGGCGAAACGGGGGGCGTCGACGAGCTTCCGCAGCAAGGCGACAGGTCGGTCGCCCACCGACGACAGAATCGCCGTTCGCATCCACTCGTCGCCGGCGTCACGCCGGGCGATACCGGCGAGTGCGTCGATTGCCGCTGGCGAATCCCAGCCGCCGAGTGAGAAGGCGACTTGCAATCGCACGCGCGAAGCGTCGTCGTCGGCACGTTCGGCGACGGCCCTGGCGAGTGCCGGCGATTTCGCGAGACGCGATTCGGCGATCCGCACGGCGTGTTCCCGCAACGACGGGTGGTCGTCACCGAGCGCCGCGATCAGATCGTCGTCCGTCGCGCCTCCGTAACCTTCCAGCGACCAGAGCGCATGCAGCCGTGCCTGCGGCAACTCGGCGTGATGCAACAGGTCGCGCAGCGGCGACAGGTCTTCCATGTCCTGACGCTCGTGGATCAGTCGGTGGGCCGTCTCGCGCGACCAGGCGTTCGGGTTTTCGAGTGAAGCGAGCAACTCGTCCGTGGTCGCTGCGGCAAGCCGCGGCGGCTTCGACGGGTGAAAATCGGGCGGTGCGAGGCGGTAAATCCGACCACGATCGTTGCCGCTCGACAGGTCGAGCTTCGCGCGGATGTCGTCGGGAATCGACCAGGGATGCTCGATCGTCTCGCGGTACATGTCGAGCACGGTGAGCGTGCCGTCGGGAGCGTTGACGAAGTTGACCGGGCGGAACCACGGATCGGTCGAAGCGACGAATTCTGCGTCGTCGTCGCCGCGGCGCGCGGTGAACGTGACGCCGTCGGGTTCGACGATCTCGCGATGGATGATGTTCGCCGCCACGTCGGCGACGAAGGCGTTTCCGCGGAACCTCGGAGGATAAGTCGCGCCGCGATAAATCGTGACTCCGCTCGACGACGTGAAGTAACCGGCGCCGACCAGCTCGCTCTTCGGAAAGTTCGCACGTTCACGGGTCCAGCGCTGGGCGCGAAAGATCCGCCACGGTTCGGGCGGACTGATGCGATAGACCGGAAGCTGATCGCCGGCGGCCGCGGCGTCATGAATCGCCGACGCGACGATGAGATGCGGATTCCGGTCGAGATACCGGCTCGGCAGCACGACGTGCTGCACCGGGTTGCGGATGTTGCACAGAAACCGGTTCCCCCAGTCGTCGAACGCACTGCCGAATCGCTGTCCGCCCGACGTCGCATCGAATTCGCCGGTCGCCGGGTCGAACCGGAAGTCGCGTCGTTTGAGCGTCGTCGGCTCTGCATCGGCGTCGTCGGCGGGAACGATCGCGCCCCCGTTGCCGGCCGCTGCTCCGTAGATGCGGTGGTCGAGGCCCCAGCGGAGATTGTTCATCACCGCCTGAATGTTGTGCGTGCCGAAGCCGGTGAAGACCTTTCGCCGAACGTCGGCCTGCTTGTCGCCGTCGGCGTCCTCGAAGTACCAGACGTCCGGCGGAGCCGCGACGAAGATGCCGCGTTTCCACAGGGCGACCGAGGTCGGCCATTGCAGATCGTCGACGAAGACGTGACTTTCGTCGAAGCGGCCGTCGCCGTCGGCGTCTTCGAGCAGTCGGACGCGCCCGATCGGTGTCGGCTGAGGATCGTCGGGCATTTCCGGCTTCGGGTAGCCGCGAAACTCGACGACATACGCCCGGCCGTCGGGGTCGTACGCCAGGTCGACCGGGTCGGCGACAAGAGGCTCCGCCGCGATGAGTTCCATGCGGAAGCCGGCCAGCACGCGGAACGTCGCCTCGGCGTCGGCCGGTTCGGTTGGTGGAACTCGCGGGAAGTCGGGAACACTGGCATCGTCCGGCGTGGCTGCCGGAGCGAGACCCGTGGAACAGAGAAGACCGACGGCGACGACAAACCGTTGCGGAATGCTGTGCGAGATCATGGCGAGAGTGTAGCCGGCGGCGTTCGCAGATTCTCCCATCAACGGCGAGCCGGTGACGCGGCCGTAACGCCGGACGTCACTCCGTCTTTGCGATCATCCGCCGCACCCGCTCCGCGTCTTCCGTCGAAACGTGGTAGACGTACAGCACGTCGGCGGCGCGGTAGACCGGCTCCAGATTCCGGAACCAGGCGTAGCTGCCTTCCGGGACGCTTTGCGGCACGCCGTCGACGCCGACCAGCCGCGTGCCGTCGGCAAGGAACGTCGCGCTGATCGCGTACCAGCCCGGCTGCGGCTCGCGGGGCGGCAGATCGAACTCGATCCCCGCAAGATGCGGGTCGAAGTTGCCCGTGTAGGCCAGCCGCAGCGGTTTCGCCTCGGGATGCTCGTCGAGCCAGTGTCGCAGGTCGATCAACCCCTGTCCCCAGTCGAGCGCGCTGCCCGACAAGTGCCGCCAGCCGTTCTTCGGTCCGCCGGCGACCTCGTTGAAGTACGACAGCCAATGCGGCGCGACCGCCAGGCTGCTGCCGGCGTACCACAGCAGCGACGCGGCGACGATCGCCGTCACGATCCGCCGCTGCCGCGAGATCGCCGCCGCTGCTCCGCCGGCCGCAATGAACAGGAACGGCAACGCCGGCAGGACGTAGCGGTAATGGCACAGCGAGTGATTCCAACTGACCAGCACGATCACCCCCGCCGCGGGCGCCAGCAGCACGAGCAGATCGCGTCCCCGCGGCAGCGGGGCGACGACGACCGTCACCCCCAGCAGCAGCCACAACGCGACCGGCTCTTTCACGGGCAAGGCGTAGAGATACCAGTACCAGACGCCGCCGGAATACTGCTCGCCGTCGAGGTAGACCGAGCGAGACTGCTCGAAGTCGACCTTCTGCACGTCGATGCCGACGAGGTAATTCGCCGGCACGGGGACGGGAACGCTTTCAAGCCATGTTCCGCGGAAGCGATTGCCGGTGACGCCGTGCCGCGGCGGGGCGTCGGCCGAATCTCCAGACAAGTTCCGGCTGACGAACTCGAACTCGCCCAGCGGTCGAAACGGCTTCTCGAACCCGTAGCCGGCGTGGATGAGATACAACGCCAGCAGCATCACGACCGCCAACTGCCCGGCTTGCCGCCCCCATTCCTTTGCCGCGAGCATCTGCCGCTCCGGCAGCCGAAATGCGATCCACAACAGCGGCCAGAGCGGCACGAGAATCAGCCAGGTGAACTTCGTCAGCAGCGCCAGCCCCAGCCCGACGCCGGCGGCGAACGTGCTGGTCGACGACGGCTCGCGCAACCACCGCCAGAAGAGCCAGCCGGCGAGCACCCCGGTCGAGGCCGCCGCGGCATCGGCGGTGACGAGCGCCCCGTTACCCAGCACGGTCGGGCTGAACACCCACAGGGCCGCCGCGGCCGTGCCGGCTCGCGGTCCGAACAAATCACTCCCCCACCGCCAGCAGACCCAGCCGCCGACGAGCAGCAACGGAATCAGAGCCAACCGGGCCAGAATCACAAGCCGCAGCGTGCGGGAGCCGTTCGCCGCGGCGAAATCGCGGCCGACGGCGAACTCGGCTCGCGAGAGGGGGCGATCGGAGAAACGGCTCCAATCAGCCTGGCAGCCGTCGGCAAGGACGGGCAACGCGGCGAGCATCTCCGGCAGGGGCGGATTGACGAGATAAAGGTCGAACCGCCCGAACCGCCACTTCGCGACCCCCGCCGCGAGGTGCGGCGTCTCGTCGAAGATCGGGCTGTGCAAGACGGCCGCCCAGCCGAGGAGGACGGCCTGGGCGATCAGCAAGAGAACGATCGGCAGCCGTCTCGATCTCACACGTCGATCCCATCCGATTGCGTAGCCGACTTCAAGCCGCAGGTTCAAGCCGCAGGCTGGCGACGGTAGTAGACCAAACCTGCGGCGAGAAGCAGCACCGCCGCGCCGGCGGCGGCGAGATACCACCAGCGGAAGGACCGCTCGACCGGCCGGCCGACCTCCGCGGCGGGGACGGCCGTTTCGATGGTATGGTCCCGGCCTCGCACCGGCTGGCCGTCTTTCGATTCGCTGCGACGCCGGTCCTCGACGACCGCGCCGGCCGGGAAGGTGATCACGAACTCCTCGTGGGGGATCGGCTGGTTGATCTCGTAATGTGTGACGGTGATCTCGCTGGTCTCCCGCAAATCGCCTTTTTCTCCGACGTACACAATCCGCCAACCCGAGGGCACCCAGCCGTGCTCTTCGTCGCGCTGGTACTCGATGTCAGTGGTAATCCGCGGCTTGCCTTCCACGATCTGGATCGTCCGCAGGGGAAGGAACTCGCGCGCGGGGTCGAGCCAAAACTCGTCCACGATCGGGACTTCGGGCCAGTCTTGCCGGATAACGATGCATGACACGTCTCCGATCCGGCGGTCGCTCGATTCGAGGTGCCATCGCTCCGGCCATAGATCCCACAGACCCTCCAGGTACGGCCTGTATACGAGCGTCAGCGGCCCGATATAAGCAGCTTTCACTTCGTGGGGATAAGGTTCCGTCTCGATCGTGCCGCCGGCAGGACGCTCCCTGTCGCTGCTGCCAATCAATCGGGCGCTGGTCTCGCCGTCGTAGGAAGCACGTCCCTTGCCCTGATACGAACCGTCCGACGCCTGCAGTTCCCGCCGGTAGTCGAACTTCGGTCCATCCAGGCGAACCTCTTCCTTCACGACCTTTCGCCGCAATCCATCCGGATCGGCGTCATCGTTGCCCACCGGTTCGCCGAACGGGGAATTGCTTGGGGCGCTCGCACTCTTTCGTTCCCACGTCATATAGACTGTCCGGACATGCCCCTGCCGTGCTGTCCAGACGCGGCGAACGTCTTCGAGCGTCTCTGTCGCTTGAGAGAACGACGGCGACGAGGTGGCTATGAGAAAGGTGGCGGCGAGGCCGGGGATCAGGATTGTGCGCATGCTATTACCGAAGCCTGTTGTTCAAATGACTGCTCGCCTTATCGAAGTCCGCCATCCACTGCCGTTTCGCAAGCATCAATCGGCAACGGCCCCACGCCAGACAAGGTGTCCGGCGCGAGGACCATTTGTCGATTCAGGCGGCTACGTTCCCCCCCCCGGCGTGGCAGTAGAACGTCCCCATGTCAATCCTGGTATCTTCGATCTCATGACCGTGAGCACCGCTCGTTCTCGAACTGGACTTCCCGGTGCACTCCTTGGTGCAGTACGGCACTTGCCAAAATTCGAGGGTCGTGCTGCCCGCCTTAATTTCGCCCCCGCAGGCTTCCTCAGGTGCCCAAGTATAATTTGCCTCGCCAGCGTTCGCGGTCGTTCGACTGAACTTAAAGCAAATATCCTCGTGTTTCCAGGAGTCTCCCTCATGGCAGCCTTAGGCACAGGCCGCCCAGGCATAGCCGGCACCGGTACCGGCGACGAGCAGCGCCGCGGCCGGCATACCGAACCGCAACGCCGCGCGTCGGAACGAAATCCCATTCAACATCATCGAGCCGGACCGACACCCGTTCGTCCGTCTCGTTCCGGATCGTGACTTCGTGAGGCAACGCATCTGTGATCCAGGCGTTTCCGAAGTCGAGTTCGTCCTCCGCGATTCGGAGGGCCGGCGGAGGCATGCGCGACGCGACGCGCATCGATCCCCAGGTGAATCCCGCGCCGATGACGACCACAAGGGCCCATTTCGTCCAGGTTCGCATCGCTCCTCCGGACACAGGTGGTGACACGTTGCAATCGGTGGAAGCGTCGGGATTGTCGTCTTTCGCTCCGCGAAATAAACGCTTCTTTCGCGGAGCGAAAGGCGACTCTCTTGGCCGCTTCGTTCAAAGCGACCTACAACCAAACGTCTCTTACTGACTTTCGGAAACGGAACGCACGCTGGCGACGCTCGCCTAGTCGGTCGGCGCGGCGTCGAGGTCGGCTCGGCGGATGCGGATCGGGAACGGGGATAGCCGCGTACCGTCCTTCAGCGTCGCGATCAGCGGAACGTCGTATTCGAACGGACCGGCCGGCAGGTTTTTACGGGACCGCGCGTAGACCCAGGTCGTTCGGCCGACGCCGTCAGTCCCGGTTTCGATGGTTCCGGGAAATTCGTGTTTCCCCACCTCGACGTCGGCAATGTCGTAATCCCGCCGCAGTTTGCAACGATTTTTGATGTCTGAGATGTCTGAAGCGTGTTCAATCGGCTCGTCCCCCTCGGCGACCTCGATCGAGGCATCGCCGACGAATGGATACCGCACCCAGCCTTCCAATCGCCAACGACCGACGGGCCTGCCTTCCTTGCCAAAGAGGTCCAGGCTTTGGGCGAAGTGGTTTTTGCCGAACTCCACCTTGTGGTCGGCGGGAAACTAATCCATCAGGAGCGTGAGTTCCTGTCGTGCCCCCGGAGCGAGCGTGAAACTCGTCGGCGAGGCGCTCGTGCAATCGCAACCTGCATCGACGTCTTCAATGACGATGACATGGTCACTGCGATTCTCGACCGGGACGGTCCAGCGGAAATCGGGCCGCACCCAGGCAGTCCCGAAATCGAGTTGCGTCAGATGCAGCCCGCTCGGATGGCGGGCGTAGCGCAAGCCGATGACGACGAGCAGGACGGCAACCACCGCCGCGACCGCCACGCCTGCAGCGCGAAGGCCGAACTTCAAATCCGAGCGCCATTCGGATTGCCCGCCTTGCTCGTCTGCTGAACGGCCCATCGCCTGTCCCTTGGAAATCGAGACGGCTTGTCGGAAGTGCGGGGCCAGAAAACACCCGGCGGCAAGGAATTGATACCCAGAAGTTGCCCATTTTGAGAGGGGGGCATTCCCCTAGGTTGTCGTCACCTCACCGTGACGGCTGTCTTACCCGACGACGCTCGTCAGTCGCAAATGACCGTCGTGGTGCGCGGTCGCGAGGCGGAGGCCGTCGGGGTGGAGGTCGGCGTCGCGGAGGATGTTCGGCAGGGCGAAGCGGTGGAAATCTTTGTCGGCGTCGGGCTTGAAGAACAACAGCAGGCCGCCGCTGCTGCCGCCCGAAGCCGCGACAAGCGTGCCGTCGTTGAGGTGCCGCAGTCGCCAGATGACGCCGCCGGGAATGCCTTCGGTCAGTTGCTGCCGGACGAGCGTGCCGGCCGCCCAGTCGAACAGCAGGACGAGCGGTTCATGGACGGCCCCGAGCGGGTTCGAGCCTTTGTGCAGTCCACCGGCCGCGAGGTACTTGCCGTCGGGGCTGAACGACAGCGCCCGCACGCCGCCGAAGTCGACCATCTGGCCGCCTTCGTAAGTGTGCAGCGGTTTGCAGTCGAACGTTCGCGCGACCGTTCCCGCATCGACGTCCCACTGCTTGAGCACGCCGCCGAGATCGCCGGACATCAGGAACTTGCCCGACGGATCCCACTCGACCGACCAGACGACCTTCTCGTGGCCGGGTAGTTCTTTGACGAGCGTGCCGTCGGCGACGTTCCACAGCCGCACGACGAGATCGTTGCCCGCGGTGGCGAGCAGCGAGCCGTCGGGCCGCATCACCGCCGAGCGAATCCAGCCGGCATGGCCCTCGACGGTGCGAATCGGCTGCGGAGCGTCGCCAAGGGCCGGCCACCAGATCATCCGCCCGTCGTAGCCGCAGGTGACGACTTGCGAACCGTCCTTGCTGAACGCGATCGCCTTCACCCAACTATCATGCCCGGCAAGTCCGATATGCGTGCCGTCGGCGATGTTGAATCGCTGGACGGTGTAATCCTCGGACCCGCAGAAGGCGTACTTGCCGCTCGGGTCGAACCGGCAGGACACAAGCGGCCGGCCGTGAGGCCACTGGGCGGCGAGAACGGCTTTGGTGGGGTCGGTGGGCATTGTCAGTCCTTCGTTGTGTTTCCCGGACGAGCCAGGTGCCGTGCCAGAGAGGCGGTGAGGACGGTTTCGGCGATGTGAAACGGGATCGCTCGAATTGCGTCATGCACGGACGCGAGGTCGCGAATCAGCCCGTCGTCGGCCGCCCGTTCGAGAACGCCGATTGCACCGATGATCGCTACCCCTTGTGTCTGAGCGGCCGCTCGTCCAGCCTTCTCGTCGATGAGTAAAGGGGCGGCAAACTCGACAGCAAGGCTGATGGCGGCCATCTCTCCTAGCCCAAGTGACGAAAACGACAGAAGCGTCGTCGGTGCCCGAGAGCCAAGTCGGAGGAGCAGCAACGAACGCACTGACCGAAGAAGGAGCGTGAGCGTGAGACATCTCGCGAGCGACTTCGGGCGGGATGATGACCTCATCGAAGAGTTCCGGCAGAACGTCGATCTGGCCGATCTGAATCAGGAGATTCAGCGGCGACGTATCCGAGACGACGAGCACGGGTCAACCTGCGAGAAGGCGGTCGAGAGTCTGACGATCGGCGTCGAGATCGTCGAGCGAGTAATTCCAGTTCGCACCTTCGCGGCCAAGCCACGCTTCCGTCTGATATCGATCGGCGAATCCGAGCAATCTTTCAACTTGGTGGAGAGACAGTCGTCCGGACCGATAGCCGTCGAGAGTAAGCCGTTCCAACGCCGCACGGCCGAGATCGTCGCCATGAGCGGCTCGGAGTGCCGCCGCCAGGTCGTCCGGAATGTCGAGCGTGAGTTGCATGATTGTCTCCAATTCGTAGCGCTGCATTATACTCCTACGAATGCCCGAACGGAGCGGACTTGCCCGAACGGAGCTGAATCTCGGAAGCCACGTGTTGCAATCCCTCGGCTTCACGCAAACAGCCCTTCAATCGGATGTGCCGCCGGGTCGGCCATGGGGACTTCGCGGCCGTCGATGTCGAATGAGCCGGAGCTGTCGAGGCCGACGGCTTCGAGGTAGGTGTGGAACAGCATGCCGTGATCGACTTTGCCGTCGGTGACTTCGGTGCCCTGTTCATTCGTCGCGCCGAAGACGGTGCCGCGGGGGATCTTCGCCCCGCCGAGCACGACCGACCAGGCCTTCGACCAGTGGTCGCGACCGCAATAGAGGTTGATGTTCGGCGTGCGGCCGAACTCGCTGAGGACGACGATCAAAGTGCTGTCGAGCATGCCGCGGTCGGCGAGGTCGGCGACGAACGTCGCGAACGGCCCGTCGAACTCGCCGACTTGCTCCAGATGGAAGTTGAAGTTCTCGTTGTGCGTGTCGTAGTTCGTGTGCGTGACCTGCACGAACGAGACGCCTTTTTCCAGCAGCCGTCGTGCGAGCAGGCAGTGCCGGCCGAAGTCGTGCTTGCCGTAACGATCGACGTCGGCGGCCGGCTCCTTGGTGACGTCGAAGGCGTCCTTCTGCGCCATCAGCCGCAGCGCCTGCTCATAGCTGTGAGTGTAGGCGTCGGTCATCGCGGTGCGACGGCGGGCGAGGAAACGCTCGTTGACGCCGCGGCGGATCGCATGGCGACCCGCTTCCGACACGTCGCTGATGCCTTCCGGCCGGACAAGATGCGGCGGCGGGTTGCCGTTGCCGAGCGATAGGCTGGCGTATTTGGTGCCGAGGTACGCGGCGTCACCGCCGCGCCCCCCGCCGCCCCCCGGTCTGATGACGATATGTCCCGGCAAGGGCGCATCCTCCGGCGCGAGGGCCTTCGTCGCGGTGGCGCCGATGTGCGGATAGTCGGCTCCCGGCATCTGCCGGCGGCCGGTCATCATCAAGTACGCCCCCTTGGCGTGATCGTCTTCGCTGGTGTCGACGCCGCGAACGACCGTCAGGTGCTGCATCTGCTTCGCCGTCTGCGGCAGCAGTTCCGAAACATGCACGCCGGTGACGCTGGTGGGAATGGCGCGGAACGGCCCCCCCGTATCGGTCTTCGGCTTGGGATCCCAGCTTTCCAGTTGCGACAGACCGCCGTGCATGTTGAACACGACGATCCGCTTCTGACCGGCGGCAAGTTGTGCCGCCGCGGCGGGGCGGGTGAAGACGCCCAGCCCGCCGACGGCAACGCCAGCCCCGGCGGCGGTCATCGCGCCGAGAAAGCCGCGTCGGGCAAGTTTGTGCTCCACGGTTCCACAGGCGTAACGGCAATCCATGGCGGCGTCCTTTCTCGTAGGGTGGGTCGAGCGAATGCGAGGCCCACCA
>JBAQZJ010000325.1:0-7879 GCA_049790855.1 Planctomycetaceae bacterium | reverse complement strand
GTTTGAAACGGCCGGGTCGCGAGAAACACTTCTTTAGCGGCGTTGCAATCTTGTAGATCGTCGTCTCACACCGCCCGGACGACGACCGCGGCGCTCTGGCCGATGTTCGTGCGGTTGACGCTGAGGGCCGAGCGGGTTCGCAGGCGGAGCGGTTCGTCGTGGACGACGTTGATGCGGCAGCGGGGGTCGGGAATCTCGTAGTTGAGCGTCATCGGCAGTTCGCCGTAACGCAGGGCGAGCACGCTGCCGGCGAGTTCGACCGCGCCGCTGCCGGCGTCGCAATGGCCGAAGTAGCTTTTGAGAGCCGTCACCGGAATCTTCTCTGTGTCGCTGCCGAAGACGCGGTGATAGGCGCGGCTTTCGACGAGGTCGTCGGCCTGCGTGCTCTTGCCGTGGGCGTTGATGTGGCCCAGCTCGCGGGGCGAGATGCCGGCGCGTTTCATCGCCTGCTCGATCGCCCGGACCAGCCCCGTGCCGCCGGCCTCGTTCGCGAAGCCCGATCCGTCGCAGCCGGCCCCGGTGCCGAGGATCTCGCAGTAGACGTCGGCCCCGCGACGAACGGCGTGCTCGTAATCTTCCACGACGAACGTCGCCGCCCCTTCGCCGACGATCGTTCCGTCGCGGTCGAAGTCGAACGGCCGGCAGGCATGCTCGGGATCGTCGGTTCGCCGGCTGAGGCCCTCGTACAGGCTCAGCCGGGCGATGTCGACGGGGTCGATGCTGCTGCCGCAGGCTCCGACGATCATCGCGTCGGCGGCACCGCGTTCGATGCAGCAGATCGCTTCGTTCAGCGCGAGAATCGCACTGCTGTCGCGGCTGGTGATCGTGTTGTTCGGGCCGCAGGCGTTGTATTCGATGCTGACGTGGCACGCCGGCATGTTCGGCAACTGGCGCAGCAGCCACAGCGGGGCGATCCGCCCCATGGCGTCTTCGCCCCAGCGGGTCATTTCGAAGTCGGCGCCGCCTTCGGAGCAGGCCCGCACGGCTTCGGCGAGTTCTTCGGGCGTCGTCGAAATGCGACCCGCCCCGTAGATCACACCCAGCCGGTCGGGATCGACTTCATTCCTCTCGAGATCGGCGTCGGACATCGCCAGCGCGGCCGAGGCGACCCCCAGTTGGATGTCGCGAGACATCACCTTGAGGTGCTTCTTCTCGGGCAGCAATCGCAGCGGGTCGAAGTCGTGGATCTCGGCGGCCAGCTTGCAGGGAAGCTGTTCAGCGGAAATCGACTGAAGCCGTCCGATGCCGGCCTGACCCGTCGTCAGGCTGCGCCAGAAGGCCGATTTGCCGATGCCGATCGGCGAAACGACGCCGACGCCGGTGATGACGATTCGTTTTTTCGTGTGTTCGCGCATCGCAGCCGTTCCCAAGGCGTTCCCGCCCCTGGGCGACACGGAACGTGCCGCCTCGGCTGTCCTGAGGAAGGCCGCTTCCCGGCGAACTGCACGCACTGCGAGGAAATCGCGCGACGCCGCCCTCTCCGTAAAATCGGATCGAGAGCGATACCGCTTCAGACGGGTCGCAACATGCCGTCAAGGCTGTTACGGACTCGGGGCAGGGAACGACACCGCCCACCCGTTTTGCCAATCGACCCGGACCCAATCGGATCGCCAGCTTCCAAGGAGGACGGCCAAACCGCCCCGGCAACGCCGAAGCGATCGGTTCTCGCAGTGGCAGGACAACGCTAGGAAGGACGCTTTCTCAGGTGAGTCGCGAGAAGGATTGTGTTCTGGTCCCACAGAACACGACAGACCTTCTCCCTCGACGCCAGCCTGACCCGCCGCTATTAAATCACGGCACCCGCACCTGTCAAGCGGCCTCTTGCGGATTTGCCGTAGGGGCAAACCCGGGAAGCCGGGCAAACCGAATGGCTTGTCCGATTCAATTACGACGTAAAGTGAAACTGTGACAGTCGCTTGCCACGATTTTCTCGAACGTCGGTTTCAGGCGCTGACAGCGACAAGCCCGAAACGACCGGCACATCCGATGTGCGGCCTCTGTGAATTCGCGGCGGGCGAGCCATGAGGAACCAAGTGTCTTGCCCGTTTGCGGCCGCTGCCGCACGGCGTTAGGGGGGCGATGATCCGATCACAGAGGAGCCAGGCGATTCGGCGGTTCCGATTCGGGCTGATCATCGCAACATTTGTATTTACAACAAGTTGCACGCAGAGACCGAACCGGCCACCGCCGGAGGTGACGGTGCTGGTCGCCGCCAGTGCGGCGGATGCCGTCGCCGAAATCGCCGAGCGGTTCCAGCAGGAACACGGAACGGCGGTGCGAGTGAGCAGGGGGCCGTCGAACGGGTTGGCGCAGCAGGTGCTTCAGGGGGCGCCGGCCGACGTGTTCATTTCGGCGAGCACCGAATGGGCGACTGCGGTTTCGGAGGCCGGTCGAGCCGTGACGGTTCGACCACTACTCGAGAACCGCCTCGTCCTCGTCGTGCCGGTCGGCAATCCGGCGACTGTGAACGAGCCGGCCGATTTGACGGACCCGCAGGTTCACCGGGTCGCACTCGCCGGTGAAAAAGTTCCTGCCGGTCGCTATGCCGACCTCGCACTCTCGTCGCTCGGCTTGCTCGACCCACTGCTGTCTTCGGGCAAGATCGCTCGCGGCCACGACGTGCGCGTGGCTTTGGCGTTCGTCGAACGCGGAGAAGCCGAGGCGGGTGTCGTCTATGCGACCGATGCTGCCAACTCAGAACGCGTCGAGGTCGTCCACGAGTTCGACGAGGAACTTCATCCTCTGATCGTCTATCCGGCCGTGCTGGTCGAAGACGGCCCTGCCAAGGATGCCGGACGAACGTTCTTTGAGTATCTTGCCTCACCGGGCGCGGACGTGGTTTTCCGCCGATTCGGATTTCGACCCGCCGGGGAGGACTTGTGATCGGTGGTCCCGAACTGGAGGCGATCGGCCTGAGCTTGCTGGTCGCACTGGCGGCCGTCACGACGAGCCTGCCGTTCGGAGTCGCTTTGGGATGGCTGCTGGCCCGGCGATCGTTTCGCGGCAAGACGCTGGTCGAGACGGCCGTGAACCTGCCGCTCGTCCTTCCGCCGGTGGTGACGGGCTACCTGCTGCTGGTGGCGTTCGGCCGTCACGGCTGGATCGGCGGCCCGCTCGAACGCTGGTTCGGCATACGGTTCGTGTTCGACTGGAAAGGGGCGGCGCTCGCGGCCGCGGTCGTCGCGTTTCCGCTGCTGGTTCGATCGGTCCGCGTGGCGTTCGCCGGAATCGACGGCCGGCTCGTCGACGCCGCCCGAACGCTCGGCGCCCGGCCGCTCGACGCCTTTCTGACCGTCGCGCTTCCGCTCGCCCGACACGGCGTCATCGCCGGTGCCGTGCTCGCCTTCGCCCGCTCGCTGGGTGAGTTCGGAGCGACCGTCATGATCGCCGGCAGCATTCCCGGCCAGACGCGAACGATTCCGCTGTACCTGTACGATCGGCTCGAATCGCCGGGCGGCCTCGATCGAGCCTGGCCGGTTCTGCTGGTGTCGGTCGCCTTGTCGACCGCGGCCCTCGTCGTTGCGGAATACCTGGAACGGCGTTCTTCGCAATCGACGCCGCCCCGCAACGGAGTGCGGCCGTGACCCGACTCGCCGTTCGTTGCAGCTTCACCTATCCCTCGGGATTTCACCTGCGAGCCGCGTTTGAAGTCGGTCCGGGCGTCACCGCCGTCGTCGGCCCTTCGGGAGGCGGAAAAAGCACGCTCGTCGCCTTGATCGCCGGCCTGCTGACACCAAACGAAGGCACGATTCGATTCGCCGGGAAGACGTTCGCCGACGCCGACGCCGGAAAGTTCCAATCGCCGCACATCCGGCGCGTCGGCGTCTCGTTTCAGGATGGCCGGCTGTTTCCGCACCTGTCCATTCGCAGAAACCTGCTCTACGGACGGCGTCGATTCCGCACGACCACCCCCGGCGTCGCATCGGTCATCGAGGCGCTGGAGTTGGGCGAACACCTCGATCGTCGTCCCGACGCACTGAGCGGCGGACAACGGCAACGGGTCGCCCTCGGTCGCGCACTACTCGCCGGAACCGAACTGTTACTGCTCGACGAGCCGGTCTCGGCGCTCGACATTTCGCTTCGCGGCCGCGTGCTCGACTTCGTGCGAGAGACCGTCGCCAACGACGGTCGAACCTGCCTGATCATCACGCACGAACCCGCCACCGCACAGCGCCTGAACCCCGTCGGCAAGATCCCGGTCACCGCCGGCCGGGTCGGTGACATCGACGCCCACCCTCCGGCCGATTACGCCCCAGTCGCCCGACCTCAGCAGCACTCGTTGCCGTCGGAAGACGACCGCCGCTAGAATGCCATGCTGCCGGAGATGTCTCTTCGACCTCCAGCACATTCGGGGCTGTGGCGAAATTGGCAGACGCGCGGGATTTAGGTTCCCGTTCCGAAAGGAGTGCAGGTTCGATTCCTGTCAGCCCCAATCGCGAAGGCGGCGGTCGAGACGGTAGGTGGTGTGTGATGACGTCGGGTCAAGGTTCGCGGGACAGCGGGAAAAACGGTTGCGGGCCATGAAGCAGTCTGCCGGCACGCTGCTGTATCGCCGCGCGACGGACGGCGGCCTCGAAGTGCTGCTTGTGCATCCGTCGGGCAACTACAATCGCAAGGCGCCCTGGAGCATTCCAAAGGGCGAGCCAGATCCTGACGAAGACCTTGAACACACGGCCCGGCGAGAGACGCTCGAAGAGACCGGCGTGGTCGCGCCGAAGACGCTCGTGCCGCTGGGCAGCATCGTCTACGCCAAGAGCCGCAAGACGGTCCACTGCTTCGCCGGCGAGGTGCCGCTGACGGTCGCGGCGGCCCCGGCGAGTTGGGAAGTCGACCAAGCCGCGTTCCTGCCGCTCGGCGAAGCGCGCCAGAAGATTCACCCCGATCAGCGGGCGTTTCTGGACCGGTTGGGCGAATGACCGTGCGTGTGTTCACTTCGACCGCAACGATTCGACGAACGCCGCGTGCTCCGGTGATTCGAGTCCGCGGTGGAGGACATCGAGGACCCGGTTGCCGTCGAGACGAAAGAAGGCCTTCACATCGAGCCACATGCCGGGAAAGACATGGGATTTGAGCAGCCCTTCCAGGTCGGCGGCCGTCTCGACGTAGCCGCCGCGCTCGTCGCGGACGAACCAGACCGCTCGTCGCTTGCGGAGTTCGAGGACGAGGTATTCCAATACGCCGTGTCGCTCGTAGTCTGACCGCTTGGAGCCGAGGTCGATCGCGGTCGTCGCATCGGCGACCTCCGCGACGAATTCCGGCGCGCCGGCGAGATAGCCCCTGCCGTCCACGTCCGCTTTGCCGCCTTCGATCCAAAGCAACCCATCCGGCTGTGGTTCGCTGCCGTCGCCGAGAAGCACGGTCGCTTCCCCGGCTTCGCGGACTCCCGGCGTCGCGAATCGGTAGATCGTCAGCCATGTCCGCAGCAGACCTGCATGCTCGGCATGAGGCACCCGCATCGCCGCGGCCATATGCACCACCCCTCCGATCAGTTCGGCCTTGAAGTCCGCCGGCGTCCGCTCATAAAGCCGGTGAAACGTTTTTCGGTCCATCCGGGCGCCGTCGTACAACTCCGGCGGAATCGCGGGGTCGGGTCGGCTTCGCTTGCGCGTCAGGTCGATCGCCATGAGTAAGCTCCTCGCTGGGGGCGATGTTCCATTATGCACTCTCTCGTCATACGAAAGCACCCCGGCTGCTGAACGCAGCCGGGGTGCTTTCGATTCGCCATTGGCTGGCGCTGCCCCGCCCCGCGGAGCGGGCGGGCTTCGCAACTGGCTACTCCACGATGATGTCGCGGACGGTCTTGCCGCCGGGGATCATCGGCAGGACGTGTTCCTGGTAGGGGCAGATGACCTCGAGCAGGTACGGCCCCTTGGCGGCGATCATCGTCGCGAGGGCCTGCGGGTATTCCGCCTTGCTGCGGACGCGGGCGGCGGGAATGCCGTAGCCCTGGGCGATCGTCACGAAGTCGGGATACGTGTCGGTTTTGATCGGGCCGGGGCCTTTGCCGTGCCACTCGGGATCGTCGATCGGGCCGAGATAGGTGTGCGCCCGGCGGCCTTCCATGAAGCGGTCTTCCCACTGCACGACCATGCCCAAGTGCTGGTTGTTGAGCAGCAGGATCTTGACCGGCAGCTTTTCGCAGTGCAGCGTCGCCAGTTCCTGAATGTTCATCTGGAAGCTGCCGTCGCCGTCGATGTCGATGACCAGTTCGTCGGGGAACTGGGCGGCGACGCCCATCGCGGCCGGCAGACCGAAGCCCATCGTGCCGAGGCCGCTGCTGCTCAGCCAATGTCGCGGCTTGCGGAACTTGAAGAACTGGGCGGCCCACATCTGGTGCTGGCCGACGCCGACGGAGACGTAGGGGTCTTTGTCCTTCGTCTGCTTCCAGAGTTCCTCGATCGCGTACTGCTGCAGGATCTCGTCGCCGGACTCTTTGTAAGACAGCGGGAACTTCGCCTTCCAGTCGTCGCACTGCTTGCGCCAGGCCGAGACGTCGGGAATGTCGTCGTCCTCGATCATCGCGCCCAGCGCCTGAAGCGTCTTCTTCAGGTCGGCGACGATCGGAATGTGCGCAGCCTTGTTCTTGTGGATCTCTGACGGATCGAGGTCGACATGCACGATCTTGCCGTGCTTGGCGAACTCTTCGAGCTTGCCCGTCACGCGGTCGTCGAACCGCACGCCGAACGCGAGCAGCAGGTCGGCTTCGTTGACGGCGTAGTTCGCGTAGACGGTGCCGTGCATGCCCAGCATGTGCAGGCTCTGCGGGTCGTCGCCCGGAAAGCTGCCGAGGCCCATGACCGTCATCGTGACCGGGATGCCGGTCTTCTTCGCAAACTTCGTGAGTTCCTCGGAGGCGTCGGAATTGATGCAGCCGCCGCCCACGTACAGAATCGGCTTACGGCTGCGTTTGAGCGCCGCGAGCACCTGCCGGACCTGCTCGGGCTGCGGTCCGTTCGTCACCGGACTGTAGCCGGGCAGATTCATCGGCGGGTCGAAATCGACCTCTTCCGCGTCGAGCACGGCGAGCAGCACATCCTTCGGACAGTCGATCAGCACCGGCCCCGGCCGGCCGGTCCGGGCGATGTGAAACGCCTCTTTGACGGTCCTCGCCATGTCGCGGACGTCGGTCACGAGGTAATGGTGCTTGGTGATCGCCCGACAGATCTCGACCATCGGGGTTTCCTGGAACGCGTCGGTCCCGATCACGTTCTGCGGCACCTGGCCGGTGATCGCGACGAGCGGCACGCTGTCGAGCTTCGCGTCTGCGATCGACGTGACGAGATTCGTCGCTCCGGGGCCGCTCGTCGCCATGCAGACGCCGACCTCGCCGGTCGCCCGGGCGATGCCCTGGGCGGCGAAGGCACCGCCCTGCTCGTGACGCGGCAGGATCGTGCGAATCTTCTCTTTGGCTTTGACGAGTGCCTGGTGCAGCGGCATGCTGCAACCGCCCGGATAGGCGAAGATGTGCTCCGTCCCTTGGCGAATCAAACCCTCGACGAGGATTTCGGCCCCGTTATAGTTGCGAACCTGCTCTGCGGCCTGGGTTGGCGTACACTTGGCGGTTTCGACCGTCGCCACGGGACTCTCCTCGACTGTGACTAATAAACGACTTCGTCTGGCGAGCGGGGGGCGTCAGCCCCCCGAGTCTCACGACGCCCTGTGCGTATTTCGTGATTGTCTTACGCGAACGTCGTGTCTGCGAGCGTCACGCACGGGCAAGCGCTCGGAGGGCTGACGCCCCCCGCTCGCCACGTCGTCCCGACACGCCGGCTGCGAAAAGGCTCGCGGAGTCGATTAGTCTACCCCTCGGCCCCACGAATTTCGAGGGGGCGTTTTCACGAAACGAGCCTGGCGAGCGGGGGGCGTCAGCCTCCCGAGT